>NZ_CP197413.1:4273500-4598000 GCF_052161635.1 Lacunimicrobium album
GGAAGCTGGACCTCGCCGGTGCCGGGCCGTATTACTGGGTCAGTCTCGTCCATCTCGACGCCGACGGGAAAGAACACGAGATTGGTAAGTTCGGCGGGACTGAGCTGCGGGATCCCGGTCAACAGCCAATCACGGTCCTTGTCTCACTCAAACGGGAGGGAAAGCTTCTCTCAGGTAAGTACGGCTATTACATGACAAACCTGAGTTTTTCCGACAGGGAAGTTTTCCAGTCCGACCGACAGAACTGGAACTTTCAGCCCGTCCTCAACGGCGATCTCTACTACCTGGCCTCCGATTCCGACATATCCGGCGTTGGCAAGGAACCGTTCCCGGCAGATTCCAACCGCATCGCCCTCAAACTACATCGCAACCCCGCCCCGTAGTCTCGTCGGGTGCATGAAAACCTTGTTGCCATCCATATCGATCGCCCGTTAACCTCAACAGTGTCTCGTGTCATGGTAACGAGCTTCGTCGCAGAGACTCTGGAGGTCATCAATGTCTGAGGATGCAGATATCGCCGCGTTTGATTCGTCGGGAAAGAGCCAGGAGTCAAACCGCCGGGGGTTTTTGGTCGATGCCATGGTCGTGGGTGGACTGGCGGCCGGGTTGGGGGTTCCGAGCTCGGTCGTCGCATCAGAACCGGCTCAGGGAGGTCGACCTGTGAATCCGCGTTTGTTTACTTTCGTCGGTGGTCGGTCCGGCGGGTGGTCGGTGGTCTCGGCTGAGACGATCATTGGCGACCCTTTGCCGGTTGTGGAGCGAGTGGAGATCGTCGCCGGGGCTGTGAGCACGCCGTCTGAGGGGGAGGGTTGGATTCTGCGCGGGGTCACCAGCAATGAGCGGTATGTCACTCGCGAGGAGAAGAATATGCTGGCACAAAAGCAGGCTGCTTTAGGGCGCCCGACATCCGACCACGCTGCGTTGATCCCCATTCGTAAGAATGCCGCGTGGTGGGCTTTGACGCAGGACGAGCGTCGGGAGCTGTTCGAGGAGAAGTCTCGTCACATCGCGATCGGGTTGAAGTACCTGCCTGCGATCGCCCGACGGTTACATCACTGCCGTGATCTGAACGAGTCCGAGCCGTTTGATTTCCTCACCCTGTTCGACTATTCCCAGGAACACGCTGCCGCGTTCGATGACCTGGTCGCTGCCCTCCGAGGGACAGAGGAGTGGAAGTTTGTCGAGAGGGAAGTCGATCTTCGTCTCGTTCGTGTGACGTGAGCGTCAGCCTCCGCCTCCGCCGTCACGGCTGGGCTTCTAGGGAATCACGTCTGGCTGCACACTACTCGATGGTTTGAGCACAGACGAACTCATTCTGCTCAATCAACTACTGGATGGACGGGCTGATAGCGAGATTATGATGAAACTTGACATCTCACGTGCGACCTATTTTCGCCGACGTCAAATGTTGAAAACAAAACTCGCCGGATAATCAGTGATCATGTCTCGTCCGTCGTCGTCAGGAAGAGGTGTTTCTCGACTCGTTTCACGAGCGGGAAGTGGTTGGTCATGGCGGGGCACATTGTCTGGAATTTTTCCTGGACGCTGGTGGCGACTTGTAGAAGGTCGAAGCCGGGGATTCGGTCGGCGAGGGCGATGAGTTTTTCGAGGCCGTCGGGACGTTGTTTCATTGCGTCGGGCAGCAGGGAGGCGCACGCGACGGCGGCAACGGCGGTTGATTTGAGTTCGGCTGATTCGAGGAGTTTCTCGACGTCATGGTGCAGATAGACCGCACAGACGACGTCATCCGGGAAGTACCAGCCGTGCAGGACGTGAGCTCCGGCACAGGCGTGGTCCCACTTGAACAGGTTGCGTTCGAAGGTGCAGATGGATTTGGGTTCGGCGTCCTGATTTTTAACGAACTGGAAGTACGGCTCGTAGGCTTCGTTCGTCAGGATCGGGAGGAGCAGGTCGGAGAGCATCGCGGAAGAGAACGCGACTTCTTCATCGGCTTTGAGCAGGCGGGCGATCTCTTTGGCGAAGAGGGCTTTTTCGAGGTTCTCGACCCAGAAGGTCGGCAGGTGAATCAGCTTCGACTGGCGGTTGCTGATCATGTTCTTGGCGGATGAGGTCAACAGCATCAGTTTGACGGTACGGATGCCGAGGATCGAGATGGCCTGTTTGACGGTCGAGACGGTGTGGCGCAGTCCCATGGCTGCGGAGTTGACGTGTTTAAGAAGTTCACATGACAGGCCGGCATCGGTTTCGATGATCTCGGCGAGCTTTTTGGGAGTCGCTGCAGGGTCGTCGGCGTGCTTGGTGAACTCGATCACGGCGGAAGGCATCATCGGCAGTTTGACGGCGGGAGGCAGAACAAACGCACCTTGAGCACCGAGGAGTTTCGCTCGCAGTTCGGACCAGTTCATCATCACATCCTGTTGGGGCGGAATGGGGAGATCATCTTCGACGGACAACTCTAGAACGCGATTTCAGGTCAAGACGATGTCGAGATGCAGCATGTCGAACCGCTGAACGGGACATGCTTTAATCTGCGGCTGGTGACGATTCTGATGATTGTGCGGCCTGTGAAAGATGTTTGCTGACGGTTCTGACGGGGCGTCGCCAGCGAGCCTGAGAGTGAGCGTTCTCCTTTTGCCTGGAATTCGCAGCAGACGCTGATTTGTGGACTAGCTTTGAGTCAGGAAAGATCCCGATTTGCGCTGACGTTCTGTTCGAGAAGATCCGCCATGAATATTCTGCACTCGTTCTTTGACTTTCTGGTCTATTACACGAATTTCTACGTCGCCTTTCTGGGGCGCCTGTGGCGAGACATTACGCCTTCGCAGTATGGCATTCTGCTGATCATGATTGCGCTGGGTGGTTACATGATGATGCGCGGTGCAGCGAGGAAGTAACGAAGATTCGGGTGTGAGGGAAAGCAAAGATTCTGGGCGGATGTGGTCAAGTCTTCGGCAGCTTTGTAAATGCAAAAAAAGAACACAGCGAAAATGCAAAAAAAGAACGCAGCCGGGCAGGTTTGACAACCGATGATATTCCGGTCGAAGAGGTCTTGCCGTAACTTCGCGGTTCGCTAAGATTCGTCGACGAGATCAAGCCTCTTTTCTTTGATTCCGCCGGAGGTGCCAAACCCATACCATGGGCCGTCAACACCAAAGGGTGAGCCTTGTGCTACCCGTCGACCGCCCTTCTTAAAGCGACTCCACCGGTCGCAATCATCGAGAGGTTTGATCTTAGCCCTTGAAGAACTTCGGTTCTTCAGGGGTTTTTTGTTGCGCGCTGTCGGAAAGATGAGACTGGAACGCAGAGGTCGCAGAGGGGAGCAGAGGTCGCCGAGAAGAGAAGGCCAGAGTTAACGCAAAGTCGCCAGGACGCGAAGGAAGACTTTTCAATAGGAAACCATTTGTGTTTCGAAATCGATCTTTAGCTGATCGACTTTCCTGGCTTTTCCTCGTTGCGTCTTCGCGGCTTGGCGTTAACTCTGGGCTGTTCTTCTCTGCGCTCTCTGCTCGACTCTGTTACCTCTGCGTTCCAGTCTCTTTCTCTCGGCGAGTCACTTTCAAAAGCCTGCGGTGGTTTTGCGTCAATTTGTTCGTAAGTTCGCCATGTTAAATGTTACTGATTGCATCAACAAAGCAAGCTGCGTTATAAAGTCTTTTCTCGTTTGGTTTACCGCTGATTCGTTGGTCTTTGGGATCGATTTCTCATGATGTTCTGGCTTATGGCCTTCTCGGCGACTGTGCTGATTGTGGCTTATCGTGTTTATGGCAACTTGCTGGCGCGACTGCTTCGTCTGGATAAAAACGTTGTCACGCCGGCTCATACGCTGCGTGATGACATCGATTATGCACCGCTGAGTCCCGGTCCTCTTCTCAATCAGCACTTCTCTGCGATTGCGGCGGCTGGGCCGATCGTCGGGCCGATTCTGGCGGGGGCGGCGTTCGGGTGGCTGCCGGCGATGATCTGGATTCTGATTGGATCGATCTTCATTGGCGGCGTGCATGACTTTACGGCGCTGGTCGCCTCGGTCCGTCACCAGGGGAAATCGATTGCGGAAGTGGTGCGCGAGCATATCAGCCCGCGCGCGTTTCTGCTGTTCCTGATCTTCATCTGGCTGGCGCTGGTGTACATCATCGTCGCGTTTACAGACATCACGGCGTCTTCGTTTACCGGGATGCAGGTTCTTGAAAATGGGCAGTCGGTCAGCGGGGCGGGAATCGCGTCGGCGTCGCTGATGTATCTGGTGTTGCCGGTGATGATGGGGCTGGTCATTCGGTATACGGGGATGTCGAGCACGCTGGCGAGTTGCATTTTTCTGCCGCTGGTCGGGGTCGCGATTTATGCAGGGCAGGTCTTTCCGTTCGACGTGACAGCGATCATTCATTCGTTTTGGCCGAGCCTGACAACCGCTCAGGCGGAAGGCTATGCACACGTCAGCTGGGACGTCGCGTTATTGTTGTACTGTGCGGTGGCGTCGGTTGTGCCGCTGTGGTTGTTGTTGCAGCCTCGCGGGGAACTGGGGGGATACTTTCTGTTTCTCGCGCTGGGAGCAGGAGCACTGGGGCTGGTCATGGGAGGCAAGCCGATTGAACTGCCGATGTTCTCCGGCTGGACCAGTCTCAAGGGGGATGCGATGGTCCCGATGCTTTTCATCACGATTGCCTGCGGGGCCTGCTCGGGGTTTCACTCTTTGATTGCCTCCGGGACAACTTCGAAGCAGCTGCGCGTCGAAACGGATGCCAAGCCGATCGGGTATGGGAGTATGCTTCTGGAAGCGATGGTCGCGATGGTTTCGCTGTGCTGTGTGATGTCACTTGCCGGTGATCATGCTCTCGTGAAGAATCCGCAGCCGAACTTTATTTATGCACTGGGGATTGGCGGGTTTCTGGAGAAGGTCGGGCTGCCAGCTGCGGTGGGTGTTTCGTTTGCCTTGATGGCGTTTTCGACCTTCGTCTACGACACGCTCGATGTCTGCACGCGTCTGGGGCGATTCATCATTCAGGAACTGACGGGGCTCAAAGGAGTCGCGGGTCGCTGGCTGGGAACGATCATCACGACGGGCGTGCCGATGTACTTTGTTTTCCAGACATCCGTCGATGCTGCGGGGAAACCGGTTCCCATCTGGCGGACTTTCTGGGAGCTGTTTGGTGCCAGTAATCAACTGCTCGCGGCGATGACGCTGCTGGGCGTCACGGTCTGGTTGTGGCGGACCCGTCGAGCGATGTGGGTCTGGGCAGTGACGGGGATTCCGATGATTCTGATGACGGTCATGAGTGTCTGGGCACTGGTCAATATCATTCGGAAGCACTTCGCTGGCGGGGTGACGGCCAATCCTGTTCCGTGGATTGCGAGCTGTCTGGTGGGGCTGGCGGTGCTGATGATCATTGAAGGCGTGGTGATCATCGCCCGTGGGAACTCGCAGGATCAACCGAAATCACCGGTACCAATTCCCGAGGCTGCGTAATTTTCGCATCTCGATGTTCGAGCGTAGTTCACATAAAGCCATGTAATCCGCTGACGCATCAATTTGCACTGATTCAGATTTGGCAAACCCCGCAAACTTGCGTGTTTTTGAAAAATCGTTATCGATTTTCAGAGGCGTCGCTGGTACGCTTTCAGCTTAATGGATTGCTTTGCGCAACGGCTTTTGCCGTCATTTTTGCGCGCTCATGCCAAATTATTTGGCGTTTCTGACTGATGAAACGCATTCGCCACGCCGACACGATTTCGTCGGCCACGGACACACATCCACCTCCTAATTGAACGTCTGCCAAGACAGTGAGTTGAGACATGATCACAGCCAACGGCGCTCTGACCGTCAATCGAATGATGCCCTCGGTTGACCTGCCTGATTACACCTTTACCCCGGGATCGGGCACGCCCCACCCGATTCGTGACCCGCAAGGCCACAGCTACGGCCAGAAACGCGTCAGCCCCAAGCCTCTCAACGATGAAACCTGGAACGACAATCGGGCGTTCCTGATGGGGATCGACTACTTCAACATGGGCTACTACTGGGAGGCTCAAGATGAGTGGGAACGCCTCATCAAAGCCTCTGGCACGGACAGCATGATCGGCCGCTTCCTCAAGGGGCTGGTCAAGATGGCAGCGGCCGGCGTCAAAGTCCGCGAAGGCAGCATCCACGGCGTTCGACGTCATGCCGCCTCTGCGGGTGAAGTCTTCGCAGATGTCGCTGCCGAAGTCGATCGCGATTACTACTGCGGCCTGGAATTCACGTCACTGCAGTTCGCTGCTGACCGCGCGGCTCAACTGGCTTACAAGCATGACCTCGAGCAAGGCGCTCCGGTCCGCGTCTTTCCGTTCGTCTTCCAACCGGTTCTGCAACGCTCGTAAGCGATTCGGCGTGTAGAATTCGTGAATCAAAGCCTCATCAGGATAGGATTAGTAGTCCTTCCCGATGAGGCTTTTTCTTTGCGAACAGGAAATTTTTCCTGGGCTGTAAGGTTCTTTTCCACTCAGCGACCTCCTTCATCGTCCCGTGATCATGTCCCCTTTGCCATTTCTTTGGAGTTCGCTGATGCTCCGGTCGTCTGTTGCTGCGTGCGCGGTTCTCTTTGTTTCTGTTGTGGCTCATGCTGATGAACCAACCTGGCCTTCCTTTCGAGGGCTCAACTGCATGGGGATTTCGAGTTCCTCGAAACCTCCCGTCGAGTTTGGAATAGACTCAAACGTGGTCTGGAAAATCGCTGTCCCGAGTGGGTTCAGCAGTCCGATCGTCTGGGGGCAGCGTCTCTTTCTGACCGCGTTTGATAACGGCTCGCTCGAAACACTTTGTTATTCAACTGCCGATGGGAAGCTGCTCTGGAAACAGAAAGCACCGACGGATCAGATCGAGGCTTATCACGTGACCCTTGGTAGCCCGGCGGCTTCCTCCGTCGCGACTGATGGAGTTCACGTTGTCAGCTACTTCGGGAGCTATGGACTGACCTGCTTCGATCTCGACGGGAACATTCTCTGGACGAAGTCGATGCCCAAAGCTGAAACCCACGGCGACTTCGGCAGCGGGACTTCTCCAGTGATCGTTGATGGGAAGGTCATCCTTGTTCGAGATGTCATCAACGAACCAGCGATGTATGCCTTCGATCTCGCAAAAGGAAATGAACTTTGGCGTGTCGATCGAAGTGAGTTTCTCTCGGGCTATACGAGTCCGATCGTCTGGAAAAACAGTCATCGCAAAGAGATCGTGGTTGCGGGCTCGTACTGCCTCAAGGGGTATGATCCTGCGAATGGCAAAGAACTCTGGAAGGTGAACGGGCTTCCTTCGGTCGTTTGCACGGTCCCTGTCGTTGAGGGGGATGTTCTCTGCTTTGCAGGCTGGGCGCCTCCCGCTCAGGGGGAAGGGGCACTGCCGGGCTTCGAGCAGCTTCTCGGCATGATGGATAAAAACAAAGATGGTCATTATACCAAAGACGAATCGGTCGGCACGCCTTTCGAAACATTCTTCGGCGGGCAGGATCTGAATAAGGACGGCGAGATTGTTTTCGCCGAGTGGAACGAGCTGACGATGATGATTGCCAAGGGCGTCAATCGGGTCTTTGCACTCAAAGCCGGTGGTTCAGGCGATATCAGCCAGTCACACGTTCTCTGGTCACAAGAGAAATCCGTGACTTTGCCCTACGTTCCCAGCCCGATCATTTATGAAGGCGAGCTGTTTCTGATCAAGGATGGTGGTCAGGTCTCTGTCTTGAATCCTGAAACCGGCGCAGGGATCGTGCAGCGAAAGCGACTGGGAGATGCCAGCCAATACTTCGCGTCACCAGTGGCAGCTGATGGCCACCTCTATGTGACTTCGCTGAATGGTAAGATTTCGGTCCTGACGCTCAAGCCGACGCTGGAGGAGATTCAGACCATCGACCTTGGCGAGATGACGCCCGCGACTCCCGCCTTGGCAGGAGATCGCATTTATGTTCGGACCGCGACGACATTGTATGCGTTTGGCAAGTAGACATGCACAATGGCGTGGCATGATGCAAATGAAGAAAGGAGTGAGTGTTTCCTCACTCCTTTTTTTTGTGATGAGAGCAGTTGAAGGTTCGCAGAGGTCCCTCATCCGTCAGCGAAGCGCTGCCACCTTCTCCCCGGGGGAGAAGGAACGAAAGCAGCTAGCCGAGGGAGAAGGATCAAGTCACTGTTGCTCATCCCTTTATTCAGGGCGGAACCGTGAGCAGCCGACGCCGTTGAGGTCGAGGGTTTCGCCGGTGTCTGTGAGGCTGCCGTCTTTGTCGCTGATGGTTTTGACGACGATCGGACCGCCGTTCTGGTTGGCGACGAGCATGAACTTGCGGGTGGGGTCGAACTGGAAGTGGCGGCAGTGATCGCCGCCGGTTGGTTCGCGTTCCACGAAGGTGAGTTCGCCGGTTTCCTGGTCGACGCTGTAAACAGCGATCGAGTTATGGCCACGGTTGGTGGCGTAGACGAATTTGCCGTTGGGGTGGACGCGGACTTCTGCAGCTGTGTTCTGCTTCTTGTAGTCAGCAGGGAGCATGGGAACGGTCTTGCCGACTTCGATATTGCCATCGCGGAGATGATAAGTCGTCAGGGTACTGGCCAGTTCGTTGAGGCCGTAGCAGACGATGTGTGACTTGAGATTGAGGAAGTCGATGTGACGAGGTCCATCACCTGGCCTGGTGCTGACGGAAGGCGTCTTGGCGGGCGTGATCGATTTTGCTTTGCGGTCGAGGTGATAGACCATGATTTTATCGGTGCCAAGGTCATTGACGACGAGGGTGTCGGTTCCGGGGATCTCGCGGAACTGGTGAGCGTGAGCTTTTTCCTGACGCTTCGGGTCAGCTTTGCTGGCGCCTTCGTATTGCTCGAAGAAAATCTGCTTCTCAAGTGAGCCATCGTCAGCGATCGAGTATGCGATCGCACTCCCGCCAGAGTAATTAGCGACGAGGGCAAATTTGCCATCTGCTGTTGTCTCGATGTAGCAGGGGCCGGCACCGCCTGTCGTGAGTTCGTTGAGGAGTTCGAGCGTGCCGTCGTCCTGGATACGGTAAGCACACGCTGAGCTGCCCTTTTCGATTTTGATATTCGACGTGCCGCAGGTGTAGACGTATTTTCCATCCGGCGAGAAAGCGATGGAGGCAGAGGCCTGGGTCTTTCTCGCGAGTTCGAGCTTGCCGAACTTGCCCGTCTCGGGATCAAACTCCGCTCGATAAATGCCCGAGTCTTCGGGGCCTTTTCCAGTCACGAAATAAAGCATGTTCGATTCACCCGCAGAAAGCGGGGCATTAAATAACACTGCGAAGGCGACAGTCAGGATGAGGCGCACGATCATGAACTGCTCCGATAGTTTCAAAGTGGGAAGGTTGGAACGCAGAGATCGCGGAGGAAAGCAGAGGTCGCGGAGAAGAGGTCCAGATTCAACGCGAAGTCGCAATGGATTTCAGGAGTGGAAAGTTCTGGCCGTTACTCTGCGTCCTCTGCTCACCTTTGTGGTCTCTGCGTTCCAACCCTTTTCTGTTTTGGTCGAGATAGTGTAGCGGTAACCAGATTCATATCACAGGCAATTTATGTGTTTGCGAGCTTGTCGCCGGGGGAGATTGTGGTCCCGAGCAGAAAATCTGCCGCAGTCATCCCTCTTTTGCCAGCTGGTTGCAGGGTGATGATCTTCGCCAGACCGTCGCCGGTGCGGACGAGGAGTTCGCGTTCGGGCGTCGAGAGCAGATCGCCGGGGGACAGATGCTCGAAGGGAAGATCGCGGTGATAGGGCTGGAGCTTCGTGATGATGACCCTCTGAGGCGGTTTGCCAGCGTGATGCAGGAAGGTAAATGGATTCGGCCACGGCTGCATGGCGCGGAGATGCCAGCCGAGTTCTTCGGTTGATTTGCTCCAGTCGATGAGCCCTTCTTCCTTCTCAATACGGGGCGAGAAAGTGACCTGAGAAGGATCCTGCGGCACTGAGATCGCGATCCCCTGATCGAGCTGGTTGACGACATCGAGCGTGATGCCGACGGAGAATTCGGCCAGGCGGTCATGCAGCTGGCCGTAGGTTTCGTCGCTTTGTATGGGGGTCGTCGCGATGCCAAAGACAGGCCCGGCATCGAGTTCGCGGACGATTTGAAAAATGCTCACGCCGCTTTCTTTTTCGCCCTTCCAGATGGCGTACTGAATGGGAGCCGCCCCACGGTACTTGGGGAGGATCGAGCCATGGACGTTGATGGCTCCCAGGCGAGGGATCGCGAGCAGTTTGTTTGTCAGGATCTGCCCATACGCCGCGACGACATAAAGATCCGCGTTAAGAGCCCTGAGGTCATCGAGCGATTCTTCTGTCCGCACCTTCTCTGGCTGCAAAACGGGAATGCCGCGTTCAACCGCGAACTCCTTGAGCGGATTGACATGCTGATGATGCCCGCGTCCGACGCGATCGGGCTGCGTCACGAGTCCGACGACTTCATGCTCCGACTCGACCAGCGCCTTGAACACCGGCAACGCAAACGCCCCTGTCCCCATCATCAGAATTCGCAGTGGCAAGGTGTGGGCCTTTCATATCGAGAGAAGAGTTCATCGTCCGTCATTACTTGTTCTTACTCACTTAGAGTAATCGCTCAAACTGACGAAGGAAGCCAACGGAATGTTTTAGAGCCTGGTTTTTAAGAGTCCCGAGGAGACTGTTCGCCTAAAGCATGAGAGAGATTTTTCAATGCGTCTGTGATGTCATCACTGGTTGTCATGCGGGACAGGGAGAAGCGAAGGGAGTTGTTGGCGAGGTGTTCGGGGATGTGCATCGCGAGGAGGACGGGGGAAGGTTCGCTGGAGCCGCTGGCGCAGGCAGAGCCTTGGGAGCAGGCAAGGCCCAACAGGTCGAGGGTGACGAGGAGGGCTTCGCCGTCGTTGTCGGGGAAGGCGATGTTGGAGGTGTTGGGGAGGCGGGGAGACTGCTCGCCGTGGATGATGATGTTGGGGTGAGAGGCTTTGAGTTCGTCTTCGAAGCGGTCTCTCAGCGTGCGGATGTGTGTCGCGCAGGTGTTGAGGTTTTCGGTCGCGAGTTGGAGGGCCGTCGCCATGCCGGCAGCGAGGGTAACGAGTTCGGTGCCGGGGCGGATGCCTTGTTCCTGAAAGCCGCCGAAGAGTGTGGGAGAGAAGGGAGTGCCTTCTTTGAGGAGCAGGCCGCCGATGCCTCGGGGGCCGTGAAATTTGTGGGCAGCGAAGCTGAGGGCGCTGACGCCGATCGTGGTGAAGTCGACAGGGAGTTTGCCGACAGCCTGGACGGCGTCGAGGTGGAGCGGGACATTGTGTTGCTGGCAAAGGGTGGTGAGTGAGGAGAGTTCCTGGATGACGCCGGTCTCGTTGTTGGCCCAGAGGGCGGTGACGAAGGAGAGGTCGTCCCAGGGGAGTTGCGTGAGGGAGCTTTCGACGATCAAGCCGTTGTCGTCGAGGGAGATGAGGTGGCGTGTCCAGCCTTGTCGGACGAGGATGTCAGAGGGTCGCGACGCAGCGGGGTGGTCGCCGTCGGTAATCGCGAAGTGTTTTTTGTCGGGGCGGGCATGCGCGAGTCCGAAGAGGGCGAAGTTGATGGCTTCCGTACCGCCGCTGGTGAAGGTCAGGGATTTCGGGTGAGCGTGCAAGCAACCTGCGATCGAGTCGCGGGCGTCTTCGTAGACCTGACGGGCTTTGCGACCGAGTTGGTGTCTGCTGCCGGGGTTGGCCCAGGCGTTCTGGGAGACGCGCGTCATGACGTCCCAGACGTGCGGGTCGAGCGGGGTGGTGGAGTTGTTGTCGAGGTAGATCAAGAGGTTCACCACGAAGGCGCGAAGGAGACGATGGGGCACGAAGAAAAGTATAGCGGGAATGAGGTGGCAGGACAGGAATGGGGAGCAGAAGAAGGTTTACCACAGAGGCACGGAGGGCACGGAGTGGAAGGCAAGAAGGTTGGAGAGAAAGATGGTTCAATAGAAAAGGACACAGACTGTTGGGTCTGTGTCCTTTTTCTTGCGCTGCGTCATGTCGGCTGCGGCAGCCGACCTACGGGGAGTTCAGAAATTATGGTCCGAGGCTTTTGGCGGTGATGCCTTCCCAGTCGTCGGTGCGGAAGGGGGTCAGGGGGAGGTTGACGGCGGAGTAGACGTTGCAGATCGGGTTGTCGGCCCAGGCGTAACGGACGGCTTGAGGGGCCTTCACGTCGGGGCTGGAGACGACGATCGTGTCTTTGCCGGTGATGACAGCCTCTGCTTTGTGGAACTTCTTGTCTTCACCCGCGATGGTGAAGCCGAGGACTTCTTTGACGTCGAGCGTCTTGAGGCCTTTGCCGCCGCCATCGTGATCGAAGACGAGCGTGACTTTGCCGTCTTCGCCGATGGTGTGTGATTTCAGTGTCGGAGACGAAGCCACGACGTTGAGGCCGTAGTCTTTGGCGAGGGCGTGACGGAGGAGGCGAGAAGCGACGTCTTCTTTGTTCGGTGGGTGAATGTCGCTGCCGGTGCCGAGATCAATGATGACGGCCTCACCTGTCTTGGGGAGTTTGGCAGTCATCGTCTGAGCTTCGCGGACTTCGGCCCAGGCGGAGTCTGAAGGCTGATCTTTGACGCCCATGTAATCGGCGAGCTGGACCCAGTAGAAGGAGATGTCCTGGTCCTTCCAGTCGTTACGCCATTCACTGATCATCATCGGGAAAAGGTCACGGTACTGATACGCGCGGCCGGCGTTCGACTCGCCCTGGTACCAGATGACGCCGCGGATCGGGTAGCCGATGACGGGCGAGAGGCAGCCGTTATAGAGGTTGGCTGGACGATGGTTGCCTTGAAGGCCTCGACCAACGATGTTGCTCAGTTGTTGCTTTTCTTCTTTCGTGAGTTCTTTCTTGGCTTCGAGTTCGGCCTTCTGTGCTTCGTACTGGGCGACGCGGTCTTTCCAGCCTTTGACGATGCCTTCGGTTGATGGAGCAGAGAGAAGAGTCTTCTCGGTTGTCCAGGCTTCCGCGGCAGAACCGCCCCAGGAGTTGTTGATCAGTCCGACGGGGACGTCGATGGTTTCGAACAGCTTTTTGCCGAAGAAGTAACCGACGGCTGAGAAGCCGGGGATTGTTTGTGGGCTGGCAGATTTCCATGAGCCGTCGAAGGTGTACTTCGGCTCCTGGGCGGCTCGATTGGGCACTGTAATCAGGCGAATGTGAGGATTGTCAGCAGCGAGAGTCGCGAGGTCGCCATCAACGGAGTTGTTGATGGACCACTGCATGTTGGACTGACCCGAGCAAAGCCAGACTTCGCCGACGAGAATGTCTTTGAGAGTCTTGGTTTCGCTGCCTGCCGTGATCTTGATTTCGATGGGCTCGAAGGAAGCAGAGAGCTTGTCGCCGGTGATGCTCCATTTGCCTTGGTCGTCGGCTTTGGCAGAGTAGGTTTTGCCCTTGAGTTCGACTTTGACGTCCTGACCGGCGTCGGCCCAGCCCCAGAGATGGACGGGCTTATCGCGTTGGATGACCATGCTATCGCCGATGATGGCGGGGAGTTTGATCTCGGCTTTGAGAGTACTGGCAGACATCAGCATCACGCTCACGGCACAGAGCAGCTGGGTCCATCGGGGAGACTGTTTCATACAATTCACTCCTGGGTGGGATTTTTGGTGTCCGCGGTCACGTGGTTGAGATGTTCCACCCGTATGCCCGCGAGACAGAGCGTCTAATGATAAGGCGCCCATGACATCAATTGCTGTTTATTTGAGACATTTTGTTCGCGTGTCGCTAGTCACTTGAGGACGCGGTTGGCGATTTTCGCAGGATTTCATTATCGTGGCGATGGCTCGACGTTTGTTTCCACTCTTAAATCCTGCCACGGTTCCCACGAAGAAGCCGCTGATATGAAATACGCTCTGATTATTCCCGATGGTGCTGCGGACGAACCTCAACATACGCTCGACGGGAAGACGCCGTTCGACTTCGCGAAGACTCCTCATATGGACGAGGTCGCCCGGCTGGGGGTCGTCGGGCAGGCGGACAATGTGCCGGGGGATATGCCCTCCGGGAGCGACGTCGGGACGATGAGCCTGTTTGGGTACAGCCCGCTGAAACTCCATACGGGACGAGCACCACTGGAAGCAGCGGCTCAGGGGATCACGCTCGGGCCGCATGACTGGGCGATTCGCTGCAATCTCATCACCAGCCTGGAGGGGATGATGACCAGTTTCACAGCTGGTCAGATCCCGAACGATCTCGCAGCAGAGTTGATCAAGGCGATGCAGACGTTGGTCAAGGATGATCCGCGCTGGACATTTTTTACGGGCGTCAGTTACCGCAATCTGCTGATTTACCGCGGCAAAGAAGGGGAGCAGAGCCCCTTTGACCAGACGACGAAAACCGAGCCGCCGCATGACGTGACGGACAAGGCAGTGCAGCCCTACCTGCCCAAGGGGAAAGGGGCCGAGTTACTGCTGGATCTGATGGAGCGGAGCAAAGCGCTGTTTGCATCGCACGCAGGGAATCAGGCTCGCAAGGCAAACAACGAGCAGCCAGCCACGCAGGTCTGGCTGTGGGGACAAGGGAGCAAACCGGCGTTTCAGCCGTTTGAAGAGCGGTTTGGGGTGAAGTCAGCGGTCATCACGGCTGTTGATCTTCTGCGTGGAATCGGGCGACTGCTCGGCTGGGAGGTTGTCAACGTGCCGGGAGCGACGGGGTATCTCGATACGGACTACGCCGCCAAGGGGCGGTATGCGATCGAGACCCTTAAGAGTGGAAAAGACTTTGTAGTGGTGCATGTCGAAGCTTCGGATGAAGCCTCGCATGAAGGTGATGTGGAGGCGAAGGTGCATGCCCTGGAGCAGATCGATGCGAAAATCGTCGGGCCGGTGCACGAGTACCTGAAGTCGCAGGGAGAGTATCGCATCCTGATTTCGCCCGACCATCCGACGTTTCTACGAACAAAAACACACAGCCACGGGTACGTGCCGTTCACAATGGCAGGGACCGGAATCGAACCGGACGAAGCAACTCATTATCACGAAGGAGCCGCAGCTGGGACAGGGCTGACGTTCGATGCAGGCTGGGAGTTGATGCCGACGTTTTTCGGCAAGCCGGGAGCGTAAAGCCTGTAGGGTCTGCTGTGAGGACCGAGAATTCGCGTCGAAGCAACAAGGGCGACCAACAAATTGCAAGTCGATTGATGGTCCGCACAGCGGACCCTACAGGCATGAAAAAAGCGTTCCGAACATCAGTTGGGAACGCTTTTTTGAGGTTTTGTCAGCGCGCAGGCGCCTAAAGCATTTCGACGTCAGCAGTTAAGACTACGGACGGATAGGCGGCTGTGCTTTGTGGCAGCGTTTGCAGCGGACTTTTTTGCGGACAATCGCGCCGCATTTTGAGCAGCGGTTGTTTTTCAGGGCAAGTTTGTATTTAGTGCGTGGACGGAAGACCATGGAAACTCAGATCCTGGAAATCGGGTGCCCCCGGAACGGGACGTAGTCGGAGGACCGTGGGCCGGGAAAAATGGAAGCTTCGCAGGATAGCCGGTCGAGGGGAGATTTGCAAGCGAGTGGGGAATGGGGAAACTTTCGCTTCGCTCTGCGGAGCCGGCACTCAATGCATTTCACAAAATCGTTGACGCATGGCGGGCCAAATGAGCAGAATACTACATCTGCTCGAAATTTTGGAGTCAAATCTCTCCTCGCGTGATTTGACGAGAATAGAAGCGGACGTGTCATGATCCTCGCCCGTTGGCCAATCGGTTGTCTATTCAATCATTATTTCTTTGTTCGCTAATACTTCCATCGCGGAACTGCCTCAACTCGTTGCATCGAAGCACGCCGAAAGGAAAAGGGCACCGGAATGACACCCAAAGAACTGTTTGCCAGCATGACCGGGTCGTGGGAAGGGAATTGTAAGACTTGGTTTGAGCCGGGGAAGTTGGAGGATGAGTCGACGGTGAAGGGGACGATTGAGCCGGCGCTGGGTGGGCGGTTTTTGCGTCATACTTATGAGGGGTCTATGAAAGGGAAGCCGCGGCATGGGGAGGAGATGATGGCTTATAATCATATTGATAAGCGGTTTGAGACGTCGTGGGTAGATGATTTTCATATGAGCTATGCAATCATGTTTTCACATGGGAAAGCGAAGGAGCGAGGGTTCGAAGTTTTGGGGACTTATGACAGCGGCGAGAATACGCCGGCCTGGGGTTGGCGGACGGAGTTTGAACTGGTCAGCGACGATGAGCTGATTATTCGGGCGTATAATAAGCCGCCGGAGGAGCCGGAGGGTCTGGCGGTGGAGACGATTTATCGACGAGTGAAGTAGGTGAGTGGAACTCGTTTGAATTCAGACCGATTGGGACATTGAGAATGAAGCTGAGTTTGTGGCTGTGTCTGATTTGGATTGGTCTGAATTGCTCACTCGTCGTGGATGGGCAGGAGGTGGAGACGGCGAGTCGCTGGGTTGATCCGGAAACGGGGCGTCAGCAGGTCATCAGGATTGCGCCGGAGACGACTGTTGTCCTCGATCCGATTGATGCACAGGGGTTTCCTGATTACATCGCTACGTTTAACGCCCGCGGGAAAACAATCAAGCCGGAGGAGAATGCGGCGGTTGATCTGGCGTTGATCTTCGGCGTCTTTAGAGATGGTGTGTATGGAGTCGATGACGAGGATAATCTCGCAGACTTTCGTCGTAGTGTCTCAGAACAAATGGGCATTCATGAGGACTCAGAGATCTTGCTCACAGAAACCTACCCTGAGTATGTCGAAAGAATTCTGGAGGGGACCAGGTTGTCGCAGAAAGCTGTTGAGAAGAAGCGTCTCAGGTTGCTCACTCCTTACGATAAAGCGATCGTCTGGAAACGCAAAGACTATCCAGAGATGTTCGCATGGCTGAACAAAGAATCGACTGTTCAAGCAATTGAATCGCTTGAGAGGATGTCTAACAAAAGCAACTTCTTCTGGCCTTGCAGATTATCTGTACCCGACGCCGAGTTACCGACTTTCGATGCCATTCAGCTCGGCTATTTGACTAGTTCGCTTCAGGCAGGAAGACTTCTGGCTGTCAGTGCCATGCTGGATGCTGGCGAAGCAAGACATGCGGATGCGATTCGAAAACTGACAGCTGCTCATCGATTCGCAGAACTGCATAGGCAACAACCCCATCTGTCTGATCGCCTGTATGCAGCCGTCATTCATTTACATCTTTACTCCCGAGATCTTGCTCTGGCGCAGGATCCAGAGTTGCCGCTCGAATCACTTGTTGCCTATCAGGATCGAATAAGAAAACTAGATGTGTCCGTCACTGTGACTGAGGCTGTTGACAATTACAGCCGACTTGCGTTTCTACAGACAGTTTGCGTGATCGCAAATCGTCGGATCTACAATAATGCCTCTGTATTGGACACCATTCGACTGATCAATGCGAAAGAAGAAAAGGTCCCGTTCATCTTAAAAATTCTGACTCTGATGGAGTTCGATTTTAATGAAACGCTTATCGGCTTGAATGAGCGATTCGACGAAATCAAATCTTGGTCGATCTTGCCCAAAGTAGAACGCTTTCGGAAATACACCGAACTGGCAAAATATCGTGATAAGGAGTCGGTTCATTTGGAAACGTTTGATTCGCTGATAGGGTACTTTCTTGGAGGGCCGAAGGTCCGTGGGCAACTTTTGGCCCGCGCATTAGCCGGAGGCGATCTGCAGAACCTGGAAGGCCCTATTTGGATTGATGACAAGCTCCGCATGAGAAAAGAGCTGGTTGATATCGGCTTTTCTCTGGAGCGATACCATCGTGCTCATGGGAAGTATCCGGAACAGCTCGATAAGTTAACACCGGACTATCTGGCATCGGTTCCTGAAGACTGGTTCAACGGTGAAGAACTAAGCTACGAAGTGGTAAATGGTGAGTATCGACTTTACAGCGTCGGAGTGAATACCCAGCAGAGGGGCAAACTGTCGAGTGGTTTGTGTGTGAGTTCCAAAGGTTGGGAATGGGAGTAAGGCCTTGTCGTTTCGCAACCAATGCCTGATTTGCGAGGCACCCATTGACAAGCATTGATGAACGTGCCGGCTCATGTTGACACATGGTTGGGACCGGGTAAGGTTACGGTTCAGTACGCACCGGTTTGGGTTTTTTTGGACATCGGTGCACATGTCCCTGTCAGTTGATGGGGGCGTTTATCGGATTTCTTTTGGGTGGATCGTTATGTCGGTGTTGTTGCAGTTGTCGGAAGCGACGAAGTCGTATGGGCCGCAGACTCTTCTGGATCATGCGGAGTGTGTGATTTCGGACAATCAGAAAATCGGGTTCATCGGGAGGAACGGGGCCGGGAAGTCGACGTTGTGTCGCGTGCTGCTCGGGCAGGAGGAGCTTGATTCCGGCGAAGTGATTCGTTCGCCGAATCTGCGGGTCGGGTATCTGCAGCAGCACGATCCGTTTGTCCCGGGGGAATCGGCGCTCGACTTTTTGATGCGCGATAGCAATCAGCCGGACTGGAAGTGTGGGGAAGTCGCGGCTCGGTTTGAACTCAAAGGGCGTTATCTCGAAGGTCCGGTCAAAGAACTCTCAGGAGGATGGCAGACCCGCGTGAAGCTGGCGAGCCTGCTGCTGCATGAGCCGAATCTGCTGGTTCTCGATGAGCCGACGAACTTTCTGGACTTGAGAACGCAGATTCTTCTCGAGCACTTCCTGCTCGACTTCGACGCCTCGGTCCTGGTGGTCTCACACGACCGGTCGTTTCTGCAGGCGACCTGCAATTACACGCTGGAACTCTCGCGTGGCAAGCTGACACTCTATCCGGCCAAAGTCGAGCAGTACCTGGTTGTGCAGGAAGAGCAGAAGGAAACCGTCCGTCGCTACAACGCGACCGTCCAGGCCAAGCAAAAGCAGCTGCAGACCTTCATTGATAAAAACCGCGCCAGTGCCGCGACGGCATCTCAGGCACGCAGTAAAGCCAAGCAGCTGGAACGATTGCAGACGGTTGATGTCGAGGCGAAAGAAGCATCCGTCAAGATCCGTGTCCCTGCGGTTAACCAGCGTCAGGGGACGGCTCTGCGTTGTGAGGACTTGGCGATTGGGTATCCGGATCGCGAGATTGCCAAAGACATTCGTATTGAGATCGAGCATAAGTCGCGCGTCGCGATCGTGGGAGACAACGGTCAGGGGAAGACCACGTTTTTGCGCACGATCGTCGGTTCACTGGAGCCGAAGGCAGGTGTGATGAAGTGGGGTCATAACTGCGAGTTCGGCACGTATGCCCAACACGTCTATACGACCCTGCCACAGACCTGGACCGTGCATCAGTACCTGGAAAGCGAAGCCGCGAAGGACGTCACGACCCAGCAGATTCTGGATGTCGCGGGGAGTTTCCTCTTCAAGGGAGATGCGATTCAGAAGCCGATCAAGGTCCTCTCCGGGGGTGAGCGGGCGCGGTTGTGTCTGGCGGGACTGCTGCTCAGTTCCTGCAACATTCTGATTCTCGATGAGCCCGGTAACCACTTGGACGTCGAGACCGTCGAAGCGCTCGCGGCTGCCCTTCGTGAGTACCAGGGGACTGTCATCTTCACGAGCCACGACCGCCACTTCATGAAGCTGGTCGCGACCGATGTGATTGAAGTGAAGGATGGAAATGTCGCGGTCTATGCAGGCGACTACGACACCTACGTCTATCGCATCAATAAGGAAATCGAAGAGGGCGAGCGCGCGATGGGCGTCGTCCACAAGAAGGCCGGCGGGAAGGAATCGGTCTCGCTGAATAAAGACGATAAGAAGGCAGAAAAACTGCAGCGCAAGAAACTGCAGACGATCGAGAAGAAACTGGCAGAGCTGGATACCAGGAAGAAGGAACTCTCTGCAGAATTCGCGAAGACCGCCGCCGTCGCCGCCGCTCAGAAGATCCACGAAGAGCTGACGTCGATCGGAACGGAGATCAGTCAGCTGGAAGAAGAGTGGGCGTCGATCCAGGAAGAACTCGGGTGGGATTGACGGGGGAGGGCTTAGGGATTGGGGCTTAGCCGGAAGGGGATGCGTCTGTTTCAAAATGTAGGGTGCTGGTGAGTCTTCGGACCGCACCAAATACGTTTTCAAAGTCGTTTCAACTTTCGTCACCACATTTGGTGCGGTTCGCGGAGCCTCACCAGCACCCTACTAATCGATGGTTCAAACTTCCTTCGTTGCGTAGAATAGACGCATGGTACAGATACAGACGAGGGCGGGGACGCAGGCGGAGCGGCGGGTCGTTGAGGGCTGGCTGAAAGTGGATTACGTCAGCTGGGTCTTTGTCGGGATGTTGTTTGCCATCATCCCATTTCTGCTCTTAGGACAACTGGGCTGGAGCCTCGGGATCGCGTTCTGGCCTCACTGGGCAGGACTCTGGCAGTTCATCGGGTGGAGCATCGCGGCGTTGGTGTTTTACGTCCCGATGCGAAAGTTTGTGTTGCGTCAGCAAAAGACGAAGTCAGAGTTGTCCGCGGATCTGGAGGAGTTTGTCGTTCAGGAGATCGTGGTCGCCTACTGCGATTCGTCGAAGGTACGGGTGCAGGGGAGCGATGAAACAGCGTTACTTGTGGACCTGGGCCAAGGACGTGGGCTACTCCTGCACGGGGAGTATTTGACGCAGCACGTCACTTATGGTGCATCGACAGCGTCGGACACAATGCCGGAGTTTTTCAACGGGCTTCAGGCGCCGTGGTCGTTTCCTTCGGATCGGTTTGTACTGACGCGGTTGCCAAAGTCAGGCCGCGTGCTGGGGATCACGGTGCACGGGGATTATGTCGAGCCGGTGGAGTCAGAACTTGTGCTGCCAGCAATGGAGAAGGAGTCAGCGATTGTGGAGCGGGAGATGACGCGGTTGGGGGATTGAGTCCAGACGTTCCTGCCGACATCTTGCTGAGCCAATGGAGTGATCTGAATGAAATACACGGTTTAGTCATTCAATCCATACTTGGATTTAATTTGATCCAAGTGCTCGAAGGCGTCGATGCCAACGACGCCGTTCTTGACGTCACGATAGCTCGCAAGGATTGCCTGCACGTCGTCTTCCGAGTAGGGCTCGGGGGCTGTGTCGTCGTGCCAGAGTTCGAAGAGGTCTTCGATGGAATACGCGTCTTTGCTGGTCTGGATTTTCTCCATCGCGAAGTTGTAAAAGCGTTGAATATCGTCCTGGACGCGCGACATGGGAAATCTCCGTGTGAATTGTGCGACGCATGAATTATAATCGTCTGGAAACGCCCGTCTCCAGTCTGGTTTATTGACAGGAATGAGAAAACGATGAAGGGTCCGGGGTTACGTAGCAATTTTGCAGGGTCGCGTTTGTGGCGTTGTCCGCAAACGGGGCATGAGCTGCACACGAAGCCAAACGTGACGTCGATGGCGTCGCCGTTCGCAGCGGGGAAGTGGATGATTGCCGTTGACCCGCCACGGAATTACCGCGCAGTGGTGCCGATCGAGGATTTCGTCTCGATCGTGGAAGCAGAACCGATCGTGGAACCAGCGGCCGTTGTGGTGGAACAAGTCGTCGTGACCGAGGAGATCGTCATCGTCGAGGAAACCGCAGTGACGGATGCCAGCGAACCGAAAGTCAGCAGTCACGCTGACGAAGATGAAGCCGAGGGCGACGAAGAAGATTTCGGCGAAGGGCTGACCTGATCCTCTGCCATCGATCAGGAAATCATTGGCGGATGCAGTACAGGCTCTTCACGCCACGCAGGTAAAGTGAGTTGTGAGCAACAGCGGGAGTCGCCCAGAAAAGGTCGTTGATCTTGCCTCCCCCGACGATCTCGAACTCCGGCCCTACTTTCACCATCGCGGACTGGCCGGATTCATCCATGACGAAGAGCTGATCGCCGACGATCAGAGGACAGGCAGCGACCAGCTTCATCTCAGGCAGCCGTTTCTGATACAGCAAAGCACCGCTCTTTGCATCGTAACAACGCAGGATATTCTCAGCAGCGACGTACACAAAGTCCCCATTCGAGACAGGTGAAGCCATCCCGGGACCTGCCCGTTCAACCAGCCAGTCGCAGGTGTTGAACTGATCGTTCTTTTTCGACGGCGAAAGTTCCCCTGCCCCACCTGCACGGACGGCGAACAACGGACCTTTGGAAAACGGATCCGAACCGCCGAAGTAAATGCGATCGGCATCAGCGGCGATCGAACAGGCTGTCGGGGCTTTGATGTTGGCCACACGCCACAATTCGGACCCGGTCGACGGATCGTAGCTGACGATCAAGTCATCGCCTGAACTGAGCAGTTCGGTGCGCTGCCCATTTTTCCAGAGCATTGGCGAGCTCCAGGATGTTTCCGTTTTGGTACGTTGTGCAGACCAGACAGGCTTGCCGGTCGTCATTTGATAAGCAGCGATCAGGCCACTCTTCTGAGTGAAGTGTTGAACGAACACCAGCCCGTCGTGAATAGCGAGCGAGCTGCCTGTTCCGAAGCCATTGCTGGTCGGGAAGGCACCCAGTTCAACCTGCCAGCGAATTTCGCCCGCGTGAGAGAGCCCAACGAGAGTTCCGGTGGCTCCGAAAAAGGCAGCGACTCCTGATTCGTCAGCGACCGGGGATTCGGTGGCATACGTGTTGGATGGGTGAATGGGAAACTTCGGCTCGCCGACAACAATGCTCTTGGCCCACAGAGGCTGCCCTGTCAGCGCGTTGTAGGCGTGAACCTGCCAGTCGATTGTGGTGTTGGGAGCGGAAGTAAGACCTCCCAGCCCCATGCTTTGAGGGAGTCGCACACCACCTGCAAAGTCTTTGGGTGTCAGATCTTTCTCTGAGACAGCGGTCGTCAGAAACAAAGTTTCGCCGATGATGACCGGCTGCGACCAGCCCGTGCCCGGGACATCGATTTTCCAGGCGAGGTTCTCCTGTTCGGACCACTGTCTCGGGAGCATTGCATCCGCGACCTGTCCGTTACCGTTGATGCCTCGAAACTGTGGGAAATCGGCTGCGAAAAGGCTCGAACAGCTGAATGCAATGAACAGGCCAAGACTGCGAAGCATAAGAGTCCCTTTCGAGGCACACACGAGAATGCGGAGCGTCTCAGGGATTATAGCCACAATGCAAACAGCAATCTCAAGGAGCAGCCGGGAATGACGTGACGAGGTCATTGAGAAGCTTGCAAAGGACCTCGACCGTCAGGTGCATGTCAATCGAATCGCGGCCGGGCTGGCCTTTGACGTAGCGGTAGCGTTTCATCGAGAACATCGTGCCGGTTTGCAGTTCGAGCATGACTTCGAAATACGCGGTTCCATCGGGAAGAGTGTCCGGCTTGATGGAACGAACGAGGACCTGACCGGCTTGCGGGTCAAATTCGAGCGGGCCGAGTTCTTCCAGCAGATAGGTGATTTTCCGACTGAAGTTCCGCGCCCAGTCCTGCAGCTGGTTGTAAGTGGCATTCGCAAGGAACGGGCCGCCCAGACGGATCTCGGCGATCGAACAGCTGAGGCGATCGATCGCGGTGACGTCGACCTCGCAGTCCACAGCAGCATCGCGGGCAGAAATCGTCAGCGGGACTGAACCAGCCCAGCCTGTCTGCGCTTGCAGCGATTGTGTGAGGGACGTCAGGAACGACATAAAGGCATCCTTCCGGTCTCCCGCCGTTGAGCACAGTGGGAGACACGTAGCCGATAAGTTTCATCGACATTTACCTGACGATGAAATAAGGCCAACTGATAAATTGTGGTCTGCAACAGGAGTGTTGGGAAGGGGTGATTCTGCGAAAGTGGGTTACTTGCGGGGTTCCAGACGGTGTTTGTGACCGTCGTAGGAGATGACGGCGGGCTTTTCGTCGATGATGGTCTCGAGATTGACCGGACGTGCCCACAGGCGGTGAATGTTGATCAGCGTGTCGTAGGCTTCGTCGAGTTTGAGTTCGACACCTTCGAAACGGTGTTTGAGCAGCAGCTCGCCGCGGTTCAGGTAGTTGCCATCGACGACATAGATGAATGGTCGGCCGTAGTTTGTCAGATTGCGCAACAGCTGTTGTTTGATTTCTTTGAATTCGCGGGAGGCGATCTCGTAGGTTTTGTTATGTTCGTTGTAGGCGAACGAGAACATCTTGTTACGACGGCAGAAGTCTTCTGTCAGGAAGGTATCGATGAACGTGACATCGTTATGGATCTTGCGGACTTCGAAGATCTTTTCTCGACCTTGGCCGTGGCCGTTGTCCCAGCGCATCTTCTCTTCGTGATCTTCACACTCTTCCCAGTCACGGCCGAACTGGCCTTTGTTCCAGCGTTCTTCGATGTCCTTGAGAAGCTCGATGCCGAGTTTATAAGGATTGAGTCGAGTCGGGCTGGAGGCCATCGTGCCGGAGTGGTGGTCGGCGTAGTGAATGACTTCCGAGTCCTTCAGGCCGTGGCGGGTCATGATCGTCGAGTGCCAGTAACTGGCCCAGCCTTCGTTCATGATCTTGGTCTGGCCTTGAGGGGCGAAGTAGTAGGCTTCGTCACGAACGATGGAGAGGATATCGCGCTGCCAGTCACGCAGCGGTCCATGCTCGATCAGAAACAGCAGGACGTCTTTGGTTGGCTCGTTGGGGAACGAGAGAATGTCATCCTTCTTCTGTTGTTCAGCAGCTTTGTCCTCGGCTTGCTTCCGCAGAACATCAGGCGGGTTGATGAAGTCATCCATGTACCCCTTGGACGCGAAACGACCGGAGCTGTTGTTGGTGTTCTGGTCCTCTTTCTCGGGGGCTTTCATCGCCGCTTTGGAAAAATCGGGACGACGACGGATGTGTGGCGAGTGAATATCGATGAGGTCTTCAATCGACAGACAGGAATCAATAAATTCCTCGACGACTTCATAACCGTACTGGTCGATGTAGCGACTGATTCTCGCGGCGTGGTTGGCCATCTGGTCGAGCATCTTGCGATTCGTCGGGCCGAACCAGGCGTTGTTCTTGAAGAAGTCGCAGTGGCCGTAAACGTGAGCAATAACGAGCTTCTGATCGACGATGTCGTTGCAGCTGAGAAGATAGGCGTAACAGGGATCGGTGTTGATCACCATTTCGTAGATCTTCTGCAAGCCGTACGAATAGCCTTTCATCAGCTCATCGAACTCCGCCCCGAACCGCCAATGCGGATAGCGAATCGGAAACCCACCATACGCGGCGAACATCGAAAGCTCTTCGTAATCGAGCATCTCGAAGATCGTCTCGTAGAAATCAAGGCCGTAATTGGCCGCGATCTCTTTCATCTGATCCTGAATGTCGCGGATTTCAGAAGGGAGAGGTCGGTGGGTGGAGATTGCCATGGGGAGGCTCGCTGTAAATTAAAATGCATTCACCACAAAGGCTCGAAGGACACGAAGGTTCACAAAGCCAATCAGTCAGATTCTTCTTCGTGAAACTTGGTGTCCTTCGTGACTTTGTGGTGAACTGGCTTTATCTGCCCTTGCCAAGGAACGACTTAATCGAGTCATAGATGCCATCTTTGCTGGCAATCTCTGACAGAATCAGTGAATCAAACTTCGACTCGACCTTTTTCAACTCCCTCAAATAATCACCCGAGCCATACGGGCTGTCGACCTGGCCGTAGCAGAAGAGGTTGCACTTCGGCAGCAGGTCGGCGGTGAGCATCTTGAGGCATTCGATGTTGTCTTCGCCCCAGTTGTCGCCGTCGGAGAACTGGAAGCAATAGAGGTTCCAGTCGTCCAGTGGGAAGTCACGTTCGATGACCTTAAGGGCACCGCGATACGCAGAGGAAATTCTCGTCCCGCCCGATTCTTTGACGCGGAAAAAGGTGTCTTCATCCACTTCATGCGCAACGACATCGTGAACGATGTAGCGGCGCTGAATACCGCGGTATTGGCTTTTCAGCCAGGTATCAATCCAGAAAGCCTCGATGCGAACAATCTCTTTCTGGTCATCGGTCATCGACCCGGAAACGTCCATCATGTAAACGATCGCCGCGTTGGCTTCCGGCTGGGTGACGGTCTTCCAGGATTTGAATCGCTCATCATCCTTAGTCGGGAGAATTCTTGGTTCAACCGAGTTGTACTCGCCGGTCGCGATCTGGCGTTTGAGGGCCTGTTTGTAAGTCCGCTTGAAGTGACGCAGCGCATCCGGACCCGTGCGATTGATCGAGGTGTATTTGTCCTTGCTGGTCTTAATCGCTTCCTGTCCCTTGGGAACGATATTCGGAAGTTGAAGCTCATTGGCCAGCATCGCGGCCAGCTCTTCAAACGTCAGCTCGACCTCGCGAACATGCTGCCCCGGCTTATCGCCCGCTTGTCCTTGTCCATCCGCCGGGTCGTCCCCCTGCCCCACTGGCTGACCGACTTCGCCTTCCCCCTGCCCCGTCCCGCCCGAGCCTTTCTTGCCATGACGAAAATGGGGGATATCGATATTGGAGACCGGGATACTGACGGTCTCTTTCCCCTTGCGGCCCATCATATCGCCGTGATTGATGTATTTACGAAGGTTCTGCCGCACCTTGCCCCGGACAATGTGCTTGAAACGCTGGAGATCGATATCGATGTTACGGGACATGGGTTACTCGTTTGTTTCTTCCATGACGCCGAAGATTTGGTTGGGCGTTATGGAAAGTTCATTCAACAGAGGAGACTTGATAACTTCGTTTTGACTGAAAGGTCCGAGGTCGTGGTAGACATTGCCTTCGAGCTGACAAACGGTGACGATCTTTTTCTGCATATCGACGATCCAGTATTCCGGAACGCCATTTGTCGCATACTCTTCACGTTTTTCGATGTAATCACGATTTCGTCCATCATTACCTGGTGAGACAACCTCTACCAAAAGCCGGGCAGTGTGCGGATACTTCGCTCCTGGCTTTTTATCACCTTGAGCAATCACGAGGATGTCGGGCTCGCGGTAGATTTGATCTGCGACATGAAATCGCAATGGAGCAGTCCTTGCCTGTCCAAGGTGGCGTGCAAGGACATACTCACGGATGCTTGCATAAAGGAAATCTACGATTGACTGATGATCCCAAGTCGTCACAGGCAGAAACTCCAGACAGCCGTGATTGAACTCAATTAAGCCTTCGACATCCTCCAAAGCCAGATATTGCTCTACGTTCCATTCGCCTTGACGAGGAAAAAAACGAGCCATCTCCCAGGTGGGTGATCCTCGATGTGAGTGAATGGCTTCTACCGCCGGGTCGACTAGCGAAGCCTTTGAGAATAAGAGGTCAGTCGTTGACATGAGGAAGTTCTGCTGCATGAAAATTGTGGTAACTTAGATCACGAGAATGAGATCTTCTCACAGGGAAGATTCTCATTCCACCATTTGCTTTGAAGTCACAGGGGGTTCACACCCCCCGCTCGCCTCACAGACAGGAATGTCTGTGCTCCTTTCAGCGATCAATGCTTCACATCCCCCCGGGCGAAGATGCTTGCGACGTACTGCAAAACATCTGTCGCTGATTCGTCGTTGTAGCCATAATTCTTGATCAGCCGGCCTTTGACGATGTCGATCTTTTCCTGCGTGTCGGCGTCGATGACATTCGAAATCAGGCTGGTGAGTTTGATCGTGTCTTTCTGGTCTTCGAAGAGTTTCATCTCGAGCGCCTTCTGCAGACGTTCGTTCGTGCGGTAATCGAACTTCTTGCCATCCAGCGACAAGGCTCCGATGTAGTTCATGATCTCTCTGCGGAAGTCATCCTTGCGGGTCTCAGGAATGTCGATCCGCTCTTCGATCGAACGCATGAGACGCTCATCCGGTTCCTCATCCTGGCCGGTGTATTTGTTCTTCACCTTCTCCTTGAGGGTGTAGGCTTTGACATTATCGATGTAATTGGCACACAGGCGATTGAGCCCTTCTTCATCGGACGCGATCGCTCGCTGCACCTCATTTTTGACGATGTCGGTGTACTCCTCCTTGATGACAGAAACCAGCTGTCGATACTGCTCGCGCGTATCTTCGTTGGGGATCAGAGAGTGATGCTTTAGTCCCTCTTCGAGTTCGTTCATCACCATGAACGGGTTCAGGCTGGTCGAGTCGGAGTTTGCAACCAGCGCATTCGAAATCTTGTCCTGCACGAAGCGTGGCGAGATGCCATGCAACCCTTCCGAGCGGGCCTCTCGACGCAACTGCTTGACGTTGTCCGCCGTGAAGTTCGGCAGGGTCTTGCCGTTATACAGCTTCATCTTTTGCAGCAACGTCAAGCCATGGTGCTTGGGTTGCTCCAATCGCGTGAGAACGGCCCACATCGCGGCGATCTCCAGCGTGTGAGGGGCAATGTGCTTGCCACGGACCCGTCGCGTGTTGTAGTCCTTCTGGTAGATCTTGATTTCTTCGGACAGCTTGGTGACGTACGGAATGTCGATCTTG
This sequence comes from Lacunimicrobium album, assembly GCF_052161635.1. GTDB lineage: Bacteria > Planctomycetota > Planctomycetia > Planctomycetales > Planctomycetaceae > SXPC01. The sequence continues at coordinate 4,301,675 of NZ_CP197413.1, forward strand.
ATTGTCCGGTCACGCAACGCTTCCATGAACTCGTTGGACTGCAGCTTGCGATACTCCGGCTCGTTGGTATGACCAATGATGACCGTATCGATATCGGTCTGGGCGAACTTCTTCGGCTTGATCTTGTGTTCCTGCGACGCCCCCAGAAGGTCGTATAGAAACGCGACATCCAGCTTCAAAACTTCGATGAACTCAATCAACCCGCGATTGGCGATGTTGAATTCCCCATCGAAGTTGAACGCGCGAGGATCGGATTCGCTGCCGTACTCTGCGATCTTGCGATAGTTGATGTCCCCCGTCAGCTCCGTCGAATCCTGGTTCTTTTCGTCTTTCGGCTGGAACGTACCAATTCCCACTCGATCCTGTTCGGACAGGATGACGCGTCGAATGACAACCGATTCGACGACCTTCGTCCAGTCGCCATCGGCTTCTTTGAGGCGTTCCTGATAGTAGTAACGAGATAGCGGGCAGATATCGCCATGGATCTCGACTCTGCGCGGATCGTGTTCCCCTTTGCCTTCATTGAAGTAATCGCAAATCTCGGCTCGATACTTCTGCGGCACGAGTTGCAGAGGCTCGCCGTTCATCGGATCCCAGACGATGGTACCGTCATCCTGTTTCCAGCCGAAGGAATAAAGTGCGCCCTGGTCAGTGCGTGAATAACGCTGCAGCCCCTGCTTGAGAAGTCTCGCAATGGTCGACTTCGACGATCCAACCGGGCCGTGAAGCAGCAGCACGCGTCGTTCCGTCCCATACTTCAAAGCCGCCGATTTGAAGACGTTGACGAGTTCCATCAGCTGCGTGGTCAGGCCGAAGATCGCGTCTTCCCCATCGTTATGTGGATCGTCAAAGAACTTGTAACGGATCTGTCCATCCTTGCTTCCTTCAACCGGATAGGTTCCGTCTTCCATGATCATGTCGTACAGACGCTGATAGGCTGTCCGTGTCGTGTAAGGCTTCTCTTTGACGAGGTCGAGATACTGCGAAAACGAACCTTCCCAGTGTTCCTGACGGAAAGAGTCTTTCGACATCTTGGAGGAAATCTGAGAGAGCAGTGATGAACTTGCCATGAGTCGAATCTCCCGACTGCTTGCACGCAGCCATTCAAAACCTGCCACGATCAGTGTGGTGGTGTTCGTTGCAATTTGGATAGTGAACTTTGCCCTGTCGGCATTGTTGTTACGCAGGGGCGCACGCGAACGCTGGCTGGGCGGTATCGGAATCTCGAACGCAGCGATTGACGAATGTGTCAACCGGTCACAGACGCGTGATCACGTTGAGTAGACAATGGCTGGACAGAGTGAATGAGAGCGCCAAAAGATCCGCAGAATGACTTATCAGTCGATCAGCGCAGCGGTAGAAGGACATTCTGCCGGAGGTCTGATGAAAGCAAGCCCGTACTCATGGTGTCGTACATGAAAAAAACTGACCGCGCAAAAAAAGTCCGCCAGTTCTTTTCTCTGTGATGAACTCGTGTGGATGAAACACGGCTCGATCCTAGAATTCGAAAGAACGACGGAGAGGAGACTCGACCATTACAGAAGCAGAGCAGGATCCGCAGACCCTGATCAGCGGTCCCGTTCAATGGGAAACTGATCACGGCTCGGAAGGACTGACGGCCCAGGCATGGCAGAGAAATCTTCATGCTGATCACAACGTCCTGTCGGTTGATGTTGCAGAACCAATGATGTTCTGGTTTGCAAGCATCGTGACTGCCAGGCGTGATCGCGATCGGTCATCGTCTGACAGTGAAATCCTTTTCGAGGTTCGGCCGGCGCGTCTCTCAAAGAGCGGATAGCCGACCAAACCACACGACATTATCCGGAAACTTATACGACAAGGCAATAGCATTTTCCTTTCTGATGTTTCACGAGTCGTGTTGAGTCGCGAATATCATGAGAGAATCGACTGTCTCAATTCGTCGTCTCATGATGTCGAAAGACATCGAGATTCGGTGCCCGCAAAAGTGTCGTCACACCGAGAACACACTGTCGCGATATGAACTCCGTGTTCAGCCAGAATCCTGTGAATTTCTCGGCGTTTCGCCAATAAACGCTCATGGCACGCCGTATGCAACTTTATTCATCCATGGCTCAAGGGAAAGGCCATCAACTGTCGAATGCACCAACGACAATTCCAAGGAGATCAGTCATGTTTCGCTTCATCAAGTACGCTGCACTTTCACTGGTGATCGTCGCAGCTTCTGTGAGTGTCAGTCAGGCCGGCGGTTACCACGGTCACGGTCATCATCATCATGGTGGCTATGGCGGAGGTTACTACGGAGGCGGTGGTTACGGATATGGATACAACGGCGGTGGCTGGGGTTATGGCTATGGCTATCAACCGCGCGGCCACTTCGACTACTACCCAACGAGCATTTACCGTCACGGCAATCACTTCCACGTGCAGCCAGGACACTACCATTATCACCGCGGCGGTCACGGCCGCTGGTAACAGTTGTCCGAAGAGTGGGTCTGTTCGATATGTAGGGTGCTGGTGAGGCTTTGCGAACTGCACCAAATGCGGACCCAGAGTCAGTTCAAGTTTGAATCCCCATTTGGTGCGGTTCGAAGACTCACCAGCACCCTACTTTCATGAAACGGCTCTTACCCCAACTCACAAATTTTTCACCCAACCAACGTCAATACTCATACGCCTGACAGCCGATGATTTCTGTATTCACCTGATGTTTTTAACGGAGCAGGACCATGAAGATTTCCATCATCCCGATACAGTGACCCTCGGCTCAGAGTTCACTCAACGCAAATAAAAACACCCCCGGCTGTCGTCTTTGACAACCGGGGGTGTATGTTTTTTGGGCTGCAGCAGACCTGCTTATGTTTGCGTCACTGGTTTGGGTTTTGAGAGAATTTGATCCAGGCTGCCAGCCCCAGAGCCGTTGGCCATGATGAAGAGCATCGCTCCGCCCAGGCCAAGGTTTTTCATGAATTGAATGATCTGGTCTTGTCGCTGTTCAGCAGGGAATGTCCAGAAGTCATGGAAGTAGTACGTTGCCAGTACCAGGAAGACGAATAACAAACCCGCGCCGAATCTTGCTTTGAAGCCCAGGAGAACGCTGACTCCTCCGACGATCAGGAAGGCAATGGCACCAGCGAGGAGAATCTGAGGCTGTGGGACGCCTTGTGATCCCATGTAGGTCGCGATGTTGCTGTAATTGGGAATCTTATTTCCAACCGCAGAGAGCAGAAAGATTGTGACCAGAAACAAACGTCCGAGAACGCTGATGGCGGCTTGCATGGGAGTAATCCTTGATAATTGCGATGTGATATGCGGGTGTCATAAACAGAAAGAAAAACAGAGTTGCCTGACGCTTTTGGACGTTATCGAATGTCAGCCGTTGCCTATCGCCCACCCTCATCCGCCCTTCGGGCACCTTCTCCCCTCAAGGGAGAAGGGACAGAAGGCGGCTCCCCTCAAGGGAGAAGGGACGAAGCACGGATCGCGTAAAGGATCAGGTCATGTCATGTCGAACAGCAGAACTTGTGAGTTGGCTTTCGAAGTGACTTTCAATGCCGTCTCTTCGGTCAGACCAACCCCGTCGCCGGCGTGCAGATCGTGGCCGCCGACGGTGACATTACCTTCGAGGACTTGCAACCAGACGTGATGCTTCGAGTCGAGCGTGACGTCGAGGGACTTGTCTGCATCCAGACGAGACAGGTAGACCTTGGCATCCTGCTGGATACTCAACGATCCTTCTGCTCCATCCGGTGAGGCAACCAGGACAAGCTGATTCCGTCGGCTTTCCAGATCGATTGCTTTCTGTTCGTAACCGGGCTCTAAACCACGGGCACGAGGGAACAGCCAGATCTGGTAAAGGTGCACCGACTCATCGACAGACGGATTGAACTCACTGTGACGGATTCCAGTCCCGGCGGACATGCGTTGGAATTCGCCGGGACGCAGGACTTCGCCATGGCCGAGGCTGTCTTTGTGTTCGAGGGCGCCCGAGAGGACGTACGTCAGGATTTCCATGTCACGGTGACCGTGCGTCCCGAAGCCCTGCCCCGGCGCGACCACGTCTTCGTTCATCACGCGGAGTGTTCCAAAGGATTCCCAGTTCGGGTCATAATAATCGCCAAACGAGAAGGTGTGATAAGTATCAAGCCAGCCGTGATTAAGGTGGCCGCGGTCAGTTGATTGACGTAGGGTGAGCATGACAGACCTCCCGATCTGTTGGTGAATCGTTGTTAGTAGGAAGAGAGAATCAGCGAGCCAGAATTCCGCCGTCGACAGGAATGGAGATCCCTGTCACAAAGGAAGCCGCATCGCTCGCCAGGAACATGACAGCACCAGCGATATCCATCGGAGTCGCAACTCGTCCCATGGGGTGCATCGCAGTCATCGCCGCGATGTTGTCTGCGTTTCCGCCACTGACGCGGTCAAACATTTCCGTTTGTGTCACCGCCGGCGCGACTGTATTGACGCGAATCCCGGCAGCGGCATATTCGAGGGCGGTCACCTTGGTAATTCCTTCGACGGCAAACTTGGACCCTGTATAGACGCTGACATTGGGCATTCCGACGTGTCCGAGGACGCTCGTCGTGTTGATGATCACGCCGCCTCCCTGTTTGAGCATGACCGGAATCTCATACTTTTGTGACAGCAGAACACCCAGGACGTTGATGCCGAAAACATGTTCATAGTCCTTGACCTGAAACTCAGTGACTGGTCCTGCGGACTCGACTCCAGCATTGTTGAAGGCGATATCGAGGCGACCGAATTTTTCGACCGTCTTCTCGATCAGGTTTTTGACGTCGCTTTCTTGAGAGACATCCGTTTTGACAAAGAGCCCCTTTTGTCCGGTCTTCTCGATCTCTGCGACGACGGCATGGCCTTCCGCTTCACGTCGACCCGCGACTACAACATTCGCTCCCTGCTTGGCGAATGCGATGGCGGTGTCTTTGCCAATGCCAGATGTGCCGCCGGTAACGAGGACGACTTTTCCTGAGAAATTCATGGCTCTGCTCCAAAAGGTTTAGACCTGAAATGTCTTCAACTCAACAGTTGATGTGTAAACCTTAAGTCGAAAATTTTTTCTTTCCCTTACACGCCCTCGCTCCGAATTTTTTCCAGCAGTCGACTGAGCGTGCGCATTTCGTCCTCGGAAAGCATCGAGAGGACCTGTTTATGGGCCTCGTACAGCGGTTGATCGATTTTGGCCAGCAGTTCGAGTCCTGCAGGGGTGATGTCGATAAAAACAACCCGTCGGTCTTCGTTGCAACGCTTTCGGACAACGAGATTCTGGGCTTCCAGGCGATCAACCAGCCCCGTGATCGCGGGCACGACCTGGATCATCCGGGAGGCGATTTCCAGGCTCGGAAGGGGCTTTCCTTCACCTCGAAGAATGCGCAAGATGTTGTATTGCGAAGGAGTTAAACCAAACTCCCGCATGAATTTCCCCATCCGATTCTGAAGCAGATCCGAAGTGCGGAAGAGGTTCAGGCAGGCTTCCTGTTCGAGTAACTCGAATGGCTGCCTTTTCTTGAGTTCTTGCTGTAAGCGACCGGTCGACATGATGATTACCCTCCTAATGAAACGTATGGGTGGATAATTGATATGTCAATAGACCAGAATCAATTCAATACATATGGAGCAATGTTGATGCCGTTCGCGTCGAAACATTCATCGTTCGACGGAGTTTATTCAGATATGTATCGTTTTCGTTAAGAATCGACTTGAACTGACCCTTCGGATCGAGAATACTGGATAGCTCGAACTTTTGCTTGAGTTTTGAACACCATCTCTTTCGGGGTTCCCCCCAACTCAATTCACTCGGCCACTTCGGCAAGAAGATTGAATCCTCATGCGTCCTGCGATGTTACTGACTGCACTCTGCTCGTTGCTCCTGGGGGTCTTTGTCTACCGACAGGCGACATTCACTCCTGATCCGTATGCCTGCTCGCCGGTGAAAGGTGTCGTCACCCTCGATGGCGAACCACTTGCCAACGCCTTCGTAACGTTCCATCCACAGTCAAAAAATCGTCCTTCTCTGGCGATCACCGATATCGATGGCCATTATGAATTGAGCTATTCCTCATCCAAAGAAGGTGCGCTTCTTGGTGTCCACGACGTCACGATCATGACTTCCAGTGCTGAAGACGTCGTCAATTACAATAAAGAAGTGGTCCCCTCACGCTTTCGTAAAATTCCATCGACACTGCGATTCGTTGTCGAGAAGAAAGAGAATATCTTTAACATTCAGCTGACAACGACGGCAGAAGATGTCGCAGAGCTCGAGCACTACAACAAGATCCATCCGATCTTCTATGGCGACGAATATCTGGATGGCGATGAACCCGATATCTTTTCCGTCATCGATAACAGTCAGCTGCCCAAAGACCTGTCGGCGTTGTCGGTCTATACCCCGCCGACAGAAAGCGTGATTGAAAACAAGGCGTCCGAGAAGAAGATTCAATAGCCTTACGCTGCTTTCCTGCGTTGCGAATCTCCTGCACCTGCTGCTCCGATGGACCAGCGAGCCATCGCCTGCTGGCGTTCCTGTTCTGTATAGAAATGCCGGGCGTATCGACTGTTCAACAGCTCTTCGCAAAGATCATCATTGAGTCTGATCCGACTGGCGAAACGTTTGTAAACGTCCTTGTAGACTTTCAGCTCAGCGACGTTAGCTTGGATGACTTCGGGTGTCTCTTCCATTCCCAGAAAAAGCGAGATCGCTGCGATCTTCCGGAAGTCTGGTAAGTCGGTCCGCAGGACAAGGACATCACAATGGGGATGCGACATCACGGCGTAACGATTCTCTTTATGAAATGACGCCGTGTAGAGATCAACTCCGAGTGCGCGATAAAAATCATCATCGAACCAGTTCACGATGGCGTGATGATCAAACTTGTTCTGAAAGACATCGTCAAGCTGTTGATCCGACACATCGAGTGGCGAACGTCCCGGGAAGAACTCTGAAAACCGTTCGAAGAAAGCCGAGACGTTGCGCGCGATCGGTTCGCGGACGAGAGTGATCACGCGAAACGGCGCGCGTTTGTGAATGAGGAGTTCTTCGCGGATCACCTCTCCCTGCATGAGGCATTTTGTCGGTTTCATGCCTGCTGATAGCTGTGTCTTGATCAGACGGTGAATCATGTCAGGAATCAGCGAATGAAGCTGCCAGATCGAAAACTGCGGGTACTGGCTGAGTGTCTGCGCAATCGTCGACGACGCGACTTTTCCAGGCTGGTAGATCAGAATGATCGACCGTTCCCTGCGAATGTCTCGAAGGAGAGCGCGGCGCGCACGCCGACGAATCCGGTGTTGTCGGAGGAAGTGCATGTGATGTATTCCCTGGGAAGGCAAGTCACCTTAAGCCAGTCCTGCCGTCCGAAACGATGTTGTCGAATCGAGGGCAGGGTTCATCACCTGAAACGAAGGAATTCTGCTGAGTCAGCCGATCACGCGGGGAGCGCGGGCTCAATCAGAGGAGGTGGGGGAGGGTCAGAATTCCCAGACAGGATGCCCGGACGTTACGACCAGTCCCGATACTGGTCAAGCAGTTTTGAGCAATGCAGATGGGTTTGTAAATTATGTCGTGAAATTGGTAACTGTTGCTGTTGAGCTACACAGGTAAACGCCGGTACTGCAGCGGGCTTAGCCCGGTGGTGACTTTAAACTGCTTGCAGAAAGAGGGCTGATCGCTGAAGCCGCATTTCATCGCGACGTCCGCAACGGAATCGTTTGTCTGTCGTAACAGCACAGCCGCAGCCTCGACACGCTGGCGGATCAGATACTGCTTGGGTGTAATCTGAATCATCGCCTGCATGAGGCGTTCAAACTGGCTGATCGACAGCCCCGACTCCTTCGCCAGGTCACTGATTCGCAATGGCTGTCGAAAGTCATTGCGCATCCGCTGTAAAGCCACTGAGAGTTTGCTGAAGCGAGGATCTTTCGAGGTCGGTGCATGAAGTTCTCGTGAGACCCCCATGATGCCGCGGATGATTCCGAGGTGATTGCGGATAAGGACTTTATTCGTCGTGTACCAGCCGACTGAGCCATCGCTGTTGGAGATCATCTCGAGCTGATCCTGCAGGCTCTTCCCTTTGGCGAGCAGGAACTCATCCTGCTTGTGATACGTCGTCGCGAGCATTTCGGGATAGATTTCAAACGCGGTCTTCCCGATCACGTCATCACGTCGCCATTGAGGGCAGCTTTTCAGAAAGCCTTCGTTGACCCACAGGTAATGCCCTTTGACATCCTTGATGCAGATGTTGACCTCTTCCAGTTTCGAGAAGACGTCTTCAAATAACGCCAGCGCCGGGATCTCGTCATACAGGGCGGCGAGGCGGTCTTTGAAATCGTTTTTGTAATTTTTCAGCAGCGTCATAGTGGAATCGATTATTGAGTTGCCAATTCTCCGGGTCAACAATCGGTTCTTAAATGTTACAAAGACGGCGATTTCTTAAGGTGATGTGATGAAAAAACTTCTCCCACTCCTGCTCGTTGCCTTCGCCTGCAACATCACTATCGCTCAATCAGTTCGCGATGAACGCCTCCAGTCAGCCGCAGCTCAGAAGATTCTGACCAAGTGGCAGTCCGATGCCGATCGCTCACAAAAGCGTTACCTGCACGTCTTCGCCTGGACACCAGCTGACAGGCCTCTTCCTGAAAACCACGAAGAACGCCTGAACCGTATCCTCAAACACATTCAGGCTTTTTACGCCAACGAAATGGATCGTCACGGGTTTGGTCACCTGACGATTAACATGCAACGTACTGGCGAAGGCAAGGTCCTGATCCATTCCGTCAAAGGACAAAAGCCCTACGCTGATTATGATAAGCCCTCCGGTAATGAGATTCGTAAAGAGTGTATGGGAGTTCTGACTGCTCAGGGACTCGATCCCGATCAAGAGACCATGATTATCTTCTGCAATCTCGCCGAATGGGATCCAAAGGCGTTAACGTTCTCTCACAAGTCCCCTTATTACGGCGGCGGAACCGCAGCTAGTGGGGTCTGTTGGCAGCTCGATTCCCCCGAACTCGATATCCCCAACATCAAACTCAAGCAGCCGAAGATCCGCGATGGCGAGTACGGGAACATTTCCCTCGGCCGTCACAATTCGATCTTCATCGGCGGCATGGCTCACGAACTCGGCCACGGCCTGGGTCTGCCACACTGCTCGCCACGTCCCGATGAAAAAGTTCGAGGCCAGCCGATTATGGGTCTCGGAAATCAGACTTACGGCGAGGAAATGCGCGGCGAAGGCCAGGGAGCATTTCTGAGCTTCGCTCATGCCCTGCGTTTAGCCACGCATCCCCAGTTCTCCGGCGTGAGCAAACAACTCGATGTCCGCCCGAAAGTCGAGGCATCGCTGAAGTCGATTGACGTCGATGGGAAAGCCATCCGTGTCAAAGGAAACGTCAAAGGAGAACCGCCAGTCTACGGGGTGGTTGCCTACTTTGATCCCGAAGGAAACTCGGATTACAACGCGACGACCATGACTGCGATTCCCGATGCCGCTGGCGACTTCGAATTCGCCAGCGATGCTCTTGCCAAGGGCAAACTGGGAGAACTGCGCATCAAGCCGCTGCATTGCAATGGCTTAGTCAGCGACAGTCCCGAGCTTCGATTGATGTATCGTGTCAGCCCCGATGGAGTCCCCGATATCTCGACGGCTCAGATTCGTCTGGAGTTAGCCCCCTTCCTGGAAGCCTACTCTGGACGAGATCAGGAGAAGACAAAGCGTCTGGCGGATCGCATCTCATCAAAACAGGGAGCAGCAATCGCCAAACATCTCATGTCCCTGTCTGCACCAACAAAGACACCTGCAGAAGCCGGCGGCTCGACCAAGTCAGCCCCTCTGACATCCTTCAAGCCGAACACCGTCGAAGTCGGCTGGATGCGAGGCACCTTTGATCGACTCCCCGATAACAGCGTCTTGCTGGAATCCGCAGGTCAGATTTTTGAACGTGGTCTGTATGCCCATGCACCGGCCAGGCATGTTTATTCGCTCGGCGGGAAATGGAAATCTTTGACCGGGAAAGCAGGGATTGCCGATGGGCACACCGGCTCGGCGCAGTTCATCGTCAAAGGAGACAACAAAACGCTTTGGCAGTCTGATGTCGTCAAAGCCGGGCAACTCGTTGAGTTTCAAGTCGATCTGTCCGGAGTTCAGGAACTCGAGTTGAGCGTCGGTCCAACTCCCGACGGCACCCGAGATGACTGGGGATTGTGGTTGGCCCCCGAGCTGCATGCTGAGTGAAAACGGCATGCCACTGCTGATCGACGAGCAGTGCCGATGTTGCGGGATAATTGTTGTGAATATGTTTCAAGAGGTCGTCTGCGTCCTGTAAGGACGATTTCTGTCAGCCCAGGATGAAATCCTGGGAAAATGAGGGCCCCAGAAATATTCCGCCCTGTAGGGGCGGGTCAATTGTGCCATCAACGATGATCCGCCCTTACAGGGCGAGTGCGCTCTCGTATACCAAACCCCAGGACGTTGTCCTGGGCTGACAGATATCGTCCCTGCAGGACGGCGATCAAGACGGTCGGAACGAAATATCGAATCGTTTGATGGTCAGTAATTTCGTGCCGAACGCGTTGGGGATAAGCCAGCAGTGCCAGCAGATCGCGGCACAGTCATTGCTTACTTCGAGCGTGGTTCGACGCCATGCAAATGGCGAACATAGAAGTCCCGCCACTTCCGCCAGGCCGTTGGGTTTGAGGTCCCCGACCCGTGACCGCCGCCGGGGACGACGAGCATGTCGAAGTCCTTATTGGCTTTAAGCAGGGCATCGACGACCTGCATGGTCGAAGCAGGATCGACATTCTCATCCTTCTCGCCGACGATCAGGAACAGTTTGCCTTCCATCTTCTTGGCGCCGGTGACGTTGGACTGTTCGTCGTAGTGAGGGCCGATCGGCCAGCCCATCCACTGCTCGTTCCACCAGATCTTGTCCATGCGGTTGTCGTGACAGCCACAGTCAGCGACCGCGACGTGATAGAAGTCGTGGTGATCGATCAAGGCTCGCATGGCATTCTGTCCGCCAGCAGACCCTCCGCCGATGCCGACGTGGTTGAGATCCATCCAGGGACGAGTCGACGCAGCGGCAGTGATCCAGAGCTTGCGATCCGGGAAACCTGCATCCGCGATATTCTTCCAGGCGACATCATGAAACGCCTTCGAGCGATCAGACGTCCCCATACCGTCACAGGAGACAACGACGAAACCGAGTTCCGCCATCGATTGCTGACGCGGGGCAGAGGAGAACGTCACCGGGGAATGCGACCCGTGAGGCCCGGCGTAGATCCACTCAATGATCGGATACTTCTTGCTCGCATCGAAGTTCGAAGGGCGATAGATGACCCCGTAAATATCAGTCTTGCCGTCGCGACCTTTCGAAACGAATCGTTCTGGTTCGACCCAGCCAGCCTCCTTCAACGCCGTCATGTCGCAGCTGGCCAGTTCACAGATCTGCTTGCCGGTCTTCGCGTCACGCAACACATGCACTGGTCCCAGATCGACGCGCGACCAGGTATCCACCAGGACAGAACCATCGGGCGAGAAGGCCGTCGAGTGAGACCCGTCCCCTTCTGTCAGCAGGGTCAGATCTTTGCTGTCCATGTTGATGCGGGCGACCTGCTTGTAGTAAGGACTTTGCTCGGGATGATAGCCACCCATGTCGAAGACGATCTCGCGTGATTTCTCGTCGACTTTGATGACATCGCGCACGACCCATTCGCCACTCGTCAGCTGGCATTTGACCTGGCCAGTCTTCCCGTCGTACAGATACAGATGACGCCAGCCATCGCGTTCGGACGCCCAGACGTATTCATCGGTGTCTCGCAGGTGAAACAGATAGCGCTTGTAAGCCCAGTCAAGGAACGTCGGGCTCTGCTCATCAATGATGGTCCGCACGTTCCCGGTGTTTACATCGAGGCCGAGCACGCGAAAGACCTGATGTCCACGCTGGTTCAAAGAGAAGCGAAGTTCACTCCCATCGGGGCTCCAGTGGAACTCATCCAGGCTCCATTGGTTGGCATACAGTTCGTTGTTGATCGCCTTCGCATCGCCAGTCTTGGCATCGACGAGCACAAGTCGCTTTTGTTCGGTATCGTCGCCGGGCTTGAGGTAATCGTAGGAATGCAGTTTGGGTTGAAGCTGATCGCGAGGCGATGACTCAACATAGTAAACCTTGCGATCCCCGCCGGGCTTGGTCACCATTGCGACGAAATGGGTTTGATCGCCAGACCAGTAAACATCAGGAGAAATCGACTCGCCGGAGGTTTCAACATCGAGTTTCCAGACGGCTTTCTCTTCGCCCAGGAGTTCATCTTTGAGGATGATCGACTTGTCTTTGACATCGACCGTGAACGATTTATCGGACGACGTTCGGCTGCGCGAAGCATCCTGAATTCGGCGTTCGCCACCGCCGCCGCGACGACGGTTCGGTCGTTCGCCGCGTGGAGGCTGATGCTCGATCGGCTCCAGTTTGGCAGAGGCGATGTCATACTTGAAGCGTTTGTCTTCACAGGTCAGTTCGACGGTCGTGAAGTCATCGTTGAAGGTCAGTAAAGAAAGTGACATCTTCGACGGGCTGATCTCTTTCTTCAGCCCCTCTGAGAGCATGCCAGCGAGGACCGCATGATCAAACGCAGGGACCGGCTTGGTGTCTCCTGCCTTGACGAGCAGATACTCGAACTCACCCGGACGGGGTTCATGTCGATACCAGAACGAAGCGGTCCGCCCAATCCAGCTTGGCATCAGCGTGGCATTGGTCGCCTTGCCGCGCATCCTCTCGCCCCAGCGATCGGCACGTTCATAATCGGCTTTCGTGCCCTGCGCGAACGTCATGCTGGAAGTCAGGGAAATCGCGATCACCAGAGAGAGCAAAGCGACACGGACCATCAGTGTATCCTTCGAACGTAAATGCAAGGTGGTCGATCGAGGCAGATCGAAACCACGACGTGAGACATCGTCGCCGTACAAACCCCGGCAATGCAAACTCCAATTCTCCCCCTTTGTGCAGCTCAGCGGTTTTTGTGAAAACTCACCACGCCAAAGGGTGATTTTCTCCAATCGCAGACTGATCCAGCGAGTATTCAGGCACCAGGCAAACTGTTCGTACTAAAGCAAAGCCAGACGTCGTCGTTGAAAAGAAGCAGCCAGGCGTTCCAGGTGCTCTGATGCATCAGGAAGTCGTTCATATCGATCCGCGCAAGCAGGCGGTTTGCCCAATTCAGCCTGCTAACTAATCGGAGCGGCTTAGTGACGTGCGTAAGTCTTTGATGATTGAACCCAGTGAACAAGCACGTCATTCCAGTTTCACTAAACAATGTCAAGATTGTGTTAATTCGTCATAATTGTTCTTGAGGTTTGATTTCAAGAAGCCCAGACTGGCAGTCAACAAAGTTTCTTACTGAGAACATAAGTGTCTTTTGAGGATATTTCTGTTGCCTAATAGTGCATGTTATTGAGGCTAGCAAGGAGAAAATTGAGGCATGATCAACAAGATGGATTTCCGTTGACGTCGCCTCTTTCAAAGTTTAGTCGCAAAATTTGTACATTTTCAGCATGTTTAATAGCAAGCAAACACAACTTTCTCAATCTACATGTCAGCCGTAAGGAATTTCTTTGTCTTGGCATTTTGTCTGCGTATCCTGCCATCTCATCAACCGATGCGATGCTGATCGCATGACTCACAATCGACCGAAGCTCTTCGGTCATACGCTTTTTTCGTTTTCTCCTTATTCCCTAACGTGAGGCAATACACATGCATCGTTTACGAAATCGTGGATTTACCCTGATTGAACTCCTGGTGGTGATTGCCATCATCGCGACGCTAGTCGCCATTCTGCTCCCTGCTGTCCAGCAGGCCCGCGAAGCCGCTCGTCGCAGCAGCTGCTCCAATAATCTCAAGCAGATGGGCCTGGCTCTTCACAACTATCACGATGTTTATCTCCAGTTCCCCGTTGCCTCGGTTGGTGAACACAGCAACGGCGGTCAGTGGGCACGTCAGGCATCCTGGATGGTCCGCATCCTGCCATTCATCGATCAGGCAGCCGCCTACGATGGGTTAACTTTTACCGCCAGCAACTTTGACGACGGCCCGGAGACATGGCTCGCCCCGAATCGCAACTGGCAAGTCATGAGCCAGGCACGGGTTCCCGTCTACAACTGTCCTTCCAGCCCACTTCCAGGAACACGACAAGATACCCTCAGTGCTCTAACCATGGGACTCTCGCCTGCTCCCCCATCCAACACCATTCAAGTACAGACTTCCGACTATGCAGCGAACAGTGGCAGCCGGTTTCAAGGTGGAACGGTCGCAACCGTCGCAACGACATCATTCTCGGTGTGGAACGGATACCATGCCGATAACGGAGTCATTCCATTCCTTCTCCGCCCCGGCACCTCGACACCTCCCGCCTTCCCCGGCAGCTCAGTGACATTCGCAAAAATCAGCGACGGAGCGAGCAATACCATTGCCATCGGCGAACAGTCTGATTTCCATAACAAGGTGAATGATTACCGCACCGGCAATGTGAAGGGCGGGATTTGGTCGTGCGGATCGGGTAGCAACGAACGAGAAAATCTCAACTGCGTCGTCACTTTGGTCCCTATCAACTACACAGGGACTAACTGGCAAACGACACGACGCAATGCGGATGTTGTTTACAATAACTCCGCCTTCCGTTCGGCACACTCAGGCGGTGCTCAGTTCTGCCTGGCTGATGGGTCTGTCAGATTCATCTCGGAAACCCTTTACTTTGGGACTTACACCGCGCTGATGGACCGTCAAGACGGAAACGTCGTCGGTGAGTTCTAAAGTGTCTCCCGTAAGGGTCATCCCACAGCAATAACGCGAATTCTGGCGGCGGGCCGGACGGAAAACACGTTGGTGTGACGTCCTGACGCCGCCTCGCGATGCGTACAAATCATTCCCGGCAATAAAAATAACCAGCAAGCTTCACTTAACTTTACGTCTTCATTTTCAGGTTGTGCCGTATGTCTTCCTCTTTTCCTCGGATCTGCACGTTGGCTCTCTGGTCCCTCATCCTCCTGCAATGCGGATGTGGCCCGAGCGGCCCTCAAATTTTCCCTGTCAGCGGGGTGGTCACGAAAGGTGGTAAGCCAGTTCCGTCTGCCACGGTGACGTTCTATCCGGCTTCAGGAAAATCATCCTGGGGACTGACGGACGAATCGGGAAAGTTCGTCCTTCAATATGATGCCAATCAACCCGGGGCTGTCGGTGGTGAGCATCGCGTTTCGATCGTGTATGGCGGGCCTCAGCCTCCCCCGCAGAACGACGGTGAACCCGGAAAGCGCGCCCCTGCCGCTGCCAAGAGTGAACCGCTCGTGAGTCTGGAATGGCCGGAAGCAGTCACTGTGTCGAAAGACGCCACCGTTTTCGAATTTGCCTTAAAGAACTAGTCGCACAAGTTCTAAACGCCTGCAAGTTTTGTCAAAAATCGTCTAGCAAAAAGGCGATTTTTTCCAACCGCTTCGGTGTCCATCTGAACGTCAAATGACAAACATTCCGTTCGTACGAAGGCAAAACTAAACGTCGTTACTGCTAGTGGGCTATTGAATTTCCGGGAAAAAATGACGCGCATGTGAGCAGATTCAATCAAAGGTGCGCAGAACTTACACACGCATCCAGTTCCATCGATACTCAAAACATCTCGACGGCAGTTAAGAAATTGTCAGAATTCGGCAATCGCTTTAACGAAGCATGACAAGTCTCCCGATTCAGATCGCGAAGAACTCATTTTACTAGGTGAGCGGCATATGACCTGCCTATGGTAAGGGAGAAGTGCCCCGGCATATTCCCTTTCTTCAGCGGCGCGCAACGCTGCAGATCCCTTTCTTCGAGTCATTTTTCTCGGGAGCGTTTCATGTCTTCAAAAACCAGATCTGGCTTTACCCTGATCGAGTTACTGGTGGTCATTGCCATCATCGCGGTCCTTGTTGCAATTCTACTGCCAGCTGTTCAGCAGGCCCGTGAAGCCGCTCGACGTTCCAGCTGCTCCAACAATCTCAAGCAGATGGGCCTGGCGATTCACAACTATCACGATGTTTACAACAGCATGCCCCCTGCGGGTGTCGGTGAAGTTTACAACTCCAGTGGCTGGTCTCGTCAGCCATCATGGATGGTCCGCCTCATGCCCTATCTCGAACAAGGTGCTGCTTATGACGCGGCTCCGATGGTCAACAACAACTTCGATAACTGGAATGCTGACTGGACTGCTCCCGTTCGTGCCTGGCAGGTCATGAATAATTCGAAGATGCCGGTCTTCAACTGTCCTTCCAGCCCCCTCCCGCAGACCGCCAGCTACCCGACGACTCCTGGCTCTCAAGCTCTCGGTGCACCGGCAACAATCAATGTTCAAATCTCCGACTACGCCGCCAACAGTGGCAGCTCATTCCAGGGCGGAACTGTTTCGACAGTTGCCAGTGGCGTCACCTGGGAGTGGGGCGGTTACATGGCCGACAATGGCGTTCTGCCATTCATTACACGTCAAGGCTTTGCCCGCTTCTATGGCAAGAAGGTCAACTTCGCCACCATCACCGATGGGACCAGTAACACGATCGCTCTGGGAGAACAATCGGACTTCTACAACAAGACCAGTGATTACCGCGCCAGCTACAACACCAGCGGTTTGTGGTCATGCCAGACCTCCAGCATCGACAGCTATAACGGCAATCACGTTGTCACCTCTTTCCCGATCAACGCCACCGTTATGAACTGGACGGGGGAATGGGCTGACTGGGGACGCGACATCGTCAAGTACAACAACACGGCCTTTCGTTCTGCTCACGCAGGCGGTGCGCAGTTCGTGCTCGCAGATGGCTCTGTCCGATTCATCTCCGAAACCATTTACTTCGGAACCTACACCGCTCTGATGGATCGTGCTGATGGCTCGGTCATTGGCGAATTCTAATCATTGTTCTGCCCATTGAGTTGCCCGGTATCAAATTTGGATGCCGGGCAATTCATCAAGGCCTTTATGCGACTCCCCTTTTTTCTCCCTGCTTCATCGAGACAGACAATGTCGATTGCTCCCATTTCTCATCGAATTCCAACTTTTGGACTGCTCTTCGTTGTGGCCATGCTGTCAGGATGCGGACCACGCTCAGGGCTTGAAATTATTCCTGTCGATGGTGTGGTGACGCTCCAGGGGCAGCCACTCTCCAACGCTCTGGTGACCTTCTATCCACAATCGGGACGTTCATCGTCTGCAAAAACAGATTCGACAGGTCACTTCGATCTGAAGTATTCTGCAGATAAGATGGGGGCAGTTGTGGGCACTCACGAGGTTCACATTACCTACGGCGGTCCGCAACCTCCTTCACAGGCAGCTGCCTCGGGCAAGTCCACAGTCACCAGCAAGCCGATTCCTCCCGGTGACTACAAATCCCCCGAACCATTTTCCGTTACAGAATCATCTCATCATTTCGAAATTAAGATTCCGTGACGTTATCCTTCACGCAGTCAACCGTTTCTGAATTCTCGCGTTGAACACAGGTCACCTCCATGCTTGTTTCTCACCACCACGCCGCCTTGTTTCTCACCTGTCTTCTGGGAGCATCTCTTGCTGCTCCCCTGCGGGCGGGTGACGACGCGAAGTCGGCTCCCATGTCCAAAGTCTTCGAGATCGAAGCCTTTCGCGACGATTCGTCCAGCCCGATGCGATCGATGATCCATCGCTACAGCGAAGACTACGGCCTGCTGCGTCGCTTCTACGACATGCGTTTTTCCCCGGCTCGCCTGGATGCCTGTCGCACCTTCACCAACGAATGGATCCAGCGTCTCAAGGACGCCGACTTCAATGCTCTCGATCTTGAAGGTCAGGTCGATTATCACCTCCTTCGCAATAAACTCGATCACGAACTTTCGCTGCTTTCCCAAACACAGTCCAAGAACGAAGCCGCCAGCAAGCTGCTCCCGTTCGCACCGACGATCTGGGAACTTTACGATTCGCTCCGCAAAATCGAACCCGTCGATCCAATCAAAACCGCAGACATGATGACCTCACTGTCTGCTGCGATTGCCGACGCCGACAAAGCGGTCAAAAACAAGACCGTGACTGCTGATCCGCTCGTCGCCATGCATGCCGGCTATGTCCTTGATGACCTCGACCGCGGGCTGCGGCGCTGGTATTCGTTCCGTGATTCCTACGACCCGCAATTCAGCTGGTGGCTGAGCGAACCCAATTCGAAAGTCGTCAAAGCGATCGCCGATTACCGGGCCTCCCTGCGTGGCATTTCCGTCGGCACTTCCGACAACGATCCGATCATCGGCCAGCCCATCGGCCGCGATGCTCTGCTCGCGGAACTCAAGCTCGAAATGATCGACTACACTCCCGAAGAGCTGATCCAGATCGGCGAACGCGAACTCGTCTGGTGTCACAACGAGATGAAAAAAGCCGCCGCTGAGATGGGCTTCGGCGACGACTGGCATGCTGCTCTGACCGAAGTCGAGACACGCCACGTTCCTCCCGGCGATCAGCCCAAGCTCATCAAAGAGCTCGCAGAAGAAGCCGTCGCATTCATCGAACAGCGCGACCTCGTCACCATTCCTAAAGTCTGCAAAATGCTCTGGCAGATGGAGATGATGACGCCCCAGCGTCAACGCGTGAATCCGTACTTCACCGGCGGCGAAACCATCAGCGTCTCCTTCCCGACGCAGGAGATGGCTCACGCCGACAAGCTGATGAGTATGCAGGGGAACAACATTCACTTCTCCCGCGCGACCGTTCATCACGAACTCATTCCCGGTCACCATCTTCAGCTTTACATGGCCGACCGCTACCGTCCTCACCGCCAGCTCTTCCGCACCCCCTTCCAAGTCGAAGGCTGGGCTCTCTACTGGGAAATGCTGTTGTGGGATCTCGACTTTGGCAAGACCCCGGAAGACCGCATGGGCATGCTTTTCTGGCGTTCACACCGCTGTGCCCGCATCATCTTCTCCCTCAAATATCACCTCAGCCAGATGACCGCCGATGAAGCCGTCGCCTTCCTGGTTGAGAACGTCGGCCACAATAAACGCAACGCGACCGCAGAAGTCCGTCGCTCCGTGGAAGGCGCCTACGGTCCTCTTTACCAGGCAGCCTACATGCTCGGCGGCCTGCAGATCATGAACCTGCGTAAGCAACTGGTCGACACGGGGAAAATGACCGATAAAGACTTCCACGACATGATCCTGTACCAAAACTCCGTCCCGAACAAAGCCGTCAAAGCCATCCTCCTCGAAGAGAAACTCACCACAGAGGGCTTCCCCGAGTGGCGTTTCTATGATTTGTAGGGTCCGCTGTGCGGACCGTTAATCCGCACCATTTTCACTTAAACTCATCCACTTCGTCTCTAACCCAAATACAAAAATCCCATGCCACGCTCGCACGTTTTCCAAGGTTGCATTCCCGCACTGATGACCCCCTGCCACGCCGATGGGGGGATCAACTACGACGCCCTCGTCAAGAAGGGCAAAGAACTCATTGACCTCGGCATGTCGGCCGTCGTTTACTGCGGTTCCATGGGCGACTGGCCCCTGCTGACCGATGGCGAGCGCCAGGAAGGGGTCCGACTGCTCTGCGAAGCAGGCGTGCCCGTCGTCGTCGGAACCGGTGCCCAGAACCCACGACTCGCTGCCGCTCATGCCCGACATGCCCGCGAAGTCGGTGCCGCTGGCCTGATGGTCATCCCGCGAGTTCTTTCTCGCGGGACGTCCAAGGTCGCTCAGAAGGCTCACTTCTCCGAGATCCTCAAAGCCGCCGGTGACGTTCCCGCCGTCATCTACAACAGCCCGTACTACGGCTTCGAAACAAAAGCCGACCTCTTCTTCGAACTTCGAGATAGCCACAAAAACCTCGTCGGCTTCAAAGAATTCGGCGGGGCTGCCTCTCTCTCCTATGCCGCCGAACACATCACGGGCATCGATTCGGAACTCGTACTCATGGCCGGTGTCGATACCCAGGTCTTCCACGGCATCGTCCGCTGCAATGCCTCCGGCGCCATCACCGGGGTCGGCAACGCACTTCCCAAACAATGCCTGCGTCTGGTCGAACTTTGCCTGCAAGCCGCTGACGGAGATCCATCGGCCCGTAAGCTCGCCCTCGAACTCGACGAAGCCCTCAAGGTCCTCTCCACCTTCGACGAAGGCCCGGACCTCGTTCTGCATTACAAGCACCTGATGGTCCTCGAAGGCAATCCCGAATACGAACACCACTTCAACAAGACCGACGCTCTCTCGCCAAGTCAGAAAGACTATCTGACGGGTCAGTGGACGCAGTTCAAATCATGGTGGAGCAAGTGGCCAGGAGCAAACACATGATTACCTCCAACACACAGCGCATCCGTGTGATTGATTCCCATACCGAAGGCGAGCCAACGCGCGTCGTCCTCGGCGGTGGACCGGATCTGGGATCTGGCTCACTGGCCGAACGCCTCCAGATCTTCCGCACTCAACACGATGACTTCCGTCGCCTCATCATCCTCGAGCCACGCGGCTACGACGCCGTCGTCGGTGCCTTGATGTGCGAGCCGACCGATTCGAGCTGCGCCGCAGCTGTGATCTTCTTCAACAACGCCGGTTACCTTGGTATGTGTGGTCACGGCACAATCGGCCTCGCCGTGACGCTCTACCATCTTGGTCGCATCGGACTCGGGGTTCAACGCATCGAAACGCCTGTTGGCATTGTCGAAGTGAATGTCCTCTCGCCCAATCAGGTGACCATCGAGAACGTCGCCAGCTACCGCAAAACCAAAGACATCACGATCGACGTCGAAGGCCTCGGCCAGGTCACCGGCGATGTCGCCTACGGTGGCAACTGGTTCTTCCTTGCCAAGAATGCCCCGTTTGATCTCAACGTCAAAAACGTCCGCCAACTGACCGACGCCGCCGACAAAGTCCGCTATCGTCTGCGCGACCTCGGCATCACAGGCGACAACGGCGCGGAGATCGATCACGTCGAATTCTTCGGCCCCGCAGAACACCCCGAAGCTCACAGTCGCAACTATGTTTACTGTCCCGGCGGCGAGTACGATCGCTCCCCCTGCGGCACCGGTACGAGCGCGAAAGTCGCCTGTCTGGCCGCCGATGGCATACTGGCTCCAGATCAACCCTGGGTCCAGGAAAGCATCATCGGCTCCAGTTTCCAGGCGACCTACCGTCACGACTTGCAGGGGCGAGTGATTCCTCGCATCACCGGCCGAGCGTTCATCGTCAGCGAAGCCACCCTGATCCGCCAACCCGGCGACCCCTTCCCCACCCGATAACTTCCTTCTCCCCCCGGGAGAAGGTGGCCGACAGGCCGGATGAGGGCATCGCGCCAACAAGCCATCTATAAACTAAGAAAGCACCCGAGGGCGGCAACCGATTTCATTCTGAAGTCCCTTCTCCCTTGAGGGGAGAAGGTGCCCGAAGGGCGGATGAGGGTGAGGCATAGGCACTCACAGACTCCCATTCGCAACCCCGCGACAGACACTTCATTTCCACTCTTCAACAACCCGCACTCACAACAAAACTCCCATGATCGCAGCCGCTCATCCTGAATCCGTCACCATCGTCGGCGGAGGCATCATCGGCCTCACAGTCGCTCATTACCTCGTCGATGCGGGCCTGAAAGTCACGCTCATCGACAAGAGCACGATCGCAGCCGCCTGCTCACATGGAAACTGTGGCTACATCTGCCCCAGTCACGTCCTCCCGCTGACAGAGCCCGCCGCGATCCCGCTGGCGATCAAGTCCCTGTTCAATTCCAAAGCACCCTTCTCCGTCAAACCACGCTTCAGTCCCGCCCTCGTCAACTGGATGTGGCAGTTCGCCCGACGCTGCACCCAGCGTCAGATGCTCACCTCCGGAGTGGCCCTCAAAGCGATTCTCGATTCCTCGCTCGACGAATACAAACGTCTCATCGCCGCTCAACAACTCGACTGCCAGTTCAAGACAAACGGCCTCCTCTACGTCCTCAGAACCGACCACGGCTTCGACGAGTTCGCCAAGACCGACAACTTTCTCACTGACAACTTCGGCGTCACCGCCACCCGTATGAACGGCAGCGAACTGGCGACCTTCGAGCCCGCCCTTAAACCAGGTCTCGCCGGTGCCTTCCTCTACCCCGGCGATGCGTCGGTCAACCCGTCGCAACTCAATCAGTCACTTGTGAGCTCATTGAAGAGTCGTGGTGTGGAGTTTCGTGAAAACTGCCTGCTCACCGGCGTCAAAAAATCTTCCGGTCGCATCACTCATCTGGAAACCTCCCAGGGCGACCTCCCTGTCGACGCCGTCGTCTTCGCGACCGGCGCCTGGAGCACGAAACTCTCCTCGACCCTCGAATGCAAAATCCCCATCGAACCCGGCAAAGGCTATTCCGTCACCATGACCCGCCCCGAGCCCTGCCCGTCGTACCCGATGCTCTTCCCCGAACACAAAGTCGGCGTCTCCCCCTTTGAAAATACCTACCGCCTCGGCTCGATGATGGAGTTCTCAGGCTACGACGAATCAATCCCCGCGCATCGTATCCAGCAACTGCAAGACTCCGCCAAGCCCTACCTCATCACCCCCTTCACCGACCAGAAGCTCGAAACCTGGTACGGTTGGCGCCCTATGACCTGGGATAGTCTCCCCATCATCGGCCAGACCCCACGTTTCTCCAACACCTGGCTCGCGACCGGCCACAACATGCTCGGCCTTTCCCTCGCGACCGCGACTGGACGCCTCGTCAAAGAAATGATCCTCAAAGAACCGACGCACATCGATCCGTTACCGTATTCGCCGACTCGCTTTTAAGTGAGTACGAACTTACTTCACGCTCTCAAAAACGCAGAGGAGGTCATCCGAAAAAGCATCTCGATTACAACCATTCCAAAATGCTCGCGAATCGTTGTCCAAGAATCTGAACACATCTCCTGTCCGCGCTCACTACCTCAATATTACATTTCTCTTGACGTGAGACATCGCTATGACACTTCGCAGCCGCTTTGCGTTTACGCTCATTGAACTCCTCGTTGTGATTGCCATTATCGCAACGCTTGTCGCCATTCTGCTCCCCGCTGTACAACAGGCACGTGAAGCCGCTCGGCGCAGTACCTGCAAGAATAACCTGAAACAACTCGGACTGGCCCTTCACAACTACCACGATACCTATTCGACCCTTCCTCCCGGATCCGTCGACATCTCCCAGGTAAATGGCTCTCTATGGGCCTGGTCGGCCATGATTCTCCCTCAGCTTGAACAGGCTTCTCTTTTCGACCTCATGAAGCCAGGTCCCAATACGCTGGGAGATTGCCTCCAGCCAGGCTCAGCAGCCAACACCAGCGGCAGCAACACTCGGCTGATCATCGACCAGATGCAGAAGCCCATCTCCGTCTTCCGTTGCCCCAGCGACTCGGCGGATGCCCTGATTACCAACTTTCCAGATGGCTTTGGCAGCCTCTTCTGGGCGGATCTCACCGAAGCAAACGGAAATAACAATACCGCCACCATCCGCTCCAACTACGTCGGCAACCACTCCACTCACCGCTATTGGGGTCAGCCCTGGTGGGGACCTCCCAGTGATTACATCGCCTCCAATCCCAGTAGCTTCAATGGCCTGTTTGGCTTTAATACCGTCATCCGATTCCGTGATGTCACGGACGGCCTGAGCAATACGATCGCTGTCGGTGAACGCACCTCATTTGCCCATAGTCCTACCAGTGGGGTCGCCTTTGACTGTGTCGGTGCCTCACCCTTCGGACATAAAAAAGAATGGGGTCAGTGGAACTCCGGGCTGGTCATCGGCTCGGGCGGTTTCCTGATCAATCACGACCAGCCTAACGGCGGCGACCCCAACGCCATCTGGTCAATGTGCCGATACGCGTATTCCAGCCTGCATAAGGGGGGAGCGCAGTTCGTCTTCGCTGATGGATCTGTCCATTTCATTAACGAGAACATCGATCATCGCGTTGACGGTGAATTCGACGGTTCAATGTTTGAAAAGCTGCTTCACAGAAACGATGGGATGCCTGTTGGTCAGTTTTAGACCAGCCAGATCGTATGCCCTGTCTCTAACCATCCCATCCGTCCTCGAGTGCATCCGATTTCACTGTCCATTTAAGACGCTCTGTCTCACTGTCTCGCGCGGACATTCTACTTTTCGAAAAGACGCAGACGCGGCGGGCATCCTGGATGCCCGCCGCGATTCTCCGCGTTTCGGACATCTGCATGCCTCGTTGCGTTTTTCTTTGTCCTATGCAAAGCCCGTCTTGATGTTCCCTCTCTCTGAGGTGCACCAGAGATGTCCCCCCATTGGTATTTTGTACTTGGTATTTCGTACTCGCCATTTCGATGCGCCGCCTGGTTGTCGAGATCATTTCATTCCTTATTCCAGGAACCTCTCGCCATGCAAACTCCATCATCTTCCATCAACTTCTCAATTAACCCGCAACTCACTATTCAACATTCGTCACGAATAATTGTTTTCCTCATTTTTGTGTTTTTTATCTCCGGTTGTGGGAATGGAGGTCCTGAACTCGCCTACGTCTCCGGAGTGGTCTTGCTCGATGGAGTCCCCATACCCCGCGCTGCTGTCATCTTTACTCCTCTTGCTGGCGGCCGTCCTGCCAGCGGAGGTACAAATGAAAAAGGTGAGTTCGAGCTTTATTACGTTGGCCGTAACAAAGGCTTCCCGCCCGGTGAGTTCGGCGTGACGATCGATAACTCCCAGCCTCCCGGAAAGCCAGCGCCAAAACCGCAAGTCCCGGCTTTTTATCGTCAGCCCGGGAACTGCACCGTCTCCGTCGCACCGGGGAAGAATCAGCTCACCATTGAACTGACCGCAAAGGACCCGAAAAAGCACAAGAAGTAACATCCCCTTTCGCCGATTCCGACACAGGACGTAAGACGGAGTTCATGCGATCAGAAGAGTGTCCACGGCATGTCTTCATCCGTCAGGGCGAAACTACGTCTGAGCCTCTCTCTCGCGCGTCATACATCGCTCATGTCACTTCTCTCTTTGCATTCCAAGCCTGCCTGGTTATGGTGAATTCACACCCACTCACCATTCCACGCAGGACTCACTCATGCGAACGCTCACCCCACTGCTGCTTCTGGCCATCATCGCCATCCTTATTCCCGCAACATCTCTCGCTGACGACATCCAAAAGCAAGTCCTCTGGAAATCCCAAACCGACGGCTATCACACCTACCGCATCCCCTCGTTAATCACCGCAGCCGACGGCACACTCCTCGCCTTCTGCGAAGGTCGTCGCGGCGGTCAAGGGGACGCGGGAGCCATCGATCTCCTCATGAAGTCCTCCAGTGACAACGGCCAGACCTGGTCGCCGCAGCAGGTCATCTGGAAAGACGCCGACAACACCTGCGGCAACCCCTGCCCCGTCCTCGATCGCACGACGGGACGCATTCTCCTCCTGATGACCTTCAACCTCGGCAAAGACTCCGAATCGAAGATCATCGCCCGCACCGCAGAATCCAGCAGAACCGTCTGGCGGTCCTTCAGCGATGACCACGGCAAGACCTGGTCCAAACCGGTCGACATCACCTCACAAACCAAACGCCCCGATTGGACCTGGTACGCCACCGGCCCCGGCGTTGGCATTCAGATCGAACATGGCCCGCATAAAGGACGTTTAGTCATTCCGTGTGATCACGCCTACGACGTCCCCAAAGACACCAACAAACGAGGCTGGGAATTCGGCTCCCACGTCATCTACAGCGATGACCATGGCGATACATGGAACATCAGCGAACCGCTCGCCCCCGGCATGAACGAATGCCAGGTCGTCGAAATCGGCAACGACTCCAGCCTCATTCTCGACATGCGCTCCTACCGTGGCAAAGGCTGTCGCGCACAATCCATCAGCAAGGATGGCGGGCAAACCTGGAGCGTAATCAAAGACGCCCCGGCCCTCGTCTCCCCTGTCTGCCAGGCCAGCCTCCTCCGCGTCAGCTGGCCCACGACCGTCAACCCCGGACTCATCGTCTTCGCAGCCCCACGCCATGAATCCAAGCGCGTGAACCTGACCCTCGTCACCAGCCCGAATGATGGTCAATCATGGAACGGAACCATTCCGCTTTACGAAGGCCCCTCGGCCTATTCCTCGCTCGCCGTCCTCGCCAACTCCAACCTCGCCTGCTTAGCAGAAGTCGGTGAGAAGAACCCTTATGAGACAATTACGCTCTTCACGGTGACAACGTCCTCCATCAAGGATTGAGCATCACAACGGGAGGACGAGGCTCCGTCCGAGCCGCTGTCCCGCGTTGCACGCATCGATGACGACTCGATGTCGATTTTCACATCTTCCTCTCAGGCCTGAAGGGCCGTTTTCAGTCAGCCCAGGGTGAAACCCTGGGTTAGCAATGACAATAAATCTCTCCCGTCCTGAAGGGACGGCTCACATTGCATAACGAGTTGACCCACCCTTACAGGGTGGCGATCTATCAATGGATTTCTGCCCCAGGGTTTCACCTTGGGCTGACAGATATCGTCCCTTCAGGACGGGAAATCAATTCAAACAAGCGGGTCGCACGAAAGTTCGCCTTCCCGGAATCGTTGATCGCGAGGGGAATGAATTCACGATGCGTCCCTACTCAGCCGAGTAAACCACAATCCCCCAGTCCATCTCCCGTCCATGATTCGACGTCGAGATCGGCGAGAAGGCCACATCGGCCGTCTTCTGTGTCGCGGGGTCATAGAAATCTTCGACGAGATAAACCTCGCCACCTCGACGACCGCCCGAACGCGACTGCGCGACGAGTTTCTTGAGTCGCTCCAGCTCCTGTGGTCGCAGAAAATCCGCAGCGGAAAGTTCCTGTGTGCTGTGAGATGCGACTGTGGCGGAGTGATAGAGAATCGTTCCTTCAACCGTCAGTTCTTCGATGCGCGACGGGCGGAAGTCGATGATCAGAAACTCCTGCGACCCATTGGCTGCACTCTTACACTCAGCAATCAAATCCTTCAAACTGACCGCGATTCCAACCACCCCCAGAAACGGCTTCTGTCCCGGCAGCCCCGGCCCGAAGACCGGCGCCGAGATCATCGTCTTGAAGGTGTTGTCTGCGTAACTCCGGAAGACGATCGACTGATACGTCTGATTGATGTGCTTAAGGTCCGGGTTCCCGCCACGTTCGAGTTCGCGTCCGTAGCCCGTGAAGTAGTCACGGTGAGCCATGCTCAAGCCGATGGTTTTGCTCTCAGGCACCCTCGCGACTTGAATCCCCTGCGCGTCATAGAAACTCCAGGAGTCCTGATCGCTGAAGATTCGATCGCGATTTTTCAACTGATACAGAAAGTCCTGAATTTTCTGCCGGTCTTCCGGGGAAGGATCAGGCTGATTGATCGTCGTCAACCACTGCACGATCTCGGGATCTTTACCAAATAGCGTCGCCGCGCGGACACGTTCTTCCGTCAACTTCGAGATCAATCGCGACGTCATCTCGGCGGTCATCTGTGTGGAATCGAGGAGCGCCTGCTGCGCCCTCAGCTTCGCCTGGTGTTCCGAGGCAGAGGATTGCCTCAACGCGAACAGGCCGATCGAAGCCATCACCAGTAGTATCAATAACGACCCCGCCCCGAGGACGACCATCGCAGCATACTGCTTCATCTGGCGCTGCCACTTCTCTCGCCACGAATACTCCCGCGCCTGCACGGGCAGGTCATCGAGATAGCGTTCGAGATCTTCAGCAAGTCCCATCGCGGTCGGATAACGCTCAGCTGGCGAGAAGCTCATCGCCTTGCTGCAGATCGCTTCCAGGTCGACGGGGACAGCGGGGTTGAGTTCCTTCGCCAGGCGCAATTTGTGATTGCGGACATTCTCTAGCACAACACTTCCCGGCAGATCCTTTTGCACCGGGTAATCGCCCGTGATCAGGACAAACAGGATCGCACCGAGCCCATAGATATCCGACGACGGCCCCAGCTGCGTATTGCCCCCCGCCTGCTCTGGACTCATGAAAATCGGCGTTCCTCCCGAGACCGATGACGACTGATCATCAGCCGTCGGCAGCAGCACGCTCACCTCAGGCGACTGCACATGATGCTGCTGTCGGCTGTACTTACGCGCCAGGCCCCAGTCGAGAACGATCGCTTCGCCGTGTCGGCCGATGTGGATGTTGGCGGGTTTCAGATCGCAGTGAATGACGGCGCGCTGGTGGGCATAGTCGATCGTCTTGCAGATCGAGATGAACGCCGAGAGCAGACGCCGAAACTGCACGAACTTTGCTTCCTGTCGAAAGACCGACTCAGACCCCGTTCGATACAGATCTTCAATCGCATCTTTGAAGCTCGATCCTCTCAGCAGACGCATGCTGTAGAAAGGCTGCTCGGTCCCCGCGACCTTGCCCATCCCCAGAATCGGCACGACACCCGGATGGTCGAGCAGGGCGGTGATGCAGGCTTCGTCACGGAACTGACGCAGCGCAAGGGGATTGCCCACCAGCGTCGGCTGCATCACTTTGACCGCGATCTCGCGGCCGAACTCTGGGTCCTGAGCCGTGTAGACGATGCCCATCGCCCCGGCTTTGGGTTTATCGAGATCGACGTAGCGCGACGTCTGCGAAACCGCCGAAATCCCGCCATGAAAGCTGGCAGGAGTGACCGGGGACACATGGACGGTCTCATCGACATAGAAGCTGCCGACGTCGCGTCGCAGGATACTGTCGCGCAGTTTCTCAAACAGATGCGGGTAATCGCGGCAGAGTGCCTTAAGGTCAGGCTCGCGCGTGGTTTCGAAAGCCTTCTCGTAGGCTTTCAGCAGATCCAGCAGGATGTCGTCGTCAGAGCGCAAGGACGATTGGTCCGTCGCGGAAGAAAACGTGTTGGCGTGAGGCATTGAAAATCACATCCTCCGTGAAGGCAAAAATATCCAGGCAAAGACATTGCCCGGCATGGCGCGTGGCCCGCCACCTTCCAGACCGGCTCCTCCTTGAGTTGGCGTCCGCGTTGCTTGCAGTTGGCCACGCGATCTGGATACGACAAGTCTACCACACTTTCGCGATCAGGTAACCGGCGATTTACGCTCAAGATTTCAAACAGAGCGTCTAATAATGCTGATCAAAAACCTGCACAACGCGGAAGATTTTTCCTGTTCGGAAAAGTCGAACATCCGGCTGCGGTGTTCAATCTCACAGGACGTCCTGCGCAACCGTTTTGGAGAACTTCTTGTTTTTCACGAAACGACTGCGCTACAATGACTTGTTCGCCTGAAAAAAAATGGATGAGGAGTTCGCATTGAGTAGTCTGCGTAAGATGAAACACGTGCAGCAGCCTGGGCCTGCCAAATCGATCTTCCTGGTTCTCCTTGCATCCTCGCTCCTGCTCTTGCCGTCTGTTTGTTTCGCTCAATCACTCACCGAAGCCAAGACATTCTTCCGCACAGGCGAATACGCCAAATGCATCGACGCGGCAAAAAAGCAGATTGAAAACGGCTCTCTCCCGGAAGACTGGCGGATCTTCAAGATCGAAAGCGAACTGGCACTGGGTCGTTACAAGGATGCCCTCGCCTCGATCGAAGAAGCCAAGACGACCTATCCATTCAGCATCCGCGTTCTCTGGCTGGAACGAGAGGTCCGTCGCTATAACGGCGAGTCGCCGAAGGCAAAAGAAATTCTCGCTGAGATGGCGTCCAACATCGAGCGTGCCAACTGGCGTTATCGCGATGCGGAGAACATGGTGATCGTGGGGCAGTTCTTCCTGGAACTGGGAGCCGATGCCAAGCAGGTCCGGGTCGACATTTTCAAACAGGTCCAGACTCAGTCGCCGAATTTCCCCAGCTCGTTCATTACTGCAGCGGAACTCGCGCTGGCGAAGAACGACTATGCGCTCGCTGCGGAAGATTTTCAGAAAGCGCTCAAACTCGATGAAGAGAATCCGCGCGTTCTTTATGGGCTGGCCCGATCGTTTGAATCGAGTGATCCGAAGAAAGCCGAAGAGTACGTCAATCAGGCCCTCAAGATCAATCCTCGACATGTCCCGAGCCTGTTGCTCGTCGCGGAGAATCACCTCGCGGCGGAGCGGTATGATGTGACCGAAGAGGTGCTGGCCAAGGTTCTCGAAGTCAACCCGTCGGAACCCAACGCATGGGCGATCCGTTCTGTCGTCGCTCATCTGGACAGTGACGAAAAGAAAGAGATGGACGCCCGCGAGAAGGCACTTGCCAACTGGAAAGACAATCCGCACGTCGATTACCTCATCGGGAAATTCCTCGCACAAAAGTATCGCTTTGCTGAAGCTGCGGAAGCACAGAAACGAGCCCTGGCATTCGATCCGACTTTCCTGCCCGCCAAGATGGAACTCTCCAACGACCTGCTCCGTCTGGGTGATGAAGAGCAGGGCTGGAAACTCGCGGAAGAAGTTTTTGAAGCAGATAATTACAACGTCGTTGCTCACAACCTGACAACGCTGCGTGACCATATGCAGAAGTTCCGCACGCTTAAGAGCGACGGCTTCCTCGTGCGGATGGATGCCAAAGAAGCCGAGATTTATGGGCCTCGGGTCCTGGAAGTTCTGCGGGATGCCCGGAAGGTTCTGACCGAGAAATATCAAGTCGAACTCCCTGAGACGGTCGCTGTCGAGATCTTTCCCAAACAGCAGGACTTTGCGATCCGAACGTTCGGTTTGCCAGGAGGGGCGGGGTTTCTGGGGGTTTGCTTTGGCAACGTGATCACGATGAATTCTCCCGCCTCGCAGGGAAGTACCCCTTCCAACTGGGAAGCCGTCCTGTGGCATGAATTCTGTCACGTCATCACGTTGACGAAGACTCGCAACAAAATGCCTCGCTGGTTGAGCGAAGGGATTTCGGTCTACGAGGAACGTCTCAAGAACAAATCATGGGGACAGTCCATCTCGCCCGCCTATCGCGCGATGATCCTCGGCGAAGATTTGACACCCGTCAGCAAGCTGAGTGGTGCCTTCATGCAGCCGCCCAGTGGCGAGCACCTGATGTTTGCGTATTACGAATCGTCGATGGTGGTGGAATACATCGTCAACGAATACGGCCATGATGCCCTGCTGGCGATTCTTGATGACCTTGGCAAAGGCCTGAAGATCAATGATGCCATCGCTCGCCATGCCGCTCCGCTGGAGAAAGTCGATGCGGGGTTTGAGAAGTCTATTCGGGATCTGGCGAACAACTTTGCCAAGGGGGCGGAGTTCACGGACATCGAAAAGCTACCAAAGCGACGCGA
Organism: Lacunimicrobium album; assembly: GCF_052161635.1. Classification (GTDB taxonomy): domain Bacteria; phylum Planctomycetota; class Planctomycetia; order Planctomycetales; family Planctomycetaceae; genus SXPC01. Next base: position 4,332,821 of record NZ_CP197413.1, read on the forward strand.
GTCAGCGGCTCTCAAAGCCTGGTTGACCGACCACCCCAATAGCTTCACAGGCCTGCAGCAGTATGCGATGTCTCTCATTCAGGAAAAGAAGTGGGAAGCGGCGAAGGAGCCGATTGAGAAACTGCTGCAGCTGGTTCCTGAGTACGCGGAGGGAGACAGTCCCCTTTTGATGAAAGCGAAAGTTTCCCGCGAATTGGGCGAAACCGATGAGGAGCTGGCGCTGTTAGAAAAGATGGCGTCTTTGAACGCGGACGCTGTCGATACGTACCGACGACTGGCTGAACTGCACACCGAGCGGAACGACTGGCAGGGAGCAATCCTCAACGCCCAGCGAATCCTGGCGGTCAATCCGCTGATCCCCGAGCCTTATCGCATCCTGGCAGCGGCCGGGGAGAAGACCGGTGACCGCGATGCGGCGATCAGCGGTTTGCGGACGCTGTCGATCATGGACCCGTATGATCCTGCGGATATTCACTTCCGCACGGCTCGCCTGATGGAACAGGCCGGACGACGCGACGAAGCCAGGAAACATGCCCTGATGGCGCTGGAGGAAGCGCCCCGCTATCAGGCGGCTCATGAACTCCTCCTTACCATTCTCGAACCACCTGCGACTTCTCCCTCAGCTGAACAACAATCACGACCAAACACGCCTGATCCTCCCGCCCTTCCGGAAGTCATTGAATGATGTGGACGCGACGACCGATCAAGATTTTCATGGCGACGACTGCGGTCATCCTGATTGCTGGCGCTCTCTGGGCACAGTTCCAGCCGCAGCGCGGATTTCGTGGCGGCGGCGGGCGAGGGTTTGGCGGAGGACGATACAACATCACTCAAACGGGTGCCCGCAATGACTGGGAGATCGATGAGCGGTTCCAGCATGAAGCGTTTCGTTTTGCCCGCGTGAAATACACCTGCTGGGGTCGAAGTGATAAGTGGCTGGTCGACTTTCCGGAAAGCGACCTGAACCTGCCTCACCGCCTGCGTGAATTGACTTCCATGGAAGTTCATCCGGAGAGCGTCATCGTAGAACTGACCGATGAGAATATTTCTGACTTCCCGTTTCTGTATCTCATCGAGCCCGGCCAGATGGCGTTGACCGACGAAGAGGTCGAAGGACTGCGTCGTTACCTGCTCAATGGTGGGTTTCTCATGGTCGACGACTTCTGGGGCGAGGATGAATGGTACACCTTCTATCAGAACATCAAACGCGTCTTCCCGGATCGCGAGCCGCAGGAGCTGCCTCTTGAGCATGAGATCTTCCACATCGTGTACGACCTTGCGGAAAAGCCGATGATCCCGAGCATCGGGCATTTCATGAGCGGTCGCGGGACCGAGCGGTACGACGCCAATGAAGCCCATTACCGCGGCATCTTCGACGACAAAGGTCGCATGATGGCGATCATCTGTCACAACACCGACCTGGGCGACGGTTGGGAAGAAGAAGGGGTCGATCCCAATTATTTCAAAGAGTATTCCGAACGTTTCGCGTATCCCCTGGGAATCAACATCGTGACCTATGCGATGACGCACTAAGAGATTAGCCACAGAGATCACAGAGATCACAGAGATCACAGAGATCACAGAGATCACAGAGATCACAGAGATCACAGAGATCACAGAGAGTGAAGGCAGAGGACTTCTCTAAATTCATTCTTACTCTGAGGCCTCTGTGAACTCTGTGGCTAGACAAAACACACAGACAAGAATGTCTGTGCCACCGGTCAGCAATCTAAATTCTCTCAGCCAGAAAGTTGATTCATCGTGAGTACACAGACCGACGCGTATGCCGCGGAGCAGCAGGCGGTGGAGCAGATTCGAGTGGGGCGTGAGCAGATTCTCAAGGAGCTTTCCAAGTCTGTCATCGGGCAGCAGGAAGTGATTGAGCAGTTGCTGTTGTGCCTGTTTGCGGGTGGTCACTGTCTAATTACGGGTGCTCCCGGGCTGGCGAAGACGCTGCTGGTCAATTCGATCTCGAAGATCTTTGATCTCGATTTCCGCCGCATCCAGTTCACCCCTGACCTGATGCCCGCAGATATCACCGGGACCGAGATTCTGGAAGAAACGCCCGAAGGCAAACGCAAGCTGCAGTTCGTCAAAGGGCCGATCTTCGCGAACGTCATCCTTGCGGACGAAATCAACCGGACTCCCCCCAAGACCCAGGCGGCTCTCCTCGAAGCGATGCAGGAGCATCAGGTGACGGCGGCTGGTGTTCGTTATCCATTGGAAGAGCCGTTCTTCGTGCTCGCGACGCAAAACCCGATCGAGATGGAGGGAACGTATCCTCTGCCCGAAGCACAGCTTGACCGCTTCATGTTCAACATCTGGATTGATTACCTGCCCGAGGACGATGAAGTCGCGGTTGTGAGTCAGACGACGTCTCGTAAGAGCGAGCCGATCAAGCCGCTGTTCAACGGGGAAGACGTACTCCGTTTTCACGAAGTCGTCCGGCGTGTCCCGATTGCAGAAAATCTGGTTCGCTATGCGGTCCGTCTGGCCGACTGTTCTCGTCCCGGCCGTGCCTCGACGCCTGACTTTATCAATGACTGGGTCACCTGGGGAGCAGGTCTACGGGCGGCTCAGTATCTCGTCCTGGGGGCCAAGGCGCGTGCCCTGCTGAGTGGTCGGCCGCATGTGATCGCGGAAGACATCAAGGCGCTCGCTCACGTGACGCTGCGTCACCGGATTCTCGTCGGGTATCGCGCGGAAGCAGAGGGTATTACTGTCGAGAAAGTCATTGATCGCCTCGTCAAAACCGTACCAGTGCCGGGGGCCTGATGAGTCAAGGGACCACACCAGCGACGACTGCAGACAGCTCCTCTGCGCGAGGAGGCCGGTCGCGGTCTTCGTTCATCGACCCGCCGTCATTGATGCGGATCAAGAACCTCGAACTGCGAGCCCGCACGATTGTCGAAGGGTTCATCACCGGGATGCACCGCTCGCCGTATCATGGTTTTTCAGTCGAGTTCACCGAATACCGACAATACTCCGTCGGCGACGATACTCGGTTCCTCGACTGGAAACTGTTCGCGCGTTCGGATCGTTACTTCATCAAATGCTTCGAAGATGAGACGAACCTGCGGTGTCACCTGCTCGTCGACCTCAGCAAGTCAATGAACTATGGCACGATAGGTTACAGCAAAGCCGAGTATGCCAAGACAGCCGCCGCGACGATCGCGTACTTTCTCTCGCTGCAGCGAGACGCCGTCGGCCTGCTGACGTTTGATGACAAGATCGTGGATCTAATTCCTGCTCGCTTTCGCGCGGGTCACATTCACCGCTTGATGATGAGCCTCGAGCGGGCTCCCGCTGGCAAATCGACCGATCTTTCCAAGCCGCTCGAACAGATCGCCGGCACGGTCGCCAAGCGCGGGATCGTGGTGCTGATCTCGGATCTGCTGACTCCGATTGAGACGCTGGAGAAGAACCTGGGCTACCTGCGGGCGCGTGGCCATGAAGTTGTTTTGCTGCGGGTTCTCGATCCGCGCGAGATCGATTTCCGCTTCGACCAGCCCGCGATGTTTCAGGATGTTGAATCGGGACGCAACCTGTATATCGACCCGGCTTCCGCTCGCGAGAATTACCTGATGAAGTTTCGCGAACATGCTGCGGGGTTGAAAAAGATTTGCGACAACCTCGGCATCGATCTGCATCAGATCGCGACCGATCGTTCACTGGATTTGATCCTCTTTGATCTGTTGACGGACCGGATGAAGCGAGGTCGACCGACGATCAAGCAACGCGCGCCGCGAGGGGGACAGGGATGAGTTTCCTCTACGGAGCGTTTTTACTCGGTGGACTGGCGATTGCGGCTCCGATCATCTTCCACATGATCCGACGTACGCCGCAGAGTCATTACGAGTTCAGCTCGCTGATGTTCCTGCAGCCATCGCCGCCTCGGATGACCAAGCGAAGCCACATCGATCAGTGGCTGCTGCTGTTGTTGCGGTCATTGGCGATCTTACTGCTGGCGGTCGCGTTCATGCGGCCTTACCTGCGGGCCCAGGCAGATCTCTCGCTCGATGATGCTCCGCAGCGACACATCGCGATTCTGTTGGATCGCAGTGCCAGCATGAAGCGTGGCGATCTGTGGGACAAAGCCATCGCGCAGGCGAAGTCGGTCATTCATGACCTCGGCCCGACGGATGAGGTTTCACTGTTCGCGTTTGATGAGCGACTGGAGACGATCATCGCTCCCGAGAATACGGAAGGTCTTGACCGTGATCAACGTCGTGAACTCGCCCGCAATGCCATGGATGACATCAAGCCGACGTGGGCAGCCAGCGACTTAGGGACCGCGATGCTTGGCGTTGCAGAACGCATCGAAGCAGTCGATGACATGCGTCAGACCCATGCCACCCTGCAGATTGTTCTCATCAGCGACCTGCAATCAGGTTCAAAACTCGAAGCACTGCAGACCACCGAGTGGCCCAAGACCGTCCGTCTGGATGTGAAGACGGTTGTGCCCGAGAAGGACAACAATGCCCGCGTCCGTCTGGTCGAAACGCCAATTGACGAGGCGGAGGAAACGCCGTCTCCGCGCGTTCGCGTTCGCAATACCTCTGGCTCGACGACCGAACAGTTTCATGTCGTCTGGAGCAATGGCATTCAGGATTGTTCGAGGCCAGTGGCTTTTTATGTGCCGCCGGGGGAAAGCTTGGTCCTGCCGGTCCCTTATGATGTGAATGGCCAGAAGCCCGATCGCCTTTTGCTATCCGGCGATGGGGCTGACATGCACTTTGACAACGTGTTCTATGTTGTCCCGCCGCTGCAGGAGAAAATCAGGATCGCGTACTTTGGGAGTGATCTCGATGAAGACCCGGAGCAGATGCGTTTTTATCTCAGCCGGGCATTCGATGAGACGCCTGCGAGGAAAGTGGAAGTCACGACGATCGCAGCCAACCAGGTTCCCAACTGGGAGTTCGACGACGTTCCCCGGTTTGTGGTGATCACAGACAAGATCAGTGAAGCGCAGCAGAAGGCTGTCGACCAGTATCTAATTCGGGGTGGTCACGCACTCGTTGTTTTGAAGACAGAGGAACTCGTCAGTCAACTCGGGCCTTGGCTGGGGAACCTGAAACTGGATGGTGATGCCAGCGAGAAGTCTTCTTCCAGCGACTATGCCATGCTGGGGCAGATTGATTTCCGCCATCCGTTGTTCGTGCCATTCGCGGGAGCCCGTTACAACGACTTCACCCGCATCCGTTTCTGGAAGCACCGTCCGGTCAACATCGACGAGGTCGAAAACGCCAGCATAATAGCACGCTTTGAAGACCAGACACCCGCCCTCTGGTCAACTCCCCGCGGCAAGGGGACCTTGTATGCCATGAGTTCCGGCTGGCAGCGAAGTGACAGTCAGTTGGCGCTCTCGACGAAATTTGTGCCGCTGCTGACTCGCTGGCTGGAGCTGGCTGCGGGAGGACGTCTCGCGGCTCAGTCGTATGTCGTCAATCAGCCGGTGACGTTGCCCGAGCCGAAGGGGGACCGGTTCATCCGGACTCCTGCGGGGACACAGGTCACGCTGACGCCTGAAGCAAAAGTGTTCACCCAGACAACCGAGCCCGGCGTCTACACGCTTGTCGACAACGGCCAGCCGTACCCGTTCGCGGTCAATCTCGCCGATGCCGAGAGCGACACCGAACCTCTGGGGATCGAGCGTCTCGAACAATTTGACATCGCGACCGGCGCTGCTCCGACTCAGGCTGAAGAGCTGGAGCGGATGCGTCAGCTGCGTGATACCGAACTCGAAAGCCGACAGAAAATCTGGAAGTGGCTGATCGTCGCCGTGCTGGTTCTGCTTGGCGTTGAAACCTGGCTGGCAGCGAGACGTTCACGACAGCCAATCCCAGTCACAGGAGATTTCGCATGATTGATCGCGAACTTCAACAACCGCTCGAACGTGCCGCAAAGCGGGTACGTTCGTTTCGTTTCTGGACGGGATTGGGTGTCGTCTGGATCGTCACCGCGGCCGTTGTTGGTTTGCTCTTTGCGACGACGCAGACGACGGGGCGCGTCATTCCTGGCGGAGCAGCATTCGCATTTTTAGCAGCGATCATCAGCTCTCTTTTCATTCTCATCGGGAGTCGACAGTCGGCTCGAAATCAGCGACGACTGGCCGAGCGCATCGAGGCTTATTTTCCTCAGCTCAACGCGACACTGTTGACGGCGGTCGAACAACAACCAGAGGAATCTACTGGCAAGCTTCGTTATCTTCAGCACGTCGTTGTCGAGAAGGCTATCAAACATTCCGAAACGCATGACTGGACTCGGATTGTCTCTGGATCACAGATGGGGCTGGCGCGGATGTCAGCGGTGTTCGGGATGATTCTGTTTTGCGTGGCGTCCGTGTTTCTGAACTCACTGAATAGCCAGTTAAAGCCAGGACTCATTTCCAATCTCGCCTTCAACGATGTCGTTCTCGATGGGGCTCAGTACGACGCCAGCATCGAGCCGGGGGATGCGGATGTCGAGCGTGGCAGCAGCCTGCTGGTCCTCGCGCGGTTTGCCAGCAAGCTTCCTCCTGAATCGACGCTGATCTATACAGGAGCAGATGGTCAGGAACAGAAAGTCTCGATGGCTCAGTCACTGGATGACCCGCTGTTTGGGGGTCGCATCGCGACGGTGACTGATTCACTCAAATACAAAGTCAGCTTCGGCGATCAGACAACTCGCGATTTCCAGATCAACGTCTTTGACTACCCCAGCCTGCTGCAGACCGATGCGAAGCTCGCTTTCCCCGGCTATACCAAGCAGGAAGAAAAGTTCCTGCAGGATGTGCGACGGATCTCTGCGGTGGAAGGAACCGATCTGACACTGCTGTGTCGAGTCAATAAGCCTCTGACGACGGTTCAGTTCAAAGAGCAACTCGGTGACAGTGAAGCGGTCATCGATCTTGAAGTCGACGCTGCTGATCCGCTGACGTACACGACGAGTTTCAAGCTCGAGCGGTCTCGTGAGCTCATGCTGCATCTGACCGACGATGCCGGTCGTGCGAACAAATTCCCGACCAAACTCGTCATCAACGTCGTCACGAATCGCCCGCCAGACATCAAGCTGGCGCAGCCGACGAAGGATATTGAGGTCTCACCAATTGAAGAGGTCGATCTGGCTGCTTCCGCTTGGGATGACTTTGGAATTCAGCGAGTCGGCATCAACTATTCGATTCCCGGAAAAGTCGAGAAGGATATTTCTCTGGGCGATCGCTTTCCCGCGAAAGAACGCATCCAGGCTCAGCACCTGCTTGCCTTTGAAGATCTGAATGCAGAACCCGATCAACTCCTTTCATGGTATTTCTGGGCCGAAGACATCGGCCCGGCGGGAGAAATCCGACGGACCGCCAGCGACATGTTCTTCGCCGAAGTTCGTCCGTTCGAAGAGATCTTCCGTCAAGGGCAGCAACCAGCCGAAGGGGAACAACAGCAGCAACAGCAACAACAAGGCAGCCAGAACGCCCAGCAGGCACAGCAACTTGCAGAGCTGCAAAAGCAGATCATCAATGCGACGTGGAAGATCATTCGTCGAGAGACGCGCGAGAAGATGTCGTCGGAATTTGAAAACGATGTACGGCTCATTGTTGAGTCACAGAAGGCTGCGATGGCGCAAGTCGATGAACTCGCCGAGAACATTCAAGACCAGCAGTCGCTGTCTCATGTCGACACTGTCAAACAGGAGATGCGAAAAGCGGTTACGTCTCTAGAGTCTGCAGCCAGCAGCCAGAAAGCTCCAGAGTTGCAATCTGCGTTGGGGCATGAACAAGCAGCTTATCAGGCACTTCTCCGCCTGCGGGCTCGCGAGCACGAAGTTGTGCAAAGCCAGTCCCAGCAGCAGCAACAAAGCCAGCAACAGCAAAGCCAACGGATGCAGCAACAGCTTCAACAACTGAAGCTGAAAGAAGACAGCAACCGATACGCTCAGGAGCAGCAGGCGCAGACCGAGCAGGAGCAGCAGTCGCGCGAGGACCGTCAGGTTCTCAATCGTCTGCGAGAACTGGCTCAACGTCAGAGTGATCTCAACGAGCGGATCAAAGAACTGCAAGGAGCTCTCGAAGCCGCTCAGACCGAAGAAGAGCGAGCCGAAGCGGAGCGTCAGTTGAAGCGTCTGCGTGAAGAGCAGGAAGAGATTCTGCGTGATACCGAAGAGCTTCAGGAGCGCATGGAACAGCCTGAAAATCAGGAGCGGATGGCTGAGCAGAGTCAGCAGCTTCAGGAAGCTCGTGAAAACGTGCGTCAATCCGCAGAGGCTCTGCAGGAACGCATGGTGACGCAGGCCGCCAATGAAGGGACACGGGCGCAGAACGAACTCAACGACCTGAAGGAAGAGTTCCAGCGCCAGACGTCAGGGCAGTTTGAAGAACAGATGCGCGAGATGCGTCAGCAGGCACAGGAGCTCAAGCAGCAGGAAGAGAAAATTGGAGAGCAATTAAAAAACCTCAACGAGGGTGGCAGCGAAGAGGCGAACTCTCTGCGTGAATCGAACGAGCGGCAGGAGACTCAACAACAGGTCGCTGAGCAGAAGAAGCGGCTGGAAGAACTGACCAACACGATGCGAGAAACGATCGAGCAAGCCGAAGCAACTCAGCCACTTCTCGCTGAAAAACTTTATGACTCGATCCGCGAGACACGCAAAGCGGATCCTCAGAAGGCGCTCGAAGCGACCGAGCTGCTCATGCGTCGTGGCTTTCTCGAAGATGCCCTCGACCAGGAACAGACGGCACGTCAGGGAATCAACCGACTGGCCGAAGGTGTCGAACAGGCGGCCGATCAAGTCCTTGGGGACGAGACGGAAACATTGCGTCGTGCCCTGGGCGAACTTGATCGCCTGAATACCGATCTTGATCGTGAGATTGCGCAAGCCGAGGGACGTCAGCCGGGACAACGTCCGGGACCGCAGGATCCAACCAATCCCCTTCGCAATCAAAGCCCACTGACCGACCCCTTGAACAGCAACTCCCAAGCAGGTCAACAACCTCGCCCCGGCCAACAACAGAATGCCCAATCACAACAAGGCCAGCAAAATGGTCAGCAGCCCCAGCCAGGTCAACAACCAGGCGAACAGCAGAACGGCGAGCAGCCATCCGGTCAGGAAGCGATGACGCAGCAGGGCCAGCAGCCCGGTCAACAACCCGGACAGCAACAGGGCCAACAGCCCGGGCAGCAGTCTGGACAACAGCCTGGTCAACAGCAAGAACAACGCCCAGGCGATCAGCCGGGTCAGACATCAGGTCAACAACCGGGAGGCCAGCAGCCAGGTCAAGAGCCCGGTCAGTCTCAGCAACCACAACCTGGTCAACAGCCTGGCCAGCAGCCCGGTGGTCAACAACCCGGCCAACAACCTGGCGGTCAACAGCCAGGCGGTCAGCAACAGGGCCAACAACCCGGTCAAGCCGGTGGTCAACAGCGTCAACCGGGTGGGCAGCGTAATGCGGGCGGCGGGGGTGGTGGTCTGGATCGGTTTCTTGATAACGGCAACGTCCAGCGGGCCAGCCCGTTTTCAGGCGATGACTTCATGAACTGGTCGGATCGTCTGCGCGATGTCGAAGAAATCGTCGATGATCCCCAGCTGCGTGCGGAAGCAGCTCGCATTCGTGAGGAAGCCCGTGAGCTTCGACGTGAGATGCTCAATAATCAGGCTCCGCCTCAATGGGACATCATCAAAGACCGCGTCGCCAATCCACTGACTCAACTGCAGAACCGGGTCGCGGAAGAACTCCTCAAACGGACCGGCGAGGATGTCCGCGTGCCAATTGATAAAGACCCTGTCCCGACACAGTACGAGAATGCTGTTCGCCGCTATTATGAACGATTGGGGAGCAGCCAATGATGGAGTGGTTCCAGGAGCAGTTTCTTCTGGAGTGGCCGAATGTCTGGGCCTCACGGAGCTGGATCCTGCCCGCCTGCCTACTGGGCGGCGCGGTGTTCCTGCTCGTGATCTGGGCGTATCGCGCGATCGATGCGCCGCGCTGGTTGAAGGTGACTTGTGCGATGCTCAAAGGCTTGGCCGTTACACTCATCGCGCTCACGCTCGTTGAGCCGATGCACAGTGAATCCAAACCAGTCCCCGGCGCGAACCTGTTTGCGGTCCTCGCGGATCGCTCGCAGAGTCTGCAACTGACCGATCCTGGAGAAACAGCCAGTCGAGCCGATCTTCTGAAAAAGCGACTGGATCGCACGTCCGAGTGGCAGGTCCAGCTCGGCACTGATTTCGATGTCAGACGTTACGAATTTGATCGCCAGCTGTCGCCGGTCGCCGACTTCGATGGCTTCAAGGCAGAGGGAGAAGCCTCTTCGATCATGACGTCGTTGGCGTCGGTCGCGGATCGCTATGCCCAGCGCCCCACTGCGGGCATCCTCCTGTTGACCGATGGTAACGCGACCGATCTCTCCGAAACAGAAACCGACTGGAGCAAATACCCGCCGATCTTCCCGGTCATGCTCGGCAGCGAAGAAACCGCCAGCGATATTGGCGTCCGACGCGTCACTGCCAGCCAGACCAATTTCGAAGCCGCCCCCGTCACGCTGACGGCTGAGATCGAAGGGACTGGCTTCAACGGGCAGTCGGTCGTTGTGGAACTCCTGGATGAGAAGGGTGTCTCGCTCGAAGCGAAGACCGTTAACAGCATACGCGATGATCAGATCTTCTCGGTACGCTTTCAGGTCAAGCCGGTACAACGCGGCGTTCTCTTCTATCAGGTCCGCGCGTATGCAGAATCACAGAAAGGACTATTCGACAATCCGTCACGCAGCACCGAAGCAACTCTGCTGAATAACTGTCGAACGGTCATGGTCAACAGAGGGCGCGGGCCCTATAAGATTCTCTATGTTGCGGGGCGTCCGAACTGGGAATTCAAGTTCCTCAACCGTGCCCTTTCCGAGGACGATGAACTCGAACTTCATGGACTAGTCCGGATCGCCAAACGCGAGCCGAAGTTCCAGTTCCGCGAAAAGGATTCGAGCGCCAATCGCATCTTCACCAACACCGATGATGAGAAGAAAGAACTCGTCCAGCAATACGATGAACCTGTTCTGCTGCGCGTCGGCAAGCTCGAACAAGATGAACTCATCGGCGGTTTCCCCAAGTCGTCCGATGAGCTCTTTGACTACGACGCCATCATCCTTGATGACATCGAAGCAGAGTTCTTCACCCAGCAGCAGATGTCGCTCATACAGGACTTCGTCAGTCGACGCGGTGGCGGGTTCCTGATGCTTGGCGGGATGGAGTCGTTCGCAGAAGGCAAGTATCACCGCACGCCGATTGGCGAACTTCTGCCAGTCTACCTTACGGGAGTGAAGCCGGTTCCCGATCAGCGCGAGTTCACACTCGCGCTCACTCGCGAAGGCAAGCTGGAACCCTGGGTCCGGGTCCGTTCCACCGAACAGGAGGAACAGCAGCGGCTCGATGAGATGCCTCGTTTGAAAACTCTCAGTCCCGTCGGCACCCTCAAGCCCGGGGCAACTGAACTTTCGACGGTTCGTACTTCGCGTGATGACTCCCGCCCTGCCCTCGTCACGCAACGATTCGGCAAAGGACGCACAGGGGCATTCCTCATCGGCGACCTGTGGCGCTGGAAGATGCATCAGGCGAGCGTTGACAATGACGACTTGGAACGTGCCTGGCGTCAGACGGCTCGCTGGCTCGTTGGCGACGTTCCACAACGCGTGCAGGTGGAAGCCATTCGTAAACAGGATGATCCGAATCGCCCGTTCGAAGTCGCCGTCCAGGTCAACGATGAGAACTTCAAGCCGCTCGACAACGCTGACGTGACCATCGAGATCACGACGCCGAGCAATGAAAAACTGACCCTCACAGCCGAAGCCAAAGATGCCGTTTCCGGCCAGTATGCGTCGACCTACGTTCCGCGATCGCCCGGTGCGTATCGCGCGACAGTAACCGCCAGAAATCCTGATGGCAGTGAGATCAATCAAAGTGAAACTGGCTGGGTCTCCGAACCTGCGGGGGATGAATTCGTCACACTGAAGCCGAATCGTGAGTTCCTCGAAATGCTCGCTCAGAAGACCGGCGGCGAAGTGGTGAAACTGTCTGCCCTCGAAGAATTTGTGCGAACGCTGCCGGATCGCGAGATCCCGGTGGTGGAGCCTCAAATCCATTCGATCTGGCATACCTGGGGCGTCTTCACGCTGGCAGTCAGCCTGCTCGCGTTTGAATGGGGACTAAGACGCTGGAAAGGACTCGCCTGAGATGAACTGGCTGTTGGCATTGTGTCTGATGATGAACGTGACGGTCGCACAGCCGGAGGTCACGACTCCTCCTACGGCAACCGTCATCGTCGTGGTCGGCGAGCCGGGCGAAGAGAAGTACGAGCAGCTGTTCGTCGAGTGGGCTCAGCGATGGGATGAGACGACTTCGAAAGCAGGCGTCAAGCTGGTCAGTATCGGCCCGCCTCGCGAGAAGTCGTCCGAGAAAGAAGATCGCGATCTTTTCTGCGAAACCCTGACGTCGTTTGAAAAAGCTCCTCCAGAGACACTGTGGATCGTCTTCATCGGCCACGGCACCTTCGATGGCAAGAAAGCGAAATTCAATCTGCGCGGGACCGACATCACCGCGACGGAACTCGGCGAGCAGTTAGCCAGGATTCCCTGCAAGACAGCGATCATCAACTGTGCGTCCTCGAGCGGCCCCTTCTTGACGCAGTTGTCGGCAGACAATCGTGTCATCGTGACGTCGACACAAAACGGGGCCGAGCAGAACTTCGCCCGCTTCGGTGGTTACCTCGCCAGTAGCATCGGCGATGCGTCCGCGGACCTCGACAAAGATGGTCAGACGTCGCTACTGGAAGCCTGGCTGGCAGCGTCGAAGCAGACTCAGGAGTACTATGAAACCGAAGGCCAGCTCGCCACCGAGCATGCCCTGCTCGACGACAACGGCGATGGCAAAGGCACTCCCTACGATTGGTTCCGCGGCATCCACCTCGTCAAGACCTCGAAAGACAGCTCTCTGCCCGACGGGACGTTCGCCAATCAGTTCATCCTCATCCCCGCCGGTGCTTCGTCGCAACTAACGGACGAACAACGCAAACAACGCGACCAATGGGAAGTCGAGCTCGCACAACTGCGACAACAGAAAGCCTCTCTGTCGGAAGAGGAGTATCTCAGCAAACTCGAGAAGATCCTCCTGCCAATGGCGAAGTTGTATCAGCAGGCGAAACAGGCACCAAAGTAAGCCGTAGGGTGCTGGTGAGGCTTTGCGAACCGCACCAATTGTGGTTTCAATCGACGCATAGACTTTGAGCACACACTTGGTGCGGTTCGAAGACTCACCAAGACCCTACCCGTGCGCATGACGTACAATGACTTACGCCATCAGCCGACTCAACACCCCCGCTGCCACTGGTCGTGGGCAGGACCAGACCAGGAAGAACAACGCCTGCCTCGTCCATCGCTGCACGGGATGTGGCTTCGCGAACCCTGCTCCCTTGGCCATGAGCAGGCTCGTCTGAGTGGCTTGCAGCGCGAGCATCGTGCACTCCTCGCGAATTGCCATCGCCGCGTCTGCATCTTTGGGCGATTGCGCCAGCGCGTGAAGTCGAGTGCGTGTCTGGTCGACAGTAACGCGGAAATGCGAAGCCACTGATTCAAGGTCGGTTCGCTTTTCGGCTTCGCGTTCCAGGTACCCCGTCGCGGCTTCTGCCATCCCCACAGCGAGGTTAGAGGTCTCCAGCCCGCCTCCTCCGACTGCTCCCAGAACTTTCTCGACAGGGCCGGCGAGAACATCATCTGCTTCGATCATCACGCGATCGCAATGCACCAGCGATGTTCGCGATCCCGTCAGCGATGCCAGTTCAATCGTCTCTCCATAGCTGACCCCCTGACGATCACCCGGCAGCGCGACGAGTATCTGCAGTCCATCATCCAGCGTCGCACCAACAATGATGACCTTCGCCTGATCGGCTCCCGTGACCCAGGGAATCTCGCCGTGAAGTTCATAGCGCCCCTGATCCAGGCGTGACGCGGTCAGCGAGGGCTTCATATGTTGACGCGATGTCGTGAGCTGCGAAAGACCGACGGTCGCGTAGTCATCACCACTCGCCAGTCCCGGTAGATAGCGCTGCTGAAGATGCGCCGGGCCTTTGAGCAGGTGGCGAATCGCGGCTTCTCGCTGACTGAGAATAAAGGCGGTTGTCAGGCAGGCGGTCGCGATATTTTCGTGACCACGAAACAGTTCGATCGTGCTCTTTCCCGAACCGCCAAACTCAATCGGGATCGACCAGCCCAGCGCGCCCGCGGACTTGAGTACAGACAATGATTCGAACGGCCATACGGACGATGAATCGGCAACTTCGGCCCGGTTTGCCAGGGCGTCTAATACGTCATCACTCAGTAATTTCATTGTGTTGACCACTCCACTAAACGCCAGCTGCTCACTGACTCAGTGTTTTATCACCGCGCATGAAAAAACAGCCCGCGCTCGACGCCGGACTGTTTGAATTTCCGTTTTACCCCATCAAACTACGAAAGTTTGATGTGCTTACGCTTGGCTTTGCGAGCCTGAGCACTGGCTGGACGCTTGCCGTGATTGGCTTTTTTGAGCTTCTTTTGTGACATTGCCATGATGACTATTCCTTACGATGAAATGGTAATACCAGTCATGCTGGTATCAGCCGTTGGTTCTTCGAGAAATCGAGTCGCAGAGCATAACACATCGCTGCGATTTTTTCGAGTCAACGAGTGCGCAGACGCAAAACCATTTTTGACACAGAGGCCACAGAGTTCACAGAGTGAATTCATGGAGGCGCTTTCGGAGTGAAACTTGCTTCTACTCATTTTGGAAGCTCTGTGACCTCTGTGCACTCTGTGTCAAAATTCTGCCTTTGATCACGGTAGCATGCAGGGCTTGCCCAGATGTCCACTTGGTTGCCGGGCTCTCGACGCCAGACTACCATGATACGACGCCCCGCCGACAGACAAGATAATTCACGCAAGCCTCAACAGGAAAACAGGTTATGGGTCGCCAAGCCAATCGCCTTATCAATGAAACCAGCCCGTACCTGCTGCAGCACGCCCACAATCCGGTTGACTGGTATCCCTGGGGAGCCGAGGCGTTTGAAGAAGCAAAAAAGCGGAATGCACCGCTGTTTCTGTCCGTCGGCTATTCGGCCTGCCACTGGTGCCATGTCATGGAACATGAAAGCTTCGAAGATCCAGACATTGCAGCCTACATGAACGAGAAGTTCGTCTGCATCAAGGTCGACCGCGAAGAACGACCCGATATCGACCAGATCTACATGACCAGCGTCCAGCTCATCACGCAACGGGGCGGGTGGCCGATGTCGGTCTTTCTTGATCACGACGCCAAGCCCTTTTACGGCGGGACGTACTGGCCCAAAACTTCCAAGCACGGCATGCACGGGTTCGGCGAAGTCCTCCGCAAGATCCGCATGATCTGGGACGAGCATCCCGAAGATGTTCAAAAATCAGGCGAAGATCTGCAGGAAGAAATTCAGCGACTCAGCACACTGGAATCGGAATCCTCACCAGTCAATAAAGTCGCGATCGAGAACGCCGTCGTCATGATGCTCAAGTCGGCGGACCGACGTCATGGCGGATTCGGGACTGCTCCAAAGTTCCCGCACCCGATGGACGTTCGCGTTCTCATGCGAGCCGCCAAACGCTTTGGCAATATGGACGCCCTCGAAGTCGTCCGACTTACGCTCGACAAGATGGCCCGCGGCGGGATCTACGACCACCTCGGCGGCGGCTTTGCTCGCTACTCCACGGATGCTTACTGGCTCGTGCCGCACTTCGAGAAAATGCTCTACGACAACGCCCTGCTGCTGAGTTGTTATCTCGAAGGCTACCAGCTGACTGGCGATGAGTTTTACAAACAGGTCTCCAAAGAAATCTGCGAATACATCCTGCGCGATATGACCTCTCCCGAAGGCGGGTTCTACGCGACTGAAGACGCCGACAGCGAAGGGGTCGAAGGGAAGTTTTATGTCTGGAGTGAAGCAGAAATCGATGAGCTTCTCGGCAGTGAAGAGTCCCGCATTTTCAAACATTGCTACGACGTGACCGCAGGGGGCAACTGGGAAGAATCGAACATCCTCAATCTCCCCAAGCCTCTCAAAGAGAGTGCAGACGACCTGTTGATCCCGGTCGATGAACTCGAGTCACGACTGGCCTGCTCGAAAGCGTACCTCTACGAAGCCCGCGAAAAACGGATTCATCCTGGCAAAGACACCAAGGTCCTCGCGTCCTGGAACGGCCTGATGATCGCTGCCCTCGCGAACGCCTCCGTTGTCCTGCAGGAGCCAAAGTACGCGACCGCAGCCTCCAACGCGGCTCGCTTCATCCTCGATAAGATGGTGACCGAAGAAGGCCGACTGTTGCACTCCTACAAAGATGGCCAGGCCCGTTTCAATGGCTATCTTGATGATTATGGCTGCCTGATTGACGGCCTCGTCGAAGTGACCCTCGCGACAGGCGATCCATCATTTGTCGAGGCGGGACGCCAACTGGCTCAACGGATGGTGGAGCAGTTTTCCGATCCCGACAACGACACCTTCTATTACACCTCGTCAGACCACGAAACGCTCATCGCCCGCCAGCAGGATATCCAGGACAACGCCACTCCATCGGGCTACTCGATGGCCGTCACTGCGCTGATCAAGCTGGGCCGATTGCTTCACGATGACTCTCTCGAGCAAGCTGGTGTGAAGGCTCTGGAAGCCGCCGGCATGACGATCAAGACCCGCCCGTATGCAGTCGCCCAACTACTGATCGCTGCCGACTTTCTCGTCGGACCTGCCTGGGAACTGATCG
Organism: Lacunimicrobium album; assembly: GCF_052161635.1. Lineage (GTDB taxonomy): Bacteria > Planctomycetota > Planctomycetia > Planctomycetales > Planctomycetaceae > SXPC01. Next base: position 4,349,593 of record NZ_CP197413.1, read on the forward strand.
TCTATCCGGGCGATCACAACGACGACTGGCAGCGCGTCAAAGCGGCTCTCGCAGAACGCTTCCTGCCAAACAAGCTGATGATGATCGCGAACGACAAGCTATCGAATTCAGCGCCCCTCGCAGCCCATTTCGAGAATCGCGGCGCAACGGGCGGCGAGGTGACCCTGTATCAATGCGAGAGGGGGCGCTGCTTAGCACCCGTCAGTGGCGCTGATGCGATCCTGAGTACGATTGAATCGCTATAGCGAGACATCGTCTATCAGAATGGGGCATCGTCTTCCGAAGCCGGTTTTGAGAACAAATCCGGCCCGGTCGATGCTGCTGGCTTTTCCTTGGGAGCAGCGGGTTCTTTCTTCGCGCGACGTTTGCCAGCAGGGGCTTCCTGCACAAAGGTCGCGGAGTCATCGAAGGGCTCGGTGACTGCTTTTCCGTCGTCGGTAAAGTTGGTCAATATCTCGATCCGGCGCTCAGCATTCTGCAGCACCGCGTGGCAGTGACGCAGCAGCTTCGTCCCTTCCTCGAACCGGGACAGAGAGTCCTCCAGCGGCAGCGAGCCTTCTTCCAGCTGCATCACTATCTGCTGCAGCTGGACCAGTGAGTTTTCAAATGACTTGGGTTCTGTTTTTTCAATCGCCATGACGACAGTTTAATCACCAGAGCATAAACGCACAAAGCAAGAAGGGGAGAACACTGCGGTTCAGCTCGCTCCCTCGCTTCCCGACAAATCGCCTGCCACTGGAAACACGCAGATACCCGTTGCTCCTGCCGCACATCCGCAGGAATCCGACCGCCCAAACGTGATAGGCTTCTTCAAAGAGGAAGCCACGAAGCCAGAAGCAAACCGGACTCAATAACGAAAGTAGCGATAACGAAAGCTATTACACCGCCTCCAGCATTGCGCGAGCTTAGCACAAATTTAGCAGAACAGCACAGGAGGCAAAGACGCAAACCACCAACACCAACGGCTCTGCAACGATGCAAAACCAAGCGGAGAGGGGGGGATTCGAACCCCCGGTACCGGTTTCCCAGCACACCAGATTAGCAATCTAGCGCATTCGGCCACTCTGCCACCTCTCCGGGCGGACTGATCTTACAGAAACAGACAGGTCATGCCAAGGGACAACGAATCACGGGAAGGGGTTCGAAGTGAGTTCCGTCATAGGAGCCGTTTCTATGGATTTTTCAATGAAGATGCAAAGTTGAGGTAGTTTGCGCGCGACATGCTAGTCGAAACGGTGTCAATGTCGTATCTTTTCAGGTCAGCAGACGTTGTTGCGTTGAACCATCTTACGAGGTTTGACCTCGGTATTTCTCGACTCCTTGTGTTTGAAGCCTATTGCCATGTCGACCGAACTTGCCTACCAGTCCTGCCTGTCTCCTGACAATCCTCAGACTTACAGCGTTGGCGATGTGATTTCTGCAGGTCCAGGGGGCGATCTGCTGGATATTTCTTATGACTGGGACCGGGTCGAGGTGCCGTCATCGCTGAAGGAGTTCGAGAAGGCCTGGTCGAATCGCAGCCACTCGCTGGATTACAGTGGCGTGTGGAGGTTTCGTAAGCTGCTGCCGTTTGCGCCGGATGACCAGATCGTCACGATCGGCGAAGGGCAGACCTATCTGCAGAAGAACGATCAGGTCGGTAAATATGCGGGTATGAAGGCGGGTTCTCTGTACCTGCAGTACGAAGGGCTGAATCCGAGCGGATCCTTCAAAGACAACGGCATGACGGCTGCCAGTACGCATGCCCGGATGGTCGGAGCGAAGTTCGCAGCCTGTGCCTCGACCGGAAATACGTCGGCTTCGCTGGCGATTTATGGAGGAGTCACCGGGTTATTCAAGGTGATCGTGTTTGTCGGCAGCGGGAAGATTGCTTACGGGAAGCTGTCGCAGGCTTTGGACTATGGGGCGGTGACGCTGCAGATCCAGGGGGATTTTGATGACGCGTTGGCACAAGTGAGAAAGGTAGCCGTCGAAGCGGGAATTTACCTGTGCAACAGCGTCAACCCGTTTCGCCTCGAGGGGCAGAAGTCGATCATGTATCGGGTACTGGAAGGCCTGAACTGGGAAGTGCCGGACTGGATCGTTGTGCCAGGAGGGAATCTTGGGAATTCGTCCGCGTTCGGGAAGGCGTTTATGGAGCTCAAGCAGCTGGGGCTCATTGACCGGGTGCCCCGACTGGCTGTGATCAATGCTCAAGGGGCAAACACGCTCAATCGGCTGTATAACGAGAAGGGATTGCGATGGAACGATGGGCGACCAAGCGAGTCGCTCATTTCGGAATATTATCATGATCTCGATACCCGGAATGAGCGTGCTCATACGCTCGCATCGGCAATTGAGATCAATCGCCCTGTGAATCTGAAAAAATGCTTACGCGCCCTCGACTTCATGGATGGCGTTGTCCGGGACGTCACAGATGAGCAAATTCTGGACGGGAAAGCCCAGATTGGCGCGCATGGTTTTGGGTGTGAGCCAGCGAGCGGGGCGAGCGTAGCAGGGGCAAAACTGCTTAGAGAACAAGGGATCATTGCGCCTTCTGATCGAGTCGTCTGTATTCTGACCGGTCACCAGCTGAAAGATCCGAACGCAACTGTTGACTACCACATGACAGGGCACGAGAAACGTCCATTCTCAAATGCACCAATTCAGGTTGCTAACAATTTCGACGATATTATGGCTTGCATCAATCATATCAACACATAAGATTATGTCACACATCTGTCTGCTTCTTTTTTTTGGCCCATCAATTGCTGTTCAAAATTTGATCCGATTGTGACGCTGTTCGGCTTCCCAAGATTTCTACACAGCGGCATAATACATCAAAGAATTTGCCTGCGTTGATTGCGGAGCTCGCCTCATGACGCCCTACGAAGAAATCGAAACGATTGCCGACTTTCTCCCTGATGAAGGGAAAACGGTCACGCTGACCCGTCGTAAAGGGCAGCTGATTGTGGAAGACACTTCGCTTCAACAAAAGCAGCAACAAGATCTCGTGATTCAGGAACGCATGCTGGCTGCCAAACAGCGTGTCGCTGAAGAGACCTTGTTCGGCCACCTCGTACAGGCCAACGAGCGACTGCAGCATTATTCGATTAAGAATTTCCTGTTCACTCTTCTGGCGATCTACTCCGTCAGCGTCGGGGTGCATTACTACATGGGCTGGTCGGCAGTGAATATTCCTGTTGTCGCGGGGATGGCGCTGCTGTTTGTCTCTGGTTACATTCTCAATGAGCGGTCAGAACTGAAGAAACGCTTTATTTATCACGTTTGTCCAGAACTAGACCGTGTGCTGACCGACCGAAACATCGACAAATACCAGTTGCTGGGAATCATGCGCAATAACCGCGATCTGGTGATGCTGGCTCGGGCAATCAGCCGGTGGACGAAGTAAGAAAATGATGACACGAGGGACAGCTCTCTTCCTGGGGATTGTGATCTGTTCTCTCGCGAATGCCCAGGATCAACAGCAACCGAATTCGACTTCGGTTGTCTACAAAACAGTTGGCGACAAATTGCTGTTCATTGACGTTCTCGTTCCGCCGGTGCGCTCGCCGGCGGAAAAGCGTCCTGCGATTGTGTTTTTCCATGGCGGCGGCTGGGTTGGTGGGTCGCCGAGGCAGTTTGCTAAACAAACAAAGCATTTTCAGACGCGTGGGATTGTTTGTTTCCTGGTGCAGTATCGTCTGCTAGATAAAGGCGATCAGAGTCCACCGACCATTTGCATCGAAGATGCTCGGGACGCTTTTCGGTTTGTCCAATCTCATGCGGATGAGTATTCAATCGACACAGAACGAATTGCCGGGGCTGGCGGCTCGGCTGGCGGACACCTCGCAGCGGCGTGTGGGATGATCGATGTGGAAGGGAAGCCGTTTGAGGCTCGGCCCAAAGCACTGATGCTCTTCAATCCAGTCTACGATAATGGCCCTGGGCAATGGGGAGCCGGGCGAGTGGGTGAACGCTTTCCGGAATTTTCTCCGGCCCATAATATCTCTTCTGATGATCCTCCGACGATTGTGTTCTTCGGCACGAAGGACAAGCTGGTGACGGTGGAGACAGCTCAAGCGTTTCAGAAGAAGATGCAGAATGTCGGAGTGAGAAGCGACTTAGTGCTCTATGAAGGAGCGGGACATGGGTTTTTCAACACGGACAAACCGCCGGAGAACTATCAGGAAAAGACACTGAAAGCAGCAGATGACTTCCTGGTCTCGCTGGAGTGGCTGAAGCCGCTGGAGTAATACCAATCACACATAGCTCCGCGAGTTTTCTTCCCAACGTGCCATGCTTGTGTGTAAAAGACAGCGTCTTTGGGCAAGCATGTTCTGAACGCTTCAACGTCAAACGAAGCAGCATGCTCACCCAAAGCTGGTGAGCATGGCACGACTTATTGTGATCGCGCTGGTTCAAGTTGCGATTGGTATAAGCGAACAAGCGGGCTGGAGTGGGCGTGAGGATCGAAAGTCAGATGAAAGTTTGCGTCTGTTTGCTGTGATGTGACTGATTATTTTTGCTTTCTTGTCGGAAATTTGTGAGTGTGGATGAACTTTCTGGCCGGCTGGCTGGTTTAAGAATGTGTCCAGATCAATCTCACTCGCACCGTGCTGCTGTGGGGAGAACGTGTTGTTTCCTGAGACAGCCAGTTGGCAACCCTTCGCCTTTTGACTACGATTGAAGGTTGTTTGCAACGCCTTAACTGCGGACAGGACACTGTTTGCAGCGACAATGCTGTCGTTCTCTTCAGGAGACATCCATAAATGATCAGTCGTAACGGTCAATCACACGCCTATCACCTTCCTCCGCTTGGTTTGAACCCTTCGACAGAACGTCAGGGCACAACTCCGGGAAGCTTTGCCAATAAGCCAGTCATTGCACCTGGACCGCAGGGGGCATACACGTTTTCTTCGCCCGATACGCCAGGGATGCCGAAGGCGTCTGAGAAGACGGCCTGGGACTTCATGCCGGATGGCTGGAGCATCAAGCCAGGCTTTGAGAACAACTACCACCACGCCGCGGCTTGGCAGGCTCCGCAGGGCTTCGAGCCATCGACACAGCTGGAGTTTGCACGTCAGGGAATCATCACACGTGAGATGACCCGAGTCGCCGAGCGTGAGTCGCATCTGACGGCTGAGCAGGTTCGCGATGAAGTCGCCGCCGGTCGTATGGTCATTCCTGCCAATAAAGTTCACCTGGGTTACCAGCTGGATCCGATGTGTATCGGTCGTGCTTCGAAGACCAAAATCAATGCGAATATGGGAGCCTCTCCCGTTTCGTCGAGCACGGACGAAGAAGTCGAGAAGCTGAAGTGGGCAGAAAAATGGGGCGCGGACACCGTCATGGACCTCTCGACGGGGGGGAACCTGGATGAGTGTCGCGATGCGATCATTCGCAATTCGCTGGTTCCGATCGGGACGGTGCCGATTTATTCGATGATCATTGGCCGCAAGCTGAAGGATCTGAATGCCACGCATATTCTCGATATGCTCAAGCATCAGGCCAAGCAGGGGGTCGATTACTTCACGATTCATGCCGGGGTGCAGCGTGCTCACCTGCAGTACGTCAAGAATCGTTTGATCGGGATCGTCTCACGCGGCGGGTCTTTGCTGGCTAAGTGGATGATCGACAACGATGACGAAAACCCGATGTACACGCTGTGGGAAGACATCTGCGACGTGATGCGGGAATACGATGTCACATTCAGCATCGGGGACGGGCTGCGTCCGGGCGGGTTGGCCGATGCGACCGATCAGGCACAGCTGGCTGAGTTGTGTACGCTGGGAGAATTGACGGAACGCGCGTGGCGCAAGGGCGTCCAAGTGATGATCGAGGGTCCGGGACACGTTCCGTTCGACCAGATCGAATATAACATGAAGTTACAACGAACTTTGTGTCACGGAGCGCCGTTCTACGTGCTGGGTCCTCTTGTGACTGACATCTTTCCTGGGTATGATCATATCACCAGTTGCATTGGGGCGACCTCGGCTGCTTATCACGGGGCGAGCATGTTGTGCTACGTCACGCCGAAGGAGCACCTGGGACTTCCGAAAAAAGATGATGTCAAGCAGGGCTGCATTGCGTACAAAATCGCTGCGCACGCTGCGGATGTCGCGCTCGGCATTCCGGGAACCCGCGATCGAGACGATGAGCTGACGAAAGCTCGTGCGGCTCTCAACTGGCAGAAGCACTTTGATTTGAGCTTCGATCCTGATACGGCTCGCGCGTATCACGATGAAGATCTCGACGTTGATACCGATTTCTGCGCGATGTGTGGCCATGACTGGTGCAGCGTGCGGATCTCCAAGGAGATCGTCGAGTTCGCTTCGGGGAAAGACGCCAACTACATGTGGGACAAAGCCAAGAAATCCGCGGCGTTGTCTGATGAGCAGAAGGCGATTCTCGAAAAACGAGGCGTTCTTTCGCCTGATGAAATTCACAAACTGGCCAGTAAGACCAAAAAGGTCATGGGTGCCGAAGCAGGGAAAGCCAACTGTCACAGCGACTACGTTGATGACAAGGAAGCTGTCGATCTGCAGAAGCAAAATGATCTTTCTTTGCCAGTCGTCCCCTTAGAAACGACTTCCAAATAAGAGTGAGCTGACGATGCCGCCTTCTGTCGATCCGACTGACGCAATGACACGACGTCCATTTGCGGAAAAGAAACAAGGTGGCATTGTTGGCTGCTGGAAGCAGACCCCGCGAGGTGGGTTCCTGCTCATGGCTGCTCCGCCACGGAAAAAGAAAAAGAGTGGGGGATCGAGTGGCTCGGTCCCTTCGATGAACGCAGCGAAACTGCCGATGAACCCCAAGACTCTGGGGATCGTTGGTGGCGTCGTTGTGCTGGCTATCGTTGGGTACATTGGGGTCACCCAACTCAACGAAAGCCAGAATGCGGCTCAGAATTCGGTCAGTCAGCCAATTGCTCGTAACAACCCTGCGCCCGTCGTCGCCCCGCCTGTGGCTGATCCGAACCTGCCGACATCGCTTCCTGGGAATCCGCCTGCAGATAATCCCGTCGTCCCGCCGAATCAGATGTCGACTCCGGGCGAGACCATGGAACGACGCTCGCCTGATCTCGCGATGACGACCGAGTCGACGCAGAATGTCATGACGCCAGAGCAAATGAAACCGCCGGGGCTGAATCCCGATGGAATGCCTCCGCTGACTGGTGAAGCCCCCTCCAAGCCGCCGGTAGTCAAAGGTGGGGGAAACCCACTGGTCGCGATGATCAAAGGGGGGATCGGGCCCATTTTTGGACTCGGTGCAGCAGGTAGTGGATCTGCTGATGCGACACTGTTCATCACGCTGGAAGATGGTCAACACATTCCGGTGACGACTCAGGAACATCAGGCGTATTTTCGTGGAGAACTGCAGAAAGAGCAGATCGAAAAGCTGATCTCCCGATCTCGGAATTTCTCGATCGATAATCCGACTTTTGAGCGGATCGGCAACAGCACCGCGAATGCCCTCGGAAGTCCGCTGGTGGCCGCCCAGTTTGATGCGAACTCCATTCAGTCCTTTCTGGCTGTTGTGACGGTCAAGAAATCGAACGGCGATGTTGCGACGGCAACGGGATGCTTGATTCATCCCGATGGCGGGCTGATCGTGCCCGCAGAGACTCTCAAGGAAGGGGTCGACCTGACTGTTGAATTTCAGAATCAGAAGTTCAAGACGTCCGAAATCGAAGTCGGGTATAGTGATCCTCAAACTCGTTTGGCGTTTTTGAAGCTGCCGACTGATGGGCAGCAACTGCCTGTCGTTTCAATTGGCGATGCCTCAAACGCCCTGATGGGAATGCCTTTGCCGACGGTTGCAGGACCGATGTCGGTCTCGATCGTCAGTCTGAAAAATAATAAGGTTCAACGGACCGAAGCTCAGGCCCAACCGATCTTATACCAGCTTCTGGCAGGTGAAACCGCGATCGCGGTCCCAGGATCGTGGCTGGACGTGACGTGTGATGCCGCCGAATCTGTTGGCAAGCCGATCTTCAACTCGACGGGGGCGCTGGTCGGTTACACGATTGCTCCTTCTTTGGATAATCAGACAGGGGTCATTGCGGTCGGTGCAGAGTCAATTCGTCCATTGACGACGATTCAACTGATGAGCCGTAATGCGACACCCGATGTTGCAACCACTGGGTTGCCACAGTCGCCTGGAGTTCAGCGCCCCGCGTTCGAAATGGTAGCCGAGGGTTCTGGGTTACCTCCTGCGATAAATCCGGTCGTGGAATCAGGGATGAGTCCGGGCATGGCGTTGGATCAGCAGCCTTCGGATGAGGCAGTGCGCAAAGTCCAACAGCTCCTCTTTGCCCCCTCGATTGCCAATACGAAAAAAGGAGCCGAACTGCTGACGTCCATTCGCTGGATTCAGTTGGGAACGCTGGTCAAAATGAATGTCGGGTCACCATCACCGCCGACGCTGCTGGGACGGATGATGAACACGCTGGGACGTCAGAGTCTGGAGAAGACCGAGGTCAATATCGCGACGCCTGAAAAAGCAGATCAGGCGGCTGTGCTGATGTGTGTGATCAATTATAAGGTTCCTGCCCTGCCGCTGGACCCGACCGGCCTGACATCGCCTGCTGTTGCTCAGGATATCGATATGGTCTTTCGGCTTCTGGCGTTCGTGAAGGACCCCAAGGATCCGTCTGGAAAGTCGTATCTGCGAGTTCTGGAAGCGGAGCCGATGACGATTCGTGTCCCTGCTTCATTCCAGGAGCAAGGTGCTTCACGCACGATGAAGGAACAGCTCACGAACATGTATAACAAGTTCCACTCGGGGATTCGCAAAGCGAAACGAGATTTGGGGAAATTGTAAGACGAACGAAAATCAACGTCGGAACCGGTAAGTTGAATCGGCAGGATGGTTTGTCTGCAGTGTCATGGTGAAGCGTCCTCTCAATCCGTTGTTTGATCCCCGGACGGGTGAAGAAGCGATCCGGGTTCACGATCTGCATCTGAAGGCAAAGCCATTCGAGCCAGCCCGAACCAATTGTTTCTCGGTCTATTTGATCGAAACTGGTAGCGGGTCGTTTTGGGCCGATGCTTCGCAGTTTGAGTTTCAGCCGAATTGTCTGTTGTTTTTTGTTCCTTATCAATACATCCGGTTTGAGCCCGAAGAGTCCGTCACGGGGCAGGTCATCCAGTTCCACGCCAATTTTCTGTGTGTGGAGACATTTCATGCTGAATCGGGTTGCAGCGGGGTTCTGTTCAATGACCCGTTTGGCGTTCCGTGGGTCACGTTAGACAGCGAATCAAAGACATCTATCGCCGGATTGATTGAGCGATTGAAAACAGAGCAGGTGGAACAGAATCTTGCATATACCGAAGTCATGCTGGCCCACTTGAAAGTGCTGCTGATTCTCGCGACGCGGATCAAGTCATCCCTTGCTGGTGCGTGTGGCAGCGGAGTCGAACATCGCCATCCCTTGCTGGCTGAACTGCGTGATCTCATTGAGCACAATTATCGGGCCATGCATTCACCCGCGGACTATGCCAGGCGGTTGCATGTCACACCAAAGACGCTTGGAAGAATCGTGCGGGAGCACCTTGGAACGACTCCCAGCGAGCTGATTCGGAACCGCATTCTCATGCATGCCAAATGGCAGATCCTCCACACGCTCAAACCCGTCAAGGAAGTTTCGCGGGAGCTGGGCTTCTCGGACGAATTGTACTTCAGTCGCCTGTTCAAGAAAGCGACAGGATATTCGCCGACGTTTTTTCGAGAGTATGAGACGGAGATTCGTGGTGGGAGCAATCTGTCCATGCTTTCGTCCGAGACGCCCATTCCGAAATCGGACGCGACAGCCCAAACTTGAATCATGACAGCGAGTACATGAACAACTCGCTGCGTTGAATCAAAGGAGAGGCATTATGAGCGTACGAAAGCTGTTTGAACTGGCGGCTGGGATGGACAAAGCCGGGGTGGTCATGACAAGGATCGGGTTGATCATTGTCCTCTGGTGGATTGGTGGGCTGAAGGCTTTTCGTTATGAAGCGGACGGGATTGTACCGTTCGTGGCGAACAGTCCCTTCATGTGTTTCTTTTATGCTGATCCTGACAACTACAAAGCTCACAAGAATCCTGAGGGCGCATTCGTCCCTGAGAATCGTGCCTGGCATGAGGCGAATCGGACTTATGAGTTTGCGTATGGGCTGGGCGCGGTCATCATCCTGTATGGATTGCTGATCAGCCTGCATCCGTGGCTGCCGGGGGTCGCGACGGTCGGAAGCTTTCTCGTCTTTGTGATGTCGTGGGTGACCTTATCGTTTCTCATCACGACCCCTGAGTGCTGGGTACCAGCACTCGGAGATGCTCAGCATGGATTTCCCTATCTCAGCGGAGCAGGAAGGCTGGTCGTGAAAGACGCCATCATGATGGGGGCGGCATTGGTGACGATGGCTGATTCGGCAAAAGTCTATTTGCGTCGAACCAGAGTGACTATGGATCAACCGTGACCGTGACCGTGACCTTGGCCGCTGTTTATGACTGAGGAGAAAGTGTCTCGGTTGCGGTGGGAATCTCGCCTTTGATTTGTTTGGCGGCGCTGGCGGCGGCTTCCTTGATGAGGTCACTGCCTTCGGTCGCGAGCTTCTCGATTTTTGCTAAGGCGTCCTGGGCTGCAGGGCCGCAGTTGCCCAGTGCGGAGACTGCGGTCAGGACGATGCTTTCGTTGGCGCTCTCGAGGAGATTGATGAGGGCCTGACGGGCGGTTTGATCGTCTGGTTTGATGACGGCTAGACCTGCCGCGCAGTTGACCTTCACAAACTCAGAAGAATCGTCGAGGCCTTTGCGAAGGGCTGCTTCGAGGCTGTCTGCTTCGTGAGCGACGGCGGCGGCGATTGTGGAGGCCATTTCGCGTTGAATGTCATCGGTCGAGGCGAGCGCTTTCTCGAGTGCCGGAACGACATCTGCTTTGAGCTCGAGGAGTTCGCTGAAGCGTTTGTCCCAGCGGGTCGGGTCGGGTTCCTGATAGGCGGCGACGAGATCCTGGAAGAGTTCTTCTGCTTGCTTGGTACGATCGACTTTGGGTTCCATGGGTGTCATCGCTGGCTCGGGGGAACTGACGACCGGTGAGGAAACCGGGGGCGAGAGAGTCGACGATTTTGGTGGTTGGGCAGGGTCAGCGGGACGGGTCGCTGTGGGCGTCGTTGATGACGGTGGCGTGCTGGTGGGCTTATCGCCGCAGCCGGTGAAGGCGAGGCTGAGGGCGATGGCTGGGACTGTGAAGCGGGATGACACGGTCGGGAACCTTTGTGGGACGGAGAGGATGGCGCGGCGGGCGTACTCGGTAAATACTTTAAGATAAATACTGAAGACAGGGGGTTCATACCCCCCGCTCGCCTGAGAGGGTCAGCCCACAACTTTATGCAGGATCGCGATTTTCTGCCAGATCTTTCGTGACAGGCCTGTCGTGAGGTCTTCCAGGTCGTTGACGGCGGCGACTGATTGAGGGTCAGGAAAGTGCTCGACGTACAGGGCGGCGATCTTGCCGGTCAGGGAGAGCATTTCGGTGCAATAGTCGAGGTAGCGGCTGAGTTCGAAGGCGCTCATGACCCGCTTGGGGGAGGAGGCGGTATCGACGCCGATGAGGGTGGGATTGTTATTGAGGCGTTCGGGGTCTTTGGTTAGCTGGTGCATATCGATGATGTGTGCCAGCGAGCGCAGTTCGTGGATCGCGGTGAGTGCTTTGTGACGTTTCCAGCGGTTTTCGAGTGTCATCAGGAAGAGCAAGGCAGCGCCGCCGATGATGATGTCGTTCATGCAGGCATCGAGGAATTCTGCAGCGGTGCGGATGGTCCAGGGTTCGCTGGGATCGTGATCGAGCTGGCTGACCATGTAGACCGACATGACGATCAGGGAGGCGATCAGTGTGAAGATCGCGATGCGAAGTTTGATACTCGGGGCGGCAATGTCTGCGGCTGTGGAGCGGGCACGCTGGCCGATGAGTTTTAATTCGCTGCAGACTTTGGCAAGGCCGGCACTGGGGAAGCGTTCATGGATTCGCTTTTCCAGTTGCGCGATCGTTTCGACGATCAGTTCGGGCTTGAGTTTGAGAAAGGCTGCACGTTTCGGCACGAATGACTCCGGTTCGTGGAGGGAAGAAAGCTCACCACCAGGTCACAAAGTACACCAAGGATCACGAAGAGGTCTACAGATGTGCCTGATTCGTTCTGATTATCCAACGATGAAACTGCGGACAAGGTTCACGAGAAAAGGGGCTGCCAGGAGAAGCATCCAGCCGGATTGCCAGTAGAAGGATTCGTCGATGCGGTGTTTGACGGGGTCCTTTTTGCGATGATCGTGTTCTGCAATGCTGCCCGAGCGGAAGACGAGCAGGAGACCTGCTGTTAAAAGCGCCATGAGAATGACGAGCAGCAGACGGTCATGCATGCCGCCAACGGTTCGGGTTTCTGCGAAGACGCGTCCGCGATTCTGCCAGTCGTATGCGAAGTAAGCCGTGATCGCGAGGGCGCCGACGCGGGAGAGGATCGGCATCCAGTCGATGGCGGAATTGCGATCGTTGCTGAGGCTGGCGATCCAGCGTTCCAGTTCTCGAACCGCTTTCTCGCGACGTGCTTTTTCGACAGGATCAATCGGAGCAGCTGGCGGGGTTGTCCTGGTACGGAAGGCTGTCGTTCGGGAGGTCGTGGTTGAGGGGGAGCGTCGTTGGGTGTTGCGGTGGACTCGTTCCTGGACACGAACGAGGAGGCGATCATATTTTGCGCGGCGTGATTCGTCTTTCAGAATGTGATAGGCGTCGGAGGCGGCTTTGAACTTGGCGGCCGATTCGGGAGTGTTGCTGCGATCAGGATGATGCTCGGAGGCGAGCTGTTTGTAGGCAGCCCGGATCTGCTCGTCGTTGGCAGACGGATCGAGGCCGAACAGATCGTAGTAATTCTCCGAGGGCATAACTTTATGTTACGCGGATGGGGAGTAAAAACGAACCGGGGAGGGGAGGTTGAAGACAGCGGTTGGCACGCATGCACATTGGATTTTGCCGAAGAGGGTTTGCGTATTCAATGCGTTGATTAACAGGACGTCGTTAAGACAGGGGGTTGACACCCCCCGCTCGCCTTGAGGACAGGATCAGGCGTATCTGGCGAGTTCATCGCCGGTGAGGCGGTAGACGGTCCACTCGTCCATGGGTTTGGCGCCGAGGGAATTGTAGAACTGGATGGAGGGTTCGTTCCAGTTGAGGACGGACCATTCGACGCGGCCGCAGCCTTCCTGGTTGGCTTTGATGAAGACCGATTTGATGAGGGCCTTGCCGATCCCCTGGCCTCGGTACTCGGGTTCGACGAAGAGGTCTTCGAGGTAGATCCCGGGTTTGGCGAGGAAGGTCGAGTAGTTGTAGAAGTAGAGGGCAAAGCCGACGACTTTGCCATTGGTCTGCGCCAGTTGGCATTCCGCGACCGGTTTTGAGCCGAAGAGGGTCTCGCGCAATGTCGCTTCAGTGGCGACGACGTCGTCCGAGAGTTTTTCATAGTCAGCGAGCGCCTGGATGAGTCGCAGGATATGGACTTCATCACCGGCGATGGCGGGGCGGATTTCGAAGGGGGGCAACGATGTCTCCTCGGGCAGTTGTCTTGAAAATGAGATGCAAAATACGTTCACCACGAAGTCACCAAGAGCACGAAGTTTCACAAAGGAAGACTGCTCGGGAGTCAAAAAGTTAGTCTAGTCTGCTCGAAGGAGAATTTCTTTGTGGTGAATTCTTTTCTGTAACTCTTCAGGCAGTCGAGGTGTCGTCCTTGATCAATGTGAAGACGGTGATCTCGGGTGGGACGAGGAAGCGAACGGGGCGGGCGTAGCCGAGGCCGGGGTTGATGTAGAGTTTGGCTTTGCCGCTGTCGCTGATGACTTCGCCTTGCGCGTAACGTTTATTCTTGACGGACAGGATGGGGGCACCGACGCCCGGGAACCAGCACTGCCCGCCGTGGGTGTGACCGGAGAGCATCCAGCCGTCGTAGTCGGCCCAGGCTTTTTTATCAATGACGTCGGGATTGTGACATAAGGCGAGTTTGGGGCGAGTGAGATCGAGTTTCTCGAAGACTGGCCGGGAGTCATACAGAGGGGTCCAGAGATCACAGACGCCTGCCAGTTGAAGGCCTTCGATGTTGAGCACATCGTTGTTGATAAACTTCAATCGTGTTTCTGACATGACATCAAAGAGCTTGTGCGCGATTTCAGGTTGTTGCCAGTTTTCGCCACAATCATGATTTCCGGTGATCCCATAAATGCCCAGGGGGAACTCGGGCAGGTTGGTAAACAGATGAAGTAGCTTTTCCCAGGGCTGATCACGCTCGGAGTAACTGATGAAATCCCCGGTGACGACGAGCATGTCGCCACGCAGTTCATAGAGATGGGCGAACGCGGACTCGAGGTAATTCTGATCGACGATCGGGCCGACGTGGATGTCGCTGATCTGGATAAGGCGTTTCCCATTCAGCGAGTTCGGCAGGTCTCGGATCGGCATCGAGAGTTCATGCACCCGGTACGCAAAGGGCTCCCAGTAGCGGGCATAGGCTGCGGTCCCAGTCGGGAGCAGGACCGCCGAAGCAGCTGCGGCTGCGAGGAAACGTCGACGCGTCCAGACAGGCTTGCTGGGGGGAGAAGCTGGGGGAGTTACGGAGTCAGTCATGCGGAACGGAACCTGATGTTTCAAACTGGGTAAGATGTTTGATCTCAAGAAACCTTAACGATTGTGACGATCATACCAAAGAGGAATTGTCCCCGGTGTGTGACCGCGCAAACAAGGTTTGATTCGTTGCGACTACTCAAGCTGCTTATTTTGGCTAGCTTCACTCTTTCGGGGTGTGTGATCACTGACTTGACGGTCAGTAATCCGATGCCTGAGATGAGCCGGGTCGCGATTGTGCCGTTTGTGAATCTCTCCAGCGAGCGGGCTGTCGATGGACGCCACTTTGCCGAGATCTACTTTTCGGAATTGCAGAAGTGCCCGGGATTCCAGGTGCTGCCGTTGGGGATCACCGAGACCGCGATTCGCGAGCATCATCTGAATCTGGAACGCCCTGCTGAGATCCTCGAGCTGGCTGAGATTCTGGACGTGGATGCGGTCGTCTTTGGGGCGGTGACGGAGTATTCGCCGTATAAGCCGCCGCGTCTGGGGCTGCAGGTTTCCTGGTATGCGGCGCGCGAGTTTCACTTCTTCCCTGGAATTCCGCTCGATCCCAAGCTGCGACATCATGAGAACAAGGTCTACAAAGACCACATGGTCGAGAAGGCGAAGTTCTGGAAACATCATGGACACGAGCGTTGTGAGAAATGCCAGACCCGATGCCCCGAGGGACACCCCGTTGGCTGTCAGTGCCAACAATGCCTGACTGCTCCAAGGTGCGAGGAATGCACACTCGACATCCGTGGCCAGTCGCCCGTCGGCCAGCCGATGATTGAAATCGTCGAAGGCCCGATGATGCCCGAGGAAACGCCGTTGGAGTATTCCGCGGAACCGCAGCCGGTGATGTCATACACCCGGATTTTCGACAGTTCCGATCCTGATCTGGCGGGCGTAATGCGGGACTATGTCGAGCTGAATGGCGAACTACGTTCCGGGGGATTTAAAGGTTGGACGCAGCGTTCGGATGACTATGTGCGATTCTGTATGCACCGCATGATCCTGGAGATGTTCCAGCTGCATGGCGGGGAAGCCAAGCGACGCTTCTTCCTCACGAACCGACGCTATCGGTAGTGCCATAATTGTTCACCAGGGTGAGATTTCTTTCGGTCGGAAATGTTTACGCTCATGAGACATTGGAAAAGTTTGTGTGCATGTGTTTGTAAATCGTTGCCGATACTTTTGAGGTCAGCCGCGAACACGGACGTCCGCCGCCTGCGCTCAGGGAACACATCTATGCCGACATCAAACTCACATGTTAATCTCGTCGCGCTGGTCAAAGACGGTCAGCGTTACGTGTTCGTCTTTGATGAAAAATCGATCTCGCAGTTGATGCAGACGCTGGGCCGTTATGCCTCTGATCCGGAGCTGAATTTCAACTGGTATGATGCTGCGCTGCTGAGCCAGAAGATTCGACGCCTGCAGCAGGAAGCCAAGCCTGCGCCGTCAGTGAACAAGGCTGTGAAGAAAAAAGCGGGCTGATTTGAACCGCAGAGGACGCGGAGGAAGACTCACGTCGGTCCGCTGCTGAAGCCGACATCGCACCCGCAGACGATGGTGGCAGCAAAAGAGAGTTTTGCCACAGAGTTCACAGAGGGCTCAGAGCTTGAAGGGAAGAGAACCACGGATGAACACAGATTGACACTGATCCGAGAAGAAGTAAAAAGCATCGACCAATCCCCTTTCCCATCTGCGTTCACCAGCGTTAATCTGCGGTTCCAATCTCGTTTCCACATCCGTGTTGCTTCGTGTTCATCCGTGGTTTGTTTTCGTCAAGCCGCAGACATCGAACTCGCAGTCGGCGGTGGCAGCAACCGTCGCCGCTCTTCAAGACAACTCAAGGCGGTATTCAACCAATCGTAAACAACAGCTAATATTGTCCTTGCTTTTATTCCTCCTTCGCGATCTCTGCGTACTTTGCGGTTCAAGTTTGATTGGCTTTTATCATGCGATCAGCGTTTGTGGGATTTCAGCGTTATCTGGAGATTGAGAAGAACGCCTCTGAGCTGACGGTGAAGGCGTATCGGGATGATTTCGAGAGCTTTGCTGACTATGCAGAGGATCGTCTCGGCGGCTTGCCGTCGCCTGACAGCATCGATATCACGGCGTTGCGTGGGTATGTCTCGTATCTGCATGAGTGTCAGTATGCGAAGACGACGATTGCGCGTCGTCTGGCCTGCATGCGGAGTCTGTTTCGCTACTGTCGACGTGAAGGATTGATGACGGGGAATCCTGCTCAGGCGTTGCGGACTCCTCGAACGGGACGCAAGCTGCCGAAGTTTTTGACGAGCGATCAGATCGCGAAACTTCTTGAAGCGCCTCCAGGAAATACCGTGATGGGACGACGCGACCGCGCGATCCTGGAAACGATTTATTCGGCTGGTTTGCGGGCTGCGGAACTGGTGGGCTTGAATATCGAAGACTGGGATCAGGATAGCGGCGTGATTCGCGTCCGCGGAAAAGGGAAGAAGGAACGTATCGCCCCGGTCGGCAGTTTCGCATCGAAGGCACTGCTGCGCTGGATGGCCGACAGGAAGAGTCTTCCAACGGCCAGGAGCAAGGACTCCGGAGCCATGTTCACCAGTCGCGTGAAGACTCGTCTGACCACTCGGTCGTTGCAACGGCTGCTGGATAAATACATTCTGCAGGTCGGGTTGGATAAGCAGCTGAGCCCGCACTCCTTGCGTCACAGCTTCGCGACGCATCTGCTTGATGGCGGTGCGGACCTGCGCAGCGTGCAGGAGATGCTCGGCCACAAGAGCCTGACGACGACTCAGATCTATACCCACGTCTCTGCTCAACGCCTGAGAGAGACTTACGAAGCCGCTCACCCGCATGCCCAGAAGCGGGATTGAAGAGTCATTTATTGACGGCGTCCTGGCGGGACACGTCTTGCTTCAGAAATCCGATCAACGCCTCAGCGCTTTTGTCGGAGGTATGATGACTTCTCAGTCGCTGGTGGCCAGTGTGGGCATGCAGGCGATGGAGGTTGGGGTCGTTGATCCATGAAGAGACGGCGTCTGCGATTTTCTTCGGGTCGTGATCGAGGGTGAGAATTCCGCCCTGTGTCGACGCGACGAGTTCAGGGAAGGCCCCTTTTGATGGGAGCACAACCGGGACGCCGTTGGCGATGGCTTCGAGGACATACAGCCCCTTCGGTTCTTCGAAGGTGGCGGGGACGCAAAGGGCGTCGATCTCGTTGTAAAAGCGGACTTTCTCGGACAGCCCCTTCGGACTGCCGATGTGGGTGATGTGGTCCTTCAAGTGAGGGTATTTGTTGAGTTCGTCATTCATCCAGGCTTCGCGTGATGGATGAAGATACCCGCCGTAGCGGAACCTGGTGTGAGGGTGTTTGGCGTGAAGATGTGAGAAGGCTTCGAGGGCGACGTGGAAGCCTTTTTCGGGAGCGATCCGCGCGAAGTAGCCGAGGGTGAAGGCGTCTTCCTTGAGCAGTTTGGGCTGACCTTTGTGAGGAGTCGCATCGATGCCGAGGGGGAGAACGTTGATCTGCGCGGGATCAATGGAGAGGTAGTTGGCGATGTAGCGTCGGTAATAATCCGAGTACGTGAAGTAGCCGTCGTAGTGCTGCCAACTGGAACGCAGGATACTCATGGCTTCGCTGCGATAGGGTTCGATGAGTTGATCGAGGAAAGAATCATCTCCCTGGAGGAAGCCGAAGAGTTTGCCCTGGTACTTCTGACGAAGGGCCGGGACGATGCCGGAGAGAAGAATGTTGCTGAGGATGATCACATCGGGTTTGAGGTGGTTGGTGACATAATCGACGAGGTCGAGGACGAGCTCTTTCTGTGGGCCATTGACGCCTTTGAGCATCGAGATCGTCAGTGCGCCGAGTTGCTTGGCGTCGTTGCTGACGCCCATCTTCGTGGCGTAATTCAGGACTGACGGGGCATCCATCCACTTCGTCATCCAGCGTGGCATTCTGCGAAACCACGGGTACTGGTGAAGCATGTAAAGACGAATGCCGCCCATGAAGACGGGGGTCGATTCGGACAGATCATCGTCCAGCGTCAGCGGGGTATACAGCGGGACGAGCGTGACTTCTTCGCCTCGGCTGATGAGAGCTTTGGCGAGGGTGTTGTCCTGCATACAGCTGCCGCAGAACATTCCCGCGCCGCCAGCTGTGATGAACGAAATCTTCATGAGGGTCGATCGTGATGTTGTTATGGACTTAATTAAGTGACTGCTCGACGGGAGGGCGAGGCTGTGTCCGAGCCGCTGTCCCGCGTTGCAACCTATGTTGGCGACAGAGTGCATTGCGAAACTCAAACGGTGCGTTGGATACCAATGGCCTCGCCTTTTCCCCGTCCTGAAGGGACGATTTCTAACAGCCCAGGATGAAATCCTGGGTACACGGAACCACGAGTCGGTCCCGTCCTGTAGGGACGGTTCAACGCGGAATGAAAGATGAACCGTCCCTGTAGGACGGGAGAGTTTGGGGGTCATTGCAAACCCAGGATTTCATCCTGGGCTGACAGATAACGGCCCTTCAGGCCTGAGAGGAAGATGTGAAAATCAGTCTCCAGTCGTCTACACAGGATGGTGGAACAGTAGCTCGGTCAGAGCCTCACACTCCCCGTTGCGTGAACTTATGCTTCATCGCATTATAGACAACTCCCCCTGACGAAAAGAGATTTCCTGCGGAAAACCGTTTCCTCTGTGTTTTGCGGGCCACAACAGTTACAACTGTCCTTTTGCGATTCTCTCCTTCATTGATACTGCATGTCCACCAAACCTGATGATCAACCCTGGACTGTCGGTCGGATCCTGACCTGGACGACCGACTACCTGAAGAAAAGCGGCGCCCCGAATCCGCGACTCGATGCGGAACTTCTGCTCGCGCATTCCTTGCGGAAGTCGCGCATCCAGCTGTACACGATGTATGACACTGTCCTCGAAGATGCAAACCGTGCGACGATGCGGGATCTCGTCAAACGACGTGCCAATCATGAGCCGGTGGCTTATCTGGTCGGCCACAAGGAATTCTTCAGTCTCGAATTTGAAGTCAATAAAGCGGTCCTGATCCCGCGTCCTGAGACCGAGCTGCTCGTGATGCATGCGATCGAAATCGCCCGTCAGTTTTATGCGAGCGGGTCGGTAGACATTCTCGACTTGTGCACTGGTTCAGGCTGCATCGCGGTGGCGATCGCGACGACGCTCAAGCAGGCGAATCTGACAGCGATTGACATCAGCCCCGACGCCCTCGAAGTCGCCAGACGCAACGCGGCTCGGCATAAGCTGGAATCGCGTATCGAGTTTCTCCAAAGCGATCTGTTTGGGTCCCTGCCCGCTGACAGGAAGTTCCACGTCCTCGTCACCAATCCGCCGTACATCGTCGAAGCAGACATGGCGACGCTGGAACCCAACGTCAAAAATCACGAGCCGCATCTGGCTCTCAACGGCGGCCCCGATGGCATGACCTTCATCACGCCGATTCTCGAGCGGGCTCCCCTGCACCTCCACCCCGACGGCTGGCTGCTCATGGAATTCACGCCCGAGCTTCAAACTTCGATCCAAGCTGTCCTCGACCGCCTGGGCTGCTACCGCGAAACCCAGTGGATCAAAGACCTCTCTGGACAAATTCGGCATTTACGGACACGATTAAGCGTTTCGTAGAAGAATATTTTTGCCACAGAGGACACAGAGAGCTCAGAGATTAGGAAGAGTCGATTCTCGATTTCGGCTAGTTTCTAATTTCCAATTCCTAATTTCCAAAGACACGGATGTCCCATGGATCTATTCATCATTCAGGGAGGAACGCGGCTGAGCGGCGTGGCGCGTGTGCATGGCTCGAAGAATGCGGCGCTGCCGATCATGGCGGCTTCGATCCTGACGGATGCTCCGCTGACGCTGACGAACATTCCAGACCTCGCGGATATTCGCTCGATGCTGGCGCTGCTGGATCGTCTGGGCGTGTCGATGTCGGCGAATCTCGCGTCCTCGAGACTGACGCTGCAGGCGGATGACCCGAGTTCGTTTATCGCGCCCTATGATCTCGTCCGGAAAATGCGGGCGAGTATCTGTGTCCTCGGGCCGTTGCTCGCCAAACGCAAGAAAGCCATTGTGTCGCTTCCCGGAGGGTGTGCAATCGGGCATCGTCCGATTGATCTGCACCTCAAAGGCCTGGCGGCGCTGGGTGTCGATCTTCGCATTGAACGCGGTTATGTGATTGCCCAGGCGGAACACCTGACCGGCACGACAATCGATCTGGCAGGCCCGAATGGCACGACGGTGACGGGGACGTGCAACCTGCTATGCGCAGCGACTCTCGCCAAGGGAACAACGGTCCTGACATCCGCTGCTCGCGAACCGGAAGTCATCGATCTGGGGGAACTGCTCATCAAGATGGGGGCGAAGATCGAGGGACTCGGCACATCCACGCTCACCATTCACGCCGTCACAGAACTCGGCGCTGCGACACATGAAGTCATCCCCGATCGCATCGAAGCCGCGACGTTGCTCATCGCGGGCGCGATCACAGGCGGCGAAGTGACACTCGAAAAAGTCCGAGCGGATCATCTGACATCGGTCGTTGATGCCCTTGCTCGCATGGGGTGCATCGTCCAGAACACACATCGTTCGATGACGATCAAGACGGTCGAAAAGCTGTCCCCGATTGATCTGGCGACTGGCCCGTACCCTGCCTTCCCAACCGACGTCCAGGCCCAGCTGATGGCGCTCGCCACGCTGGCTCCGGGCAAGAGTCGGATTGTCGAGACGGTCTTTCCCGATCGCTTTATGCATGTCTCGGAACTCGTTCGACTTGGGGCTCAAATCGAACAGCATGGCAGTACCGCGATCATTAATGGCTGTCGTCCCATGAATGGCGCTCCGTTGATGGCGTCTGATTTGCGTGCCAGCGCTGCGTTGATTCTTGCAGCTCTCGCGTCGCAAGGCGAAACGGTCCTGCGACGCATCTACCACCTCGACCGCGGCTACCAGCGACTCGACGAGACCCTCAACCAACTCGGCGCGAAGATTACTCGCGTCGCCGACGTCCCTGAAAACCTGCCGGAGGAATCGATCCCCGGCAGTGAACTTCTCGCAGGCCCGCACTGGTTGACGAAGCCAGCGGGCGTGTCGGAGAGTGCAGAAGGTCGAACCTCTGTGTGAGAAATGAGGTGGAACTTGATGGTCACCCGATGACTGTTCTCCGTCCTGAAGGGACGATTTCTGTCAGCCCAGGGTGAAACCCTGGGGTAGAGGGCAACAAACATCACCACCCTGCAGGGGTGGGTCAACTCGCGGTACAGCGTGAAGCCGTCCCTTCAGGACGGTAGGTGTCATTGACGACATTAACCCAGGATTTCATCCTGGGCTGGTTGAAAACGGCCCTTCAGGCCTCAGATCAAGAAGACGATCATTCGCGTCGAGCCGTCGACGATCGGTTGCAACGCGGGACAGCGGCTCGGGCGGAGCCTCGCCCTCCCGGGGTTTCTCATTGCACTTACAACGGGCAGACGGTTGCGAGTGACTTGATCATGTCTTTCGTGGCGGCTTCGACGGCGGCTTGCCAGTTGGTCTGGCCGAACTGGGATTTATAGGGCTCTTTTTCGTAGGCGAAGTTGATGCTGCGGGAGTTGTTGATGAGGGCACCGAAGCCATCGGTGTCGAACGCGGATTTGACATCGTCAGCGGTTCCACCCTGGGAGCCGAAGCCCGGGATCAGCAGGGGGGTGTGGGGCATGCGTTTGCGGAGTTGGGCGAGTTCTTCCGGGTAAGTCGCGCCGACGACGGCTCCGATGCTGCCGTAGGTTTCGCCTGCCTCCATCGTCTGGACGTTGAACGCTTCGACCGCATCGGCGACGGCTTCGAAGAGCTTCACGCCGTCTTGTGTGCGGTCCTGAAACGTCGCGGCTCCGGGGTTGCTCGTGCGGACGAGGACATACAAGCCTGCTCCGCGTTTGACCGCCAGATCGACAAACGGCTGCAGGGTGTCGGTCCCGAGATACGGATTGATGGTGAGTGCATCGGCAGCCCAGGGAGCAGATTTGGCATCTTCGCCAGCGAGGTAGGCAGACGCGTACGCCTGGGCGGTCGTTCCGATATCGCCACGCTTGGCATCGCAGATCACGAGCAGCCCTTTCTTGCGGGCATATCTCATCACGCGAGCCAGCGCCAGGCAGCCTTCCGGTCCCAGCTCTTCAAAGAACGCTGCCTGCGGCTTGACCGCGGGGACGAGGTCGGTGACGACGTCGATGACTTCACAGCAGAACCGCTCGAAGGCATACGCGTACATCTCAAAGCGATCGCCGCCACGATCCTCGGCGGCTTCTTTGATTTCCTCGGGCAGGTTCTCATAACGGGGGTCCAGCCCCACAAGAGCGGCGGTCTTCTGTGTTTTCATAGCCTGATGCAGGCGGGCGATGTACGTCATGGGAGTCCTCGGTTGAATCTCGTGTTTGCTGGCAGTTTAGCACAAACGGGAGCCGCATATAAACGGAGGCGGGAGGAGAAGACGGTTTTACCACAGAGGACACAGAGAGCATGGAGGAGGGAATTAGCAAGAAAGCAGAACCACGGATGAACACAGATCGACACGGATCAGATCATTCAGAATGTCTACCTTCTCTTATCTGTGTGAATCCGTGTTTATCCGTGGTTCTCTCTTTCCCTCCGTGCTCTCTGTGTCCTCTGTGGTAAATCCTCTTTTCTGCTCCTGCGACAAGATGACTTTGGGAAACAAACGCAGTTCATTGGTGCAAACGGCGGGGAGCTTACTAGAATGGACGAGTTGGACTGACTTCGTACTTTGAGCCTGCCAGAGAAAGATTGTGTTATGCCAGTGATTGCGCTTGTTGTTGGTTTGATTTTGATCATCCAGGGGGTTCTGTCGTATGTCACAGCCGAGCCTGATCCTGTGAAAGGCGTTTCGCCCACCGCGTTGATTCCTGCTTTTGTGGGTGCGCCGATTCTGCTGGCTGGTCTGCTCGCGATGAAGCACGGCATGCGAAAGCACGCGATGCATGCTGCGGTCCTGTTCGGGCTGCTGGGTGCACTGGCTGGTTGGGGACGCGGTCTCTCCGTCATCGCCACCAAGGGCTTTGATCCTTCCAGCTCTGCGCAAATGAACGTGCTGTTCATGGCGATCGTCTGCACGGTCTTCGTCGTCCTGTGCGTGCAGTCGTTCATCGCTGCCCGTAAGCGACAAGCTGCTACGAAAGCGACCGAAACGAAGGCGTAATTTGAGAGATGGGTGACTGGGGTCAGGATCGATAGCTGACCCCAGAGAGCGCGCGTTGGATGTCTGCTTGCAAATCAACTGGGGTCAGCTAGAAAACCTGACCCCAGCCACCCGGATCACTTGGTCTGATTGACCACCTGCTCATAGACTCTGCGGATTTCCCGGCTCATGGTCTGGTGTCGAAACTGGTCGGTGAAGAGATCCCGTCCACGGCTACCCAGCTTCGCTCTGAGCTGCGGGTCGGCGATCAGCTTGACCAGACCGTTCGCGATCGCCTGCGTGTCGTTGAGGGGGGCGAGGAAGCCTGTCTCGCCATCACGGACGACTTCCGGGGCACCATCGATCGCGAAGCTGACGACCGGTTTCCCTGCGATGAGTCCCTGAGGCAGCACGCGGGCTAATCCTTCCCATTGGCTGGCGTGAAGAACGATGTCCATGGCTGCCATCAGCGAGGGGATTTCCTCCGGCGGGACCATGCCAGTCCATACGAAGTTGGCTTTGAGACCTGCGCTCGCCACGTCCTGCTCATACTGTGGACGCAAGACTCCATCGCCGACGATCAGGAACTTGACATTCCGACGCTCCGGGACGATCAGCTTCGCGGCGGCGATGACCTGCTCATGGCCCTTGAGAGGAAAGAGTCGGCCGATCTTGCCGACGACGACGTCGTTATCCTGCAGCCCCAGCTTTCGACGCATCTGGTCGCGAGCGATCGGCGGGTGCAGAAATGGCTCGACGTCGAAACCGGAATAGATTGTCGTGAACTTCTCGCGCGGGGCGATCTTGGCTTCGACGAAGATGTCGGTCATCTTGTTGCAGACCGAGATGAAGTGAGCCGTCCGCCTGGCTGCCCAGCGTTCCAGCTGGACGTAGGTGTGATAGGCGATCGGCGACTGCCCGTAGTGAAACGAAGAGCCGTGGACGGTGTGCACGCAGGGGATTTTCGCGGACGCTGCGGCGGCTCGTCCGACGATGCCAGCCTTGGAGGTATGTGTATGGACGACGTCTGGCTGGAAGGCTTTGAGTGCTTTCACCAGTTCGCGGTGGGCCTGATATTCCTTCCAGGGGCGAATGCTGCGTTGTAGCGACGGAATGATTTCGGTACGAAACGGCCCTGCGAGCGCTCGGGGCATCAGCGTTCCTTCGGGTCCATCGGTCGGGCCGGTGAGGAGGAGGACGTCGTCGCCGTGGTCGCGTGCATGATCCTCGCAGGTGAAGAGCGTATTCTCCATCGCCCCGCCGATGATCAGTCGTGTGATGATGTGGGCGATTTTCACGTGTCGTCGTGACTTTCGTGGAGAGAAGTGGTGTTGATTAGCTGGAGGTAAGGGGCTCTGGATGAGTCAGATCCTGCCAGAGCTGATCCAGCTCGCGCTGTGAATGAATGACTTTCCGAATCTGCAGCATCGAGTTGATCAGTTCGGAGTCATGATCTGATTCATCATGATCGACGATGATTCTGCTGACATGCAGCCCGCATGATTCCACTTGTTTGATAGCAGAAACCAAAGCCTCCCGGAGTGAAGTGGATGCACGCGAGAAACAAACATCAGGAGTTCCATTGGAAACCCCAGGAGTGGCATCGTCACAGCCTGCTTCAAACAGCTTGTCAGCGAGATCATCCGTCATCACGGAGGCCTGGTCAGCCAAAACAAGCGTAAACTGAAATTCGCTCATGTCTGTTCTCCTGACTGGCAATCGCACTCATCCACTCGATCACGAATCCACTGGGCATGGTGATGAGGATTCTTTGGCGTACTGAAGACGAACCGCAAACAAGCACCACGGCTTTTGACAGGGCAGAGGAGGCGTCCAAAGACGTGCGCTCTTGCACCGGCCTTCTCAAAACGCCAGCCACGTTCGAGTGCATACTCAATCGCGGCATTGATGTCTTTATTCGGATGGTGTTTAGCCATTGTTGCCGGTGCTTCCTTCGAGGTCAATTCCCTCCTGCGGATCAGCAGGACTCGGAACGCGGTCGTTCTTTGTCAACGCGAGCATCCTTGATTGAGGATCACGTTCTCTTGGAAAGGCATTATTGAGCCATCGCTTCTTTGTGTTTGAGCGTCTGCCAAAACTTGGCGGGGCGTTCATCCGATTGAATCAGCTTGCGGACCTTCAACATCGCATTCATGTTGTCGACTTCCGAATTCTGTCCGTCATCAAGCTGAATTTCATCCACAACAACGCCGCAACTTTCCACCTGTGACAGCGCAGAAAGAATCGCATCGTATAGCGCTGCAGAGTCTCGATCGAACGCGATGAAGAGATCTTCACCGCGAACGCTCAATGTCGAATCAACGCCGCCGGCTGCAAACACGCGATCTGCAAATGTCTCCTCAAGAAACAAATCTCGTCCATCGTGAGCAATGAGTGTGAAACTATGAATCATGAACGACTCCAGTGAGGACAGGCATCCACCGACTGACGAACTCTCTTGGCGTGAAGAAAAGGCGTTTTCGGAGTGCTGTAGACCTCGACGATATGACCTTCGCGGCTTGATTCCGGGCAGTACAGTTTCCCATAGCTATGAGCACGAGGACCTGACTTCTCGAATCGCCAGCCGTGCTCGATAGCATATTCGATCACGGCGCTGATTTCCTTGTTCGGGTGATTATTTACCCATTGTGATCCTCGTTTTCAGCGAGGTCAATTCTCTCGTCGACCTCCGAGGGGCTTGCCTGTTCCAGCAGGACGCGGTGGTTTCGTGTGATCGTGAAGCTTTCTCGCAGGACGTGGGCGTTGGCGAGGTCGTCGGCGCCATCGTAATCGACCTGGTAGAGATAGAGGCCATGAGCCGGGGCGGTTGGGCCAGCGATGTTGCGGTCCTGCGATTCGAGGATGCGTTTGACGTCTTTCTCGGTCCACTTGCCGATGCCGACTTTCAGCAGCGTTCCCATGATCGTGCGGACCATGTTGTAGAGGAAGCCATCCGCCTGGATCGAGAGGACGACAAACGGAGCCTGATCCAGAGGCAGCGAACTGGCGACCGGCAGGCTGCTCCAGTTCCATTCGCTGGTGCGGATCAACTGGCAATCAAGGACCGTGCGCACGCTCGTGGCCTTATTAGGCCACTGCGTCTCGAAGCTGCGGAAGTCGTGCTTGCCAATCAGATGAGCAGCTGCCTGGTTCATCGCGACGAGGTCAAGATCGTTGCGGACCCAATGGCTATAGCGACGCAGGAACGGCGAAGACAGATACGCATTGTGGATCAGATAGCAGTAGCGTTTGCGGACCGCTGAAAACGTCGCGTGAAATTCGAGCGGGACTTCTTTGATATCGCGGATCGTGACTTCCGGGCCGAGTTTGGCCTGCAGAGCCAGGCGGAGACGGTCAGGAGGAATGTTCGTTCGCGTGCGGAAGTTGACGACCTGCCCGATGGCGTGCACGCCGGCATCGGTTCGACCGGCTGAGAGGACGCGCAGACGATCGCCGGTGACATCGAAAATGGCCTGTTCGATGACTTCCTGGACCGTCAATTTATCGGGTTGGACCTGCCAGCCCGCGAAGTTGGTCCCGTCGTAGGCGACCGTCAGTTTGAGATTCCGCATGCGAGTCATCATCGAAGTCGGAAGGCATTTCCGCAACGGCCGCGAAGAAATTTCTGAAAGGCTGGTAAGGGGTTTTCAACAGAAGCGTCATTCCTGTATCGATCATGCATCAAGACGACGGCCGTCGCCCTTCAAATTCAAACGATCCAGACAGCGACTTCACCTGAAAGGGCATTTTATGTCACGCCTTCATACCGTCTCACTTGAAAACGCCAACGAAACTCAACGCCAGATCCTCGAAACTGTCAAAAAGAAAATGGGCAAGGTTCCCAATCTGGTCGCGACCATGGCCCAGTCGCCCGCCGCTGCGAATGTTTACCTGGCAGGCAGCGAGGCTCTCTCCAAAGGGACCCTGTCAGCGAAGTTCCGCGAAAAGCTGTCGATTGCGATCGCTCAAGCCAACTCCTGTGACTATTGCCTGTCGGCTCACACGTTTATCGGCGATAAACTTGGCATCCCCGCCGATCAGCTGGACGCGGCCCGCGATGGGCATGCCTCCGATGCCAAAGAAGAAGCCGGCCTGCAGTTTGCCCGACGAGTCGTCGAGCAGCGTGGCCAATTGTCCGAGGGCGAGTTCCAACAAGTCCTGGACGCTGGCTACACCCAGGGCGAAGTGGCGGAAATCATCGCCAGTGTCGCCATCAATACGTACACAAACTACTTCAACCACCTGAGCGAAACAGAGATCGACTTCCCACTCGTCCGCTCGGCAGACCGAGTGACGGTATGACGGTGTGAGAAAACCCGATTGATTTCATGCGACCTGATTCCTTTTGAACAGGTCGCATTTTTTATGCGCTGACCAACCACCCATCCCTCCCAACTGCCACCCTCACCCGGGACGGATGGGTGGGTGAGTGAGAGGTCGTCGTCACCACAGTCCGGGTGGCCCAGCCGTTCATGGCTGGGTGAGCGCAGCTCACAAGACGCCAGCGCCATGCGGCCTCACTCAACTTTACTACGTCATTCGCTATCCCCCCGCGGGTGCCACTGGCTGTGCCAGTGCCGAACGGGGGGCGACATTCTGTCCTGAAAAAGACTCCGCTGCTTTTCTCTGGTTTCACGCGGATTGAAGACACTGGCACAGCCAGTGGCACCCGTGCCCCGTGTGTCAGGCAGTTTCGTTTCGAGATGATGTGGTGAGGGCACATGAGCGCGGATGGTGACGCTTCTTGTCGGCTGCGCCGATCCAGCCATGAACGGCTGGACCACCCTAGCCACACCACCCGTCCCATCTGCCACCCTCACCCGGGACGGATGGGTGATTGGTGGCGGTCACGGGTAAGAAAATTGATTTTCAGATAGGTCTATCGAGCACAATCTGTAGGGGATTTCCTTTTTGAACCACACCCTGGTGTGGTTTGAAGACGGATCTCAGTCCAGCAGGCGCAACAAGTTCAGGTAAGGTAGAGAGGGTTTGTTGTGTACCTGCGCCTGCTCCCGTGTTAAAGGGAGGAGGGGTTAGGAGGGGGAGGGTCTGCGCTTTCAGCGCCAATTCTTATGTAGACTCAGGAAGACATCCGTACGTGCTCTCCGTCCTGAAGGGACTGTTTCTTCCAGCTCTTCCTGCCCAAGGTGAAAATCAGGGTTTGAGGACGCTCAAGAGTCCACCACCGCTAAGAGGTGGATTTAAAGTGGGATTCATGGTAAGCCGTCTGTTCAGGAAGGTAGGCGATGTTCGTTGTCATTTACCCGGAGTCTCTACCCTTGGCTGACTGATGACGGCCCTTCAGTCCTAAGAAGGTCCCCCAAGATGGTGTCGAATTCCCGCCTCATGACTCAAACCTTAAGAACACCCAACCACCCATCCGTCCCGGGGCAGGGTGGGGGTCGGGACGGATGGTTGGCAGGGGTGGTCTCGGTTTGAAAACTGAACCTGTCGTCGTTATGCTGTGTCGTTTCTCGCAGCGCCGATGTTGCGCGCTTTGCTCTGGCTGTTTTTCATTCAGGATTGCTCATGAACTTCGAAACCCGCTGCGTGCACGCCGGCGTCAATAAAGACACACTTTACAACAGCTGTACGACCCCGATTTATCCATCGTCGACGTTTTACTGGAACTCTCTAACGTCGCACTCTGGTTACGATTACACCCGCTCGGGCAACCCGACCCGCAAGGCGCTGGAAGAAAACATCGCGTCGCTGGAAGGGGGCATTGCCTCGTACGCCACATCGACTGGCATGTCAGCTGTGCATGCCGCCATCTCGCTGTTCAATCCCGGCGATCACATCATCACCGGCAACGACATCTACGGCGGGACGTATCGCCTGTTTGCCAAAGAATTCACCCGCCTGGGCTATAAATTTTCCTTCGTCAACATGGGCAACCTCGACGAAGTGAAAGCCGCCATCACGCCACAGACCAAGTGCATGTGGATTGAAACTCCCTCGAATCCGCTGCTCAACCTGGTCGATATCGCAGCGGTCTGTGAAATCGCGAAGGGGAAAGGGATCACCACGATCTCTGACAACACGTTCCTCTCTCCTTACTTCCAGCGCCCCATGGAACTGGGCTGCGATGTGGTCGTTCACTCGACGACGAAATACCTCAACGGGCACTCGGATGTCGTCGGCGGTTGTGTCGTCGTCAAGACGGAAGAGCATAAGCAGCGGATGTATGAGATCGTCAACTCGTCGGGCCTGGGTTGCTCGCCGTTTGATGCCTGGCTGGTTCTGCGTGGCGTGAAAACGCTGGGACCACGCATGGAAGCCCACCAGAAGAATGCCATCGCCGTCGCGGAATTCCTGGATGGTCACTCAGCCGTCTCCAAGGTCTATTTCCCGGGCCTGAAGTCGCACCCGCATCACGAGCTCGCCAAGAAGCAGCAAAAAGGCTTCGGCGGGATGCTGTCATTCGATATCAAGGGGGGACGACCCGCAGCGGAAGCATTCTTCGCGAAGCTGAAGATGTTCAGCCTGGCGGAGTCGCTCGGCGGGGTTGAATCGCTGATCGAGTACCCGGACACCATGTCTCACGCGTCGATGACTCAGGAAGCCCGCCGTGCGGGTGGGATTACGGAGAACACGATTCGTGTCTCTCTGGGGATTGAACACAAAGACGATCTGATTGCGGACCTGAAAGCTGCTCTAGGTTGATATTAAGCTAGGCAATCATTTTGGTCGCTATCGAGCCTCACGCTCAGTGTCCTGCTGAGCGTGAGGCTTTTTTGCAGGCACTCAGCCAAGCAGAGTAGCCTGACGCCATCGCTTTCGCGACATGTTTTTTACGTCTTTTACAACGCGTTACTACAGTCGTGAAACCCACGTGTGTCGTGCGGGAATTTGTTGGTTGTGCACGATTTTTCTTGGTGGCTCGTTGTTGACAGTTTTCTCGTTAGTGACAGAATGTGAGCCTGAGATTCAGTCTCAAAAGTATCAGTGCAGCTCTCATGCACTGCTCATCTCACCTTTTTGCTTATCGTAGCCAGCTCCATCTGTGGGCCAGCCAACAGCGAATGTCCTCCTTTACTGCCCTGAGGAGCATCCATGGCTACGGTTCCCCGTTTCAATCGTCGCGGATTCACGTTGATTGAACTGCTGGTTGTGATCGCGATTATTGCGGTTCTTGTTTCAATCCTGCTGCCTGCCGTGCAGCAGGCCCGCGAAGCCGCCCGGCGTTCCAGCTGTTTGAATAATCTCAAGCAGATCACGCTGGGGATGACCAACTTCGAGCACACCTACGGCTACTTCCCTTATTCGCGGACTGGCTCTCTGTGGCGGATTCTGCCCTATGTGGAGCAGGCGACACTTTTTGACACGCTCAATTCGGTGAAACACCCGACTTTGAACTACGGTTACAACGGCAACCCTGCGACCGACTGGCAAGATGGTTCGGGAAACAGTATGCAAGCGGCCGTCCGTCAAGCTGCTGCAAATGTCATCCCGACGTTTGTCTGCCCGAGTACGCCCGGAGAACGAACCTATCTGACGGGAACTGCTCCCGATCAATACATGATCGCTGCGACCGACTATTCGACCCCGCGTATTCCTGCGTTGCGACCTGTCGGCCATCCGGTGTGGTATCAGGACGGCGAGCCTCAAATGCCGATGAATACGGCCATGAGTCCGCCCGATTCTCGCAGTACCGACCCAACCCGACGCGGTGCGCGAGGACAGGATATCACCGACGGGATGAGCAACACGTTGATGTATTTTGAAATCGCCGGCGCTCCGAATGTCTACGTTCGTGGCAAACAACTGACGGGCGAGACGCAAAACTTTGCCTGGGCTGGCGCGGGTGATGGAATCAAGATGCGATCGTATCGCAGTGACAACCTGACGGCGACGACTTCGCCAACCAACAGTGGTCGAGGGACGAACGGCAGTCCGGTGCCTCCGACAACGGCAACCGATCCTTCGCTGGCCGCAGCTTGGGAATGTGCCATCGACACCGCACCGGGGACGTACAAATTCCTGGGGCATACGAACAAGGGCCAGCCTTACAGCTTCCACAAAGGTGTCGTTGGAGTCAGTCTCTGCGATGGCTCGGCACGCCTCATCAGCGAGCAAATTGCTTTGCAGACCTTTCTGAACCTCTTGCTGCGAGACGACGGGCTGGTTCTGGGCGAATTCTAATCGGAATCCCGCGGAATCTGCTTTGAAGGAAGTCTGACAGAACCTTTCCACCAACATCCCGGCGCGTTAAGATCATTTTTCTGTGATCCGACGCGTCGGGTTTTGCGTTGTGTCCTGTCGACTGATCACTTCGATCTTCATCTGCTTCCATTCTTCAGACGGGAGTCCTGCATCATGGGGTTTTTCGATAAGCTTCGTGCCGAATTAGTCGACATCATCGAGTGGATCGATGACTCCAAGCATACGCTGGTCTGGCGTTTCCCTCGCTACAACAACCAGATCAAGAACGGGGCCCAGCTGATTGTCCGTCCGGGACAGAAAGCGATTTTCGTCCACCGCGGACAGATCGCAGATATCTTCGAGGAAGGTCACTACACCCTCAAAACCGATAACCTGCCGATTCTCTCGACGATCATGGGCTGGAAGTACGGGTTTGACTCGCCGTTCAAAGCAGAGGTTTACTTCGTCTCGACCCGTCAGATCACCGATCTGAAATGGGGGACGCCGAATCCTGTCATGCTGCGTGATCCCGAATTCGGGCCGATCCGCCTGCGGGCCTTCGGAACTTATGCACTCAAAGCAGTCGATCCCAAAGCGCTCCTCAAAGAACTCGTCGGGACCAACGAGGACTTCTCGACAGAAGAAGTCGCTGAGTTGATGCGGTCGATTATCAATACGGCTCTCGCTGATATCCTCGGCAAGTCGCAGACGGCGGCTTTGGACCTGGCGGGCAAGTATCAGGAGTTCTCGGCCAAGTTGCGGGATGAAGTCGCGACACGGATCGATGACGAGTACGGCCTGGAAATTCCTCAGCTGTTCATCGTCAACATTTCGCTGCCCGAGGAAGTCGAAAAGGCGCTCGATACCCGGTCGAGCATGGGTGTCATTGGCGATATGAATCGGTTCCAGTCGTACCAGATGGGCAAGGCGATGACCGATGCGGCTGCCAACCCGGGCGGGGGAGCAGCGGAAGGTCTTGGCATGGGAATGGGCTTCGCGATGGCCAACCGCATGGCCGGGGGGATGATGGCTCCCGGTGCAGCGGCTCCGATGGCACCGCCGCCGGTTCCGGCGTCTGTCTTCCACGTCGCTGTGAATGGTGCTTCGCAGGGCCCTTACACGCTGGATGCGATGCGACAGGCGGTTGCCTCGGGTCAAATTCAAGGGGATACGCTGGTGTGGTCCCCATCGCTGACAGGCTGGACGCCGGCTTCGCAGGTGCCCGCAGTCGCTGCTCTGATGACTGGGTCTGCACCGCCGCCACTGCCGTAATTGGACAAAGAGCGTCAATTGAAGAACTGGGGTCAGCTATCGATCCTGACCCCAGCCACCCGGTCGTCAATGGGTGAATTGCACGATCATGAAAATCCCGAGGGACGTTTTTGTTCCCTCGGGATTTTTTTTGCGTTTGGGATCATGTCATCGTTATGATGAGGAGTGGCGCTCAAGATTATGATTCACTGTCGGAAGGAGGGGAAGATGCTCGCCAGTCCTCAAGAGATCGATCAGTTTGCGACATATGCCAAGCAGAAGTTGTGTGAAGAACAAAGCGACAAATCGCTGGAGCAGCTGTTTGCTGACTGGCGTGGCGGTGAGCAGAGCCAGTCACGGGAGCTTGAATTGAACGCAGCCCGTATTCAAGCGATTCTGCAAGAGCTCGATGGAGACCCGAACAGTGAGGACAGTTGCGAAGTCTTTGTCTCGAAAGTTCGAGATGAATTGACGCGAAAACCACGCTGATTCACATCTGCTTCTTTCCATAAAGCCAACGTGCCATGCTTGCGGCTTTGAGCAAGCATGTTCTGATCGCTCCAACGTCAAACGAAGCCGCATGCTTACCCAAAGCTGTAAGCATGGCACGGCTTTTGTGACAGCGCGGGCTTAAATAGTGATTCGTAATATATGGCGTTAAAACAAAAAAGGCGTCCAGCCCAGGTTGACCCGGTCGGACGCCTTTTTAATTTGGAAACGCTTACGAGATGCTCAGCTGCAGATCAAACAAACTGTTACCAATGGAAGTTGGTGTCGCGGTTGTAGTTGGCAAAGCCCGGGTGATACCAGGGGCGTCGGTAAGAGTAGTAAGGAAAGCGGTAATGGCCGAGTTCCTGACTGCGATAAAAGCCTGGGCCGAAGTGGTAGCCATAAGGATCGCCACCCGCTGACTGGGTCGTGACGGCTGCTGGGCCGAGGCCGCCGTCGTAGTAATACGGAGAGCCGATGCGTGGTTCGTAATCGCCGGGGGCGTGGAAGCCATAGTGAGTCGTGCCAGGGAAATCACCGGACGGCGTGACTTCGATCGAGCGGTTCATGTAGGACTGAACGTAAGGCAAGCCTGATCCCATTGGCTTGAACTGTCGAGGCGGGGTGTAGGGTGTTTCTGGGATGACTTCCTCGGGACGCAGAGGGCGGGCACTGAAGACAGGAACTTGCGGGTGATCGCCATAGTTCTTGTTGACGAAGCGAGGGTCGACTTCGACCTGCTCGTCGGCATTCATGATGACCGGGGCAGGAACGGTTGTTTGTGCGGACGCAGGAGTCGCGTTGAAAGCGGCTGCGAAACCGAAGGCGGCCAAAGCCGTCAGACGAAAGTTCATGATGTCAGTCCTTGGTAGTTTGTTCGTTGATCTCAGAGGCAAAACTGGCGGGCCGTATAAGCGTTTCAGGCGTCATCTCTTTTCCAGTCTTTCCAGATTAGAAGCCCGCAGCACTGAAGGGGAGGAGGGAAATGTCAAGTGATTCAGGTTTTAACAGTTAGCCGAGGGATTTGTGGGGCGTATTGGTTAGATGGGTAGGAATCATCTTGAGGCGATGTGGTCT
Organism: Lacunimicrobium album; assembly: GCF_052161635.1. Taxonomy (GTDB): domain Bacteria; phylum Planctomycetota; class Planctomycetia; order Planctomycetales; family Planctomycetaceae; genus SXPC01. Next base: position 4,384,365 of record NZ_CP197413.1, read on the forward strand.
TTTTCCGATGCAAATGAGGGGAAATGATGCACGAAGCCAACGTTCGAGTCGAATCGAATGGCTGTGCGGACCATGGAATGGGGCGATAAGCCTCCTGCTCGGCGAAAGAGGACATGATGTCACGGTTCACAGTTTTTGGTGGGATGGTTCTGCTCCTGACGTTCACTCAGGTCTCCATGGCACAGCAGACGACTGCCGTCGGAACACCCGGCGATGCCGAACCGCTTTACCCTTACGATTCTCAAGAGCCCTGGATGCACGGCTACTGGCAGGAAATGCCCTACTACGGCGGCTTCCGTGCCTTCCGCCCTTACAACTACAAGCATGTTCTGAGTCAGTCTCAGACAGCCGCTGGCTGGGGGATGGCTCCGAATATGCCGTACTCTCAGCAGTTCTGGCCTCGCTACCAGGAAAAGGCGAGCATGAGCCCGTTCGAAGTCTATTCTCCGGGCGCCATTCCTGGTTCGCAGCCACAACCACTGCCGGTGGCACCTGGCGGGATGGGACCATCGACTGTTCCAATGGCACCGATGATCCAACAGGAAGGTCTGGTTCCTAACACGGCTGTTCCAGGCAGCCCGATGCCGAATTACCGCAGCCAGACGATTCAGCCACAAAGCTATCAGGTTCTCGGTACCCAGCCTCAGATGCTGCAGCCACAGGTCTACCAGCCACAGACCTACCTGTCGCAGCCACAGTCTTACCCGATGTCAGGTCCTGCGTTGAATGGTCCTGTTCGCTAAGCAGTGAGTGTGAGTTGAGTGGAATTCATAGACGCCCTGCTTCAAGAGAAGCGGGGCGTCTTTTTTCTTGCGCTATGAAGCAAAAGAATGGAACACAGGACTCGCATCTTCGATGACTTCAAAATTTTCGCAACGACACTCTCTGGTGGTTTTTCGAAAGAACTTGAACGACGACCAGACGTTTCACGGCAGTGGGCTTTGAACAGCTTCTGCTTGCTCTCGCTTCAGCACAATGAAATACCCATCCGTCTGATCCGGCAGTAGTTCCCATTGATCCGGGTGGTCGCGGAGTTGGGGGACTTCGCTGGGGGTTTTGATGGTGGAGTAGGGGTGCCTGGTGTCGATGACGATGTAGTCGGTGTCGTCGGGGACGCCGGTGGTGTTGCCAGCGACTTTGCGTTTGAAGTTGCTGTAGTCGTAGCTGCGGCGGAAGTGGGTGAAGCGGGTGTGGGGGTAGTCGGTCGAGGCGACGTTGGCGTCTGTCGGGATTTGGGCGAGGACTTTTTCGAATTGCTTGGCTCGCTCGCCGGGGATGTAGAGGGCGTTGTAGTTCCAATTGGAATAGGGGTCCCAGAAGACTAGAGACAATGGAGAGATGCTGAGGGTGAAGGCGCAGCCCCAGGCGGAGAAGGCGGCGAAAGTGGCGAGGAGGGGGGCGGCGTAATTCGGAATTCGGAATTCGTAATTCGGCAGAGGGGAAGTGGGTGTCGACGAGTTGATGCGTGGTTGCAATGAGCGAAGCGGCTCGGACGCAGCCTCGCCCTCCCGGTTTGGGTTCTGGCTAAGCCCTAAGCCCCAGGCCCTAAGCCCTCCAAGCAACTTCGCCGCGTTCGGGAGACCTGCGGTGGCGGCTGCCCAGAAGAGGAGCGGGATGATCGGCGCGTGGAAGTGGTGACGCGGGTCGTGGGCGACTTCGTTTAAGCAGAGGAGGATGAAGATCGGGAGCGCTGCGATGGATCGCAGGGTGAAGAGGGGAAGGAAAGCGAGCGGAACGAGGAGCATCGCGGCGTAGAGGAAGGTACTCCAGGTCGCGAACTCGTTGAGGACGAAGAGGGGATTGGTGAGCATGGTCCAGATGATGTCGGAGGTCGACTTGCCGAAGCGGGTGAAGTAGCCGGCGTAGTGGACTTCGACTCCCGAGCGGAACCAGACGATGGTCGCGAGGGCGAGTTTGAGGTAGATGGCACCGGCGGCGATGAGGGAGAGGGGGAGGAGGAGGCGCTGGGCGATAGGCGCTAGGCGCTGGGAAGAAGGGGTATCGGAGGTTGAGGGGCTGGTGGAAGGTAGCAATGTGTGATCGGCACTGCTGGGCGAGCCAGCAGTGGCACCCGAGCGGAAGAGGTATCGCGTGACGAGAACATCCATGAGCATCCATACGCCGAGGGAGCTGACGATGATGGCGTAGTCTTCTTTGACGGTGATGGTGGTGAAGGCGAGGAGGGCGAGGAAGGACTTGATGCGTTTGCGGTCGTATTGGTCGAGGGTGAAGAGGAGCAGGGGGATGCCGAAGGCTTCGGGGCGGAAGGATTTGAGGTCGATCTCGATGTCGAGGAAGTGCATCGGGGAGTAGAGCAGGTAGCAGATGGAAAGGCTCATGGCGGCGGCGTGGCTGTCGGTGTTGCGTCGTGTCATCCAATAGATGGGGATGGCGCCGCTGGCAAGGGCGATGGTTTCGCAGAGCTCCATGGTCAGGTGAGACGGGTAAAGGATGTAAACGGGAATGAGGAAAAGGTGGATGAACTGGATGTGTTCGCCGAGGAAGAGTCCCTGGTCGAGGTAGCTGCGAAACCCTTTGCCATGGAGGAAGTTCCAGAGATGCTCCTCATACATGGCGGTATCGCCGTGGGGAGTGTTGAGGCTGAAGTAGAGGCCGAAGTTCATGAAGGTGGAGAGGGCGATGAAGGCGAGGAGGTAAGGCGCTAGGCGGTAGGCGCTGGGCGCTAGGGGGGAGAGAAAAGGGCTTAGGGCTTGGGGCTTAGGGCTTAGGGGAGCAACAGCCGGGGATTGTAGGTTTGCAGTGGTGGTCAGGGTTGTCATCAGGGAAGCGAATGTCAGGGCTGCGATGAAAGGGGGAATGAAGATGAGAAATTCGGTGAGGAGCTGTGATCCGAGGAAGGCGTTCAGGATTTCTAAAAGTGACCAGGCGGCCGGGAGGGCGAGCGGAAGCGCGTAGCTACTGATGCGGTAGGGGAAAGTTGATGGAGAGAATGCAGAGAGGCTGCGGGTTGAAATCAGGCGGACCAGCAGCGCGAGAAGGAAAGTCATCAGCAGGCAGGAGGCGTAAATGATGGCTGCGGAAATGAACGTCGTATGAGGCAGCGGTGTCTGTTCGACGAGTTCGACTCGGGTTCCCATCATTTGGAGAAGGTTCAGCCAGCTTTGAGGGGCTAGAAACTGATTGGCGATGGCTTCGGTATCGAGCCAGCTTTGCGTCATGAGGACGCCGAGGAGAAAGAAGATCATCAGGGCCAGTGTCGGGCCGACGGGGATACGATTTTCCGGGGGATTTGTGGTCATCTGATTAAGGTTGGCGGCAAAAACTCTTGGAGTCAATCCAATTAGAGGATACGCTTATCGTTCCGGGTATTCAGCAGGAGATAAAGTCCATGGCGACGTTAGAGATCGATGAAAAAACATACCGATACTGGAGTCTGCGCGCGAAGGCATCGGGGCAAACGGTGGAAGAGTGGTTGAAGGCGGTGACTTCGACTCCTTCGGACGTTGCCTCCGTGTCGAAAGAAGAACGTCTGCGGAGATTCGACGAGATGATGAAGTTTGTCAAAGAGCAGAATGTCCGGTCGATCAGCCCGGTGGATGATAGTCGTGACACAATTTACGGTGAGCGTGGTTGATCGAAAGCAGAGGGGATTCTTGATCATTCTCGCCGACACGAACATTCTGATTCAAATCGCCGATCAGAATGGCATATTCCATGAAATTGTTCCGCAAAGCATTCGGTTGCTTGAAGCGGAAGGGCATGTGATTGCCTTTAATTCGCAAATCAAACGCGAATTTTTTAGTGTGACGGAACGCCAGCCAGGCAAAGGTCCTGGGAATAACGGGCTCGGATTTTCAAAGGAAGAATCAGCGAGCTGGCTGCAAATCTTTCAGTCTTCTTTCCTTTATCTTCCCGAAGAACCGACCTCGGATTCCATTTTCGATCAGCTTCATGCCAGTTATGGTGGTGGGCGAAAAGTCCATGACCTGAATCTAGTTGCTTTCATGCTGGCCAGTCGAATCGAGATCATCCTGACGATCAATGCTCAGGATTTTTTGCGGTATCAACCCGACGGGATTCGCGTGTTGACGCCGCAGGAGGCGGTTCAGAGTGGTGGTCTGATTTGAGTGAAGGACCATCAATGAACGAACTCTTAGACATCCCCGAGCTCATCAATCTTTCCGTTGGCCGGGGGATCGTGCGCATTCCCGTCGAGCTGGATGTTCCGTTCACGCCGCGGGTGAAGGCGCTGGTCGATACGCCGGAGTTTCAGCGGCTGCGCCGGATCAGCCAGCTGGGGCTGGTCTCGCGGGTGTATCCGGGCGCGACCCATACGCGGTTCGAGCATGCTCTGGGTGTCTTTCATCATACGCTTAAGTACCTGTTGCATCTGTCAAAGGATGAGCGGTTTCGGGCGGTCATGGATCGGAAGTCGGTCGAACTGGTCATGGTGTCGGGGCTTTTGCATGACCTGGGGCATTGGCCGTTTTGTCATCCGATTGAGGATATGAAGGTGGCTGGTCTGCCGGAGCATGAAGAGTTCGCAGGCAGGTTTCTCCTGGGGGAGACAGAGCTCGCCCAAGTGCTGAGGACAGAGTGGGGGATTGAGCCGCGGGATGTGCTCGATGTGCTCGTCAAGAAAAGCGATACGCCGCGGATGCGATTGATTCGCTCGGTGATTTCCGGGCCGATCGATGTCGACAAGATGGATTACCTCGACCGTGACTCGCTGCACTGCGGGGTTCCTTACGGGCGTAACTATGATCGTTCGCGATTGATCGAATCTCTCGTCCTCAACGAAGCAGGGGATGGGCTGGCGCTCAGCGTGAAGGGGAAGACCGCTGCGGAGCTGATGGTCTTTGCCCGGTATGTGATGTTCAGCGAGGTCTATTGGCATCATGCGGTGCGCAGCGCGACGAGCATGTTCGCGCGGGCATTCTTTGAGCTGTTTGACAAGCTGCATTTGGGTGACTTCTTCGTGGGGGATGAAGCGGAATGTATCGCGATGCTGCGGGAGGCTGCTGAGGGAACGGAGGCTGCGGTGCTTGTCGACGGCCTGTTTGGGAATCAGCGAGTTTTGTACAAGCGTCTGGCAGAGTTCAGCAGCGATCAACATCCTGAGGAATACGAACGATTGGCACACCGTCCCTTCGAGCAGAATGTGCTCAATGCCCGTGAGCTAGTCGAGACATTGAATCGAGAGTGTGGCCTGCAACTGTCGAAAATGGCGATTCTTATCGATGCTCCACCCGTGCATCGCGAAGTTGAGTTTAAAATCGATTTGTACGATGCCAGAGAAAAGAACTACCGACATTTGTCAGACGCCTCTCCGGTGGTCGATGCGCTGGCGAAAAAGCAGTTTGATTCGTACGTCAAGAAAGTGCGTGTCTTTTGTCATCCAGACGTGAGAACGGTGCTCTCTTCCGACCAGGCCAGGCATGTTCTGGCTGGCTTTCTACGCGGGTAACGATGAAGAGTTGTTGAAGATCACGCCGAGGGAGTTGCTTTGCCAGACGGGTGTCGGGACAATGATCGCTTGATCATTTGAATCAGAGGAGCAGGCAGCATGTATCGACAATTTGGAGTGATGACATTTCTAACCATCATGGCCTGCGGTTGTGGTGGCAGTGACAAAGAAGAAGCCGCAGCGCCGGCTGCTCCGACTCTGACGGCTCCTGTCCCCATTCCTGCTCCGCCACCGGTCGTCTCGCCTGCTCCAGAGGCGGCTGTCGAGAATGCACCACCGGCGAATATCGTCGTCTCCACCAATCCGGATGCCATGGTGATCGTTCCGCAGACACCCTTCAAAGTCGTCGGACGTGCTTCAGACGGATTACCGGATGAGAAGATGATTGCGAAAGTCCCGACTGCTGGAGCTGATCGCTTTATCGTGAGTCAGCCAGCCGTTGATGTGACTGCGACGCCTGCGGCCGCCATGACTCAACGGCTACCGGCTGGGTTTACGCCTTTACTGAATTATGGTGTCGATGTCTCGGGCTACCCCAAGCGAATCTTGTGTGAGCGAGTGAAATCGGAGATGGCATTCGTCCCTGCAGGCGTCTTTCAGATGGGAGCCGATGATGGTCCGGAAGAATCTCGACCTCAACATGCCATGTATGTGGACGCCTATTACATCGACGTGACAGAGACTCCACTGGCTTCGTACCAGATGCTTCGTGATGAGCAGAAGGCCCGCAAGCAGCGCGTTTCTGAAGAAGCTTTGAATGCCAGTGATGACCTTCAAAAGCCAGCGCTGGGCGTCAGCTTCAGCGGCGCTCGAGCGTTCGCGAAATGGTCCGGTCGCGATTTGCCAACGGAGGTCGAGTGGGAAAAAGCCGCCCGTGGCACCGAAGGGTTTGTCTATCCCTGGGGAAATGGCCGACCTGCCTGGACGAAACAAAAGGAACTTCAGGGTGTGCAACTGCCTGGCTCTGAGCCGACGGATGTGTCGATCTACGGCGTTAAAGATCTTGCAGGAAACGCCCGCGAATGGTGCCTGGATCACTTCGCCCCGGATGCTTACCCGAAGCTGCTGGCAGATGCGAAAGACATTCCCCGCAACTGGACAGGCCCGAGAAATCCCACGGAGAAATTCGAGCGAACAGTCAAAGGGAATGGCCCGGACTGGAAGCTGTCACACCGGGATGGAGTGGTCGTGACAGAGAATGTTGCAGACATCGGATTCCGATGTGTGCTGCGATTTTATGACGTGGAATAAGTCTACGCGGGTTCCGTCTGTGGCCAGTAATCCTTCTGCGGATGTTCTGGTGATGAAAATTCGTAGGGGCCTCGATACACCATCAGCGGCTTATCGAAGTTGCCGTGAGGGGGTGGGCTGGGGGTGTCCCATTCGAGGGTGTTGGCGTTCCAGGGGTTGCGGCCTGCTTTGACGCCCCAGAAGAAGCTGTGAATCAGGTTGACGGCCAGAAGAATCTGAGCCAGTCCCATACCGATGGCGAACCAGGTCATCAGCTGGTTCATCGGGAGCAGGTGTTCCAGGTACTGGTGAATGTAGGGGTCTGCATAACGTCGCGGCATACCGGCGACCCCCAGCAGGTGCATGGGGAAGAAGGTGCCGTTGGCGAAGACGAAGGTCAGGAAGAAGTGTGTCTGGCCAAGCCGCTCATTCATCATTCGACCGGACATCTTCGGGAACCAATAGTGAATGGCAGCGAAGATTCCAAACAGAGTGGCGCCGAAGAGAACATAGTGGAAGTGGGCGACGATGAAGTAGGTATCGTGAATGTAGATATCAACCGGGACAGCCGCCATGAAGATGCCCGAGAGACCACCGACGACGAACATCGTCACGAAGGCGACCGCGTTCAGCGTCGGCGTGTTGAACGTGATGCGTCCACCCCAGATGGTCGCGAGCCAGTTGAAGGTCTTGATGGCAGAGGGGAGGGCGATGAGGACGGTCGAGACCATGAACGCCATGCCCATGACGGGATTCATGCCTGAGATGAACATGTGGTGTCCCCAGACGATGAAGCCCAGGCCCGCAATCGTCAGCATTGAGATGACCATGGGGACATAGCCGAAGAGGGGCTTGCGGGACATTGTCGCGAGGATGTCAGAGATCATTCCCATGGCAGGCAGGAGCATGATGTAGACGGCAGGGTGTGAGTAGAACCAGAAGAGGTGCTGCCACAGGAGAGGCTGTCCACTACCGAGGGTCGGGGCAGCGTTGTTGACGATCAGTCCTCCCGGAACGAAAAAGCAGGTGCCGAGCATCCGGTCGCAGATCAGCATCACGCCGGCTGCGGTCAGGACGGGCAGCGCAAAGGCCTGGAGAATCGCTGTGATGAACATGCCCCAGATGGTCATCGGCATGCGCATCAAAGTCATGCCAGGAGCACGCATGTTGATGATGGTCGTCATGTAATTGATCGAGCCCATCATCGACGAGATGCCGACGAGCGTGATCCCCATCAACCACAGCGACTGGGCGAACCCCGATCCGGGCGATGATTGAGCGAGGGCTGAGAGCGTCGGGTAGGAGGTCCAGCCCGCAGCGGGGCCGCCTTCGTAATACATCGAGAGGCCGAAGCAGAAGATGGCGGGCCACATGAACCAGTAGCTGAGCATGTTCAATGTCGGGAACGCCATGTCGGGCGCGCCGATCATCAGCGGGATCAGGTAGTTGCCAAAAGCACCCGCGAGGATCGGAATCACGACAAGGAACACCATGACGGTCCCGTGCATCGTGAAGAGCATCGTGTAAAACTCGGGGGTCATCTGACCGCCCTGCTGAGCGAACAGCGCTTCGCCGAAGAAGGGCAACGTCGTCCACGGGTACGCCAGCTGCCAGCGGATGCCCAGTGCGAACAACCCGCCGATGAACATCATCGCGATCGTGGTGAAGAGGAATTGGATGCCGATGACTTTGTGATCGGTCGAGAAGACGTATTTGGTGATGAAGTTGCCTTGCGCGTGAGCATGGTGCTGTGCGTGAGCGTCTTCGAGGCTGCCGTGTGCTGGAATTGTCGTGCTCATCAGTTCGCCCCTTCCTGAGTCTGGCTGGTGGAAGCGACGCCCGGTGTCGGCGCTGCTGGTGTGGACGCTGCTGGTGCAACGCCGAAGTCCTGGGCCATCTTCTGCATGCGTGCGGTGTAGTCTTCCTGAGAGAGGACCGTCAGCTTGCCACCCATTTTGTAGTGGCCCCAGCCGCAAAGTTCTGCACAGAGCAGGGGATAGCTGCCGGGCTCTTCGGCTTCGAACCAGATGGGAATCACTTTGCCGGGGATGGCATCCTGTTTGATGCGGAGTGTTGGCAGGAAGAAGGAGTGTTGGACATCATCAGTGCGAAGGTAAATCATGACAGGCGTTTTCGCCGGGATGATCAGTTCGTTGACGTCGTACAGATCGCCAGGAACGGGAGTCGGGGAGAGATCTTTGCCGGGGACAGGGTAGCGGATGCGCCACTCGAACTGACGAGCCGTGACTTCCGCGATCAGAGAACCGGACTTCGTGGCAGGGGCTCTACTTTTCAAACGGAAGTCAGCCCAGACATCCATCTGGTAGAACGCGATGAACAGGAGCAGAGCGCCGGGGATAACGGTCCAGATGACTTCGAGGGTGTGACTGCCATGGAAGTGCTGAGCAGGTTCTTCGGGCTTCTTGGTGGAGGCTTTCCACAACGCATATCCCATCGCGATCTGCGTCAGGACGAAGACCCCAGTCGTGATCGCCATGATCAACCAGAAGAGGTGGTCGATCCGTTTGCCGATGGGGGAATCAGACACGCCATCGCCCGGAAACCCCCATCCCAGAGTCGGTGCGACCCAGCAGATGTAGAGGGCCAGAACCGGCCAGAACATAAAGAAAAGACACCAGAGTCGAGACACTATATGTTTTCCGTTTCAGGAGATTAGTTTTTTTGCCACAGAGGCCTCAGAGATCACTGAGAGAACCAAATCGCCAATGAGAAAGAAGTCATTTGAACCGCAGATTAACGCTGATGAACGCAGATCAGAAATTTGTTTCAATCTCATCTGTGTGAATCTGCGTTTATCCGTGGTTTATTCTCTTTCCGAACTCGGTGTTCTCTGTGAGCTCTGTGTCTAAATTCAATTTCCAGTGGAAGAAACTTCCGTCGTCGGCTTGGCAGCCGGGACAGGGGAGGGCTGGCCTTTGGAGTTACTCATCACGAGGACGTAATTGACCAGGTCCCAGATTTCTTCTTCGGTCAGAGAGGCACCGGCTGGAGGCATCTTGGTGCCCTTGATGCCGGAGTGGATGCGTCGGTAGATATCGACTGGACGACGCCCGCCGCGAAGAACACCCGTGCGGAAATCGCGTGGCGGAGTCAGGTTGCCCCATTCATCATGAAGGCCAGGTTCTGCGAACATGTCCCCTTGTGCATTGGCTTGCATGGCTCGTGTCTGAACGCCGTCCCCGCGCCCGTTTTCGCCGTGACAGGCAGCGCACTGGCCTTTGGTCAGGAAGAGCAGGTGTCCGTTTTCGATCGAGGTTTTGGTTGCATCTGCCAGAGACTTTGCGTCCGGTTCGGGGCGAGGCCCCTGGGGGGTGATGACGGAATCTGCTTCATCCGCAGCCGTCCAGTCGGCAGCGATCAACTCGACGTTCGAAGAGACGATGTCCGGGAACATCTGAGCGAGATAGTCTTTGAACAGCGTCTCGATCTCCTCAGGCTTTTCGCCGCCCGCGATGCGTTCGTCGTAGGCTTTCTGAGAGTATTCAAAAGCGACTTCGTTGATCAGCCGGTTCTCGAGTTCGCCACGGAAGGCAAGGAACTTCACATAGTTGGTGATGCTGGTCAGGTCGTCTTCGCTGAGAAGTTTGAAGGAGGGCATATAAGTTCCAGCAATGCCGTCAGCGATGATGTGCTTGATGTCCGCGGTGCTGGCTTTGCTGGTGGCTGCGGTCGAAGTGAACTTGAAGACGCCCTGGCGGTAATCACGAGGGCGAGGATTCATGTACTTGGCGGATGCCCCGTTGCCATCACCCGAGACGCCGTGGCAGTGGACGCAGTGCAGCATGTAAAGCTGCTGGCCACGGTAAAGGTCTTTGCATTCGTCGAGGATGAATTCCCCTTCGTTGACGCTGGCTGGCTTCACAGGTTGAGCGAGTGTGATCTCCGTCTTGTCGGCATTGAAGGTGATCGGGCGCGATTCAGAGACGACAGCGGCAAGATAATCTTTGATTGCCGCGTTTTCTTTTTCGGTCAGCTTCTCAATGGCTGCGAACTGCTGATCAAGCGTGGGAACAAAGCGGATCGACTTCGAGGTCAACGCCATCGGATCTTCGATCGCGAGGTCCGAGGTCGTATTCAGCTTGTCGAGGGTTTCCTGGGTGGCTTTCGATTCTTCGAGAGCGACCGTCCCACGAACATCGCCAGTCGCGATCACGGTCGTCGTCGGGCATCGCAAGCTGGACGGACTGCCAAACTTGTCTTTGATCACCGTTTGAACGGCTTCGCGGGCATACGGAGTCAAGCCATCAAGCCGCTGACTGCCAACGAAATCAGGTTGGCTGGAGCCCATGCAGCCAGTGAGCAGGGTTGTCAGCATCAGCAGACACCATGACAACAGCCCGGGACGGCGAATCGACATCATCTCATTCATATTCGGGAGATATTAAGTCACGAGGTGTCGGAGTTTTGCAGGATTGTGCGAACTCCGGTCGAAAAGCTGCACGATTTTGCCAAATCGTGAGAGTATTGGACGTGCCAATATCATACCTGCGTGCACTGCGATTACCTAGATACCCATTCTTGAATTGCGACATTTTGTTCCATTCCAACGAGTTATCGATCGCACTTCGTTTGGCAATATATCTCAAACGGCGCAAATCTTGAGGAGCAACTTTAAGAATGCGCACGGACTGCTTTTTAAAAATCCGTCGCCATGGACTGATAAGCGACCTTCAGGAGGGCTAGTCGCCCCGACTGAGATTCTCCGTCTTTGACAGTTTACATGCGTCGAGCAGTTGCTGCTCGTTACTGCTTGGCGGGATTTGACTTAGGGAGACTTGTTCATTAGTGAGAGAAGAAATTCCGTAAAATGGAGAAAAGAGGCGTTGCTGCGAATTCACGGGATCGAGTAATCTACCCATCTTGTGACGCGGGCCAAACTGTCACAGTCGGTGTGAAATGCGGGAACTTTTTCCGCACATGACACGCTTATATTAAGACTTGAGCTTTAGCTCACCCTGACCTTCATCCCGGCCAGGCCACGACTCGGAGAGTCGAAACTTCCCAACTCAAAGGATTGTCCATGTTCAAGTTCCGCACCATTCTGATGGTCACGCTGCTGGTTGCTTCCAGCTCGCAAGCATTCGCTCAGTACAAAGTCGATCGACGCGAACACTCTGTCCGCGACGAATTCGGCAGCGTCATCGGTCGTTACAACTACGACTTCATCGAAGACAACTCGAAGTACGTCCTGCCGCACTACGACGACAACCACGCAGGGACTTACTGGAACCGCGATGGTAAGTACTACTATCGTCCACAAACTCAGACTCGCTACCGCACTCAGTCTCAAGTCGAAGAAATGCGTTTCGGCGGTCGACGTCACATGGATGATCTGGCTGAGCGCCTGGAAGCTCTGGTCAACGAAACCTGCCTGGAAATGCACTATAACTACGGCCACAATCGCGACTTCAAGCAAACCTACGCCGACGCCTACCGAATCCTCGAAGACGCCAAGTGGGTCCACAACCGCGGCAACTACGCCAACAACGATGAAATGCGCCGACGCCTCCTGCGGATGGACGATCAGATTCACGAAGTCCAGGAAGACGTCCGTGGCTGGAACAGCAGCAACCGACGCTCTTACGGCGACGTTTCTCTCCGCTCACGCCTGAGACTGGTCGAAGCTTCGATCCACCACCTCATGTACGACGCCGGCCTCGATACCGACCGCGCTCACGACAACAACAATAACAACAATGGTCCAGGCCGTGGAAACGACGGACGCTGGAATGATGGTCGCGGTAACGATGGTCGTGGTAGCGACGGCCGCGGTAACGACGGACGCCCAGGCTATAATGGCCCTGGCTACAACAACGGCCCAGGCCGTGGTCCAGGCCGCAACTAAAACGTCTTGCCGCTTCTCCCTTGAGGGGAGCCGTGTTCTGTTCCTTCTCCCTTGAGGGGAGAAGGTGCCCGAAGGGCGGATGAGGGTGTGCGATAGGCGAGTATTCGCTGGCATTCACTCGCATGCGACAGGCACTGAGATCACAAAAGGCTCGTGACGCCACCGTCACGAGCCTTTTTTACGCGCTGATTTTTTACGTTGTCGAGGGTGGTTCGCAGGGATCCCTCATCCGACCTCGAAGACTCGGCCACCTTCTCCCCGAGGGAGAAGGAACAAAGATAGCTCCCCGAGAGAGATGGATCGAAGACAGCTCTCCAAGGGGAGATGGAGCGTGAGGCATCAATCATCCAGGCCCAGAGTCGGAATGATCTCAATGATTTGCTGATGGATCGGGCCATTCGAGGCGACGATTCCGCGGTTCTTCAGGAGTTCTCGTCCGTGGGTGAAGTCCAGCGGCTTGCCGTCGATGTCGGTCACCACTCCGCCTGCTTCTTCGATGACGATGACGCCGCCGGCGTGGTCCCAGATCTTTTCCTTGTAGCCTTTGCGTGTTGGTAGACGCAGGTAGATTTCTGCTTCTCCTCGCGCTAAGACGCCGTACTTCGCCTGGCTGTCGAGGCGAATGGAAGTGGCTGAGATCCCCAGCGTCTTCGCGACCGTTGCTGAGTGATCATGAGCGCTGTGTCCCGATTCGACGGATTCGCAGAACTTCATCTGGGCGGGATCCGTGACTGAGGAAACCCGGATCGGATGGCGCTGAGAGATGTCGTTGAGCGGGATGGCATAGGCTCCGTTCCCGCCGCGCATCGCGACCAGCATGACGCCGGGGTCTTTCGATCCTGTCGCCAGGATCGGATCGACACCTTTTTCCGGGAGATTCGGGCAACCCAGGACGCCGACTTCGATCACACCATCGACGATCAAGGCCAGTGAAATGGCGTATTGCTCTTTGCGAAGAAACCCTTTTGTTCCGTCGACCGGGTCGAGGGTCCAGAATCGGCTGGAGAAGCCAGCAGTCCCGCCACGGGCGATCGAATCCAGGAGGGCGTTGCGGTCTGCTTTCCAGTCGAGATTCAGTTTAGCGAACTCGACCAAAGCCGCATCAACATAGGGTTTCTGGGAGTCCTGGCGAAGTTCTTCGACGTCTTCTTCGCCAATCAGCGGGTCGTTCGGGAAAGCCTGGTGAAGCAGGTGGCTGACGATTCCCTGGCAGACGTAATCCGCGATGGTGACAGGACTTTTGTCCTTTTTCTCGATGGCATCCGTCGCAATGGCGGCTTGAACATTGCGACACAGGACCGAGGCGGTCGCGACAGCCTGGATCGCGACTTCGAGTTCGGAGATAAACCGGCCGGTCATGGGCAGGTTCCTTCAGTAAAATAGGGCATTTGATAGGAAAACAGCGCCCGGTAGCGGACTCCGGCCATCGCGTCAACATAAGGCGTCTGGGCTCAATCGACAAGCGCGAGCGCCGTTGCAGACGGACCGACCGCTAAGATTCTGCGCGGGAGTCCCAATAGAATATGCCGGTTGCGTTGAAATTGGCGCCGTCCCCGCCTATGATTCGCTCTTCGCCTCCTTGAAAAAACAACGAATTTTCGCTGCGAACCAGCCGATAAATCGAGTGTCCATTTCAAGCCGGGGACGAAACGGACAGGTAGCTCAGTCGGTAGAGCACAGGATTGAAAATCCTGGTGTCGCGGGTTCGATTCCCGCCCTGTCCACTCAGAAAGCCATTTGCGTTGAACGCAAGTGGCTTTTTTTATGGCATCAAGACAATTAAGCAATGCAGCGCGTGCTGGAGAAATGCAGCGATCAAGTTGGTGGTCGGATTGTGATAGCGGATGGGGCGGTCGGTCGGCGCCTCTGAAGGGATAAGGGGTATGTGAGGAGCTAGCTAAGTTTCCTCGGGACCTGACTTTTCGCGTTCTGGAGATGTGGTTTTGGCGGTCCGGATTAGGCGATTGTGCTTTCACTCCCCCAAATTATCTCAGACGCTATACTTAACATGTCTGAATGCGAACATGTCGATTTAGGCCGTGTCAATTGAGCGGTGTGGGTCGGACTGGCGAATTTCTCTGTGTTTGGCATGCTGATCGGTCCGATGTTTCTACACTGCGGTCCGGCTCAGGGTGAACTCGCAGCCATCCAATCATTTTCGTTACATCACCATGGAAGAACGTCGTGAAGACGATACGCAAATCGACCAAACTGGCTAACGTCCTGTACGATATTCGCGGGCCGATCATGGATCGTGCCAAGCAGATGGAATCGCAAGGCCTGCAACTCATCAAACTGAACATTGGCAATCTGGCTGCCTTTGGATTCGATGCTCCTGAGGAAGTGCAGGAAGATATGATCCGCAACCTGCCGAATTCGGCGGGCTATTCGGACAGCAAGGGGATTTTTGCTGCCCGCAAAGCGATCATGCACTACACGCAGACCCAGGGCGTGCACGGCGTAACGCTGGAAGATATCTATCTGGGGAACGGTGCCTCGGACCTAATTGCGATGGCGACTTCGGCGTTGCTCAATGACGGAGACGAACTGCTGCTTCCGGCGCCGGATTATCCGCTGTGGACTGCAGTCACGAGCATGGCGGGTGGCAAGCCAGTCCACTATCTGTGCGACGAAGCCAACGGGTGGATTCCTGACCTGGAGGATATTCGATCGAAGATCACGCCGCGGACGGCCGGGATTGTCCTCATCAATCCAAACAACCCGACGGGAGTGCTTTATCCTGACCATGTCCTGCGGGAGATTGTCAACATCGCCCGCGAGCATGAGCTGGTTATTTTCGCTGATGAGGTTTATGACAAGGTTCTTTACGACGGCATTCATCACACGGCGCTGGCGAGCCTGTCGACGGATGTGCTGACGTTGACGTTCAATTCGTTGTCGAAGAGCTATCGTGCCTGCGGTTACCGGGCAGGGTGGATGGTGATTTCGGGGAATAAGCAGGCTGCAAACGACTTTATCGAAGGTCTGAATGTGCTGGCCAACATGAAGCTGTGCGCCAACGTTCCAGGTCAGTGGGCCATTCAGACAGCACTGGGGGGATATCAGAGTATCAACGATCTGGTGGGCGAGGGTGGGCGACTTCGAAAACAGCGGGATCTGGCTTATGAACTGATCACTGCGATTCCGGGAGTGACCTGTGTCAAGCCGCAGGCCTCGCTTTACATGTTCCCTCGCCTTGATCCGGAGGTTTACCCGATCAAGGATGACCGTCAGTTTTTCCTGCAATTACTCGAAGCGACCCATGTGATGCTGGTGCAGGGGACGGGCTTCAACTGGGCTCAACCCGATCACTTCCGGCTGGTTTTTCTTCCCCATGAAGAAGTTTTGCGGGATGCCATCGGCCGTATTGCGACCTTCCTGGCAGATTATCGGGCGAAGCATGGTAAGAAATGACGAACGTCATTGGGAAACTGGCTCGATCATTACGGTCTCGTTCCAAGAGAGCATTCAGCGTTAATTCATACCAATCACCACCTTATTGAGCGCGTCTTTTTCCCAAAGTGCCATGCTTGCGGCTTTGAGCAAGCATGTTCTGAGCGCTCCAAAGTCAAACGAAACAGCATGCTCACCCCAAGTTCTGAGTCTAGCGGGACTTCCGTGACCCCGTTGGCTTAAATTGGGATTCGTATCAGATCTCAAAAAAAGGTCACTTACATCGTTGTAAGTGGCCTTTTTGTTTTTGCTGAGGTCTCCTATGCTACTGGCCAATGAATAGCCAAAACGTCAGTTTTGGGAACGAGTTTTTTGCGAATTTCGATTCCTGAAAATTGGTTCCAGGATGATCCTGCTTCTATCGAAAGCAGGATTGTTCGAGCAGTTGCAATCGTTGACCCCCCAATCTGAAAATTCGATGCTGACTTCAACACCACTGACATCAACACCGACAAGCCCGACAGATAATGAACATTTTCTGCCACCCTGGTATTTCCGCAATGGACATCTCCAGACCCTGGCAGGGATGTATATTTACGCCCCGCTGTCTATTCGCAAACAATTCTGGCCCAATACGACGAGGACGGGCGAGGTTTTGTTGAGCGATGGTGATCGTCTGATTTATCAGGACGATTGCCCGACTGACTGGCAGCCCGGTGATCGCGTTGCCTTGCTGCTTCACGGGCTGGGGGGAAGTCATGCCAGCCCTTATCTGTCGCGAATCTCACGTCAACTCAACAAGAATAACACACGAACATTTCGCCTCGACTGGCGTGGCTGCGGCGCTGGTGCTGGTCTGGCCCGTTATCCTTATCACAGTGGTCGATCGGATGATCTGTCTGCGACCGTTTCGGAAATCGTCGCCCTGTGCCCGGACTCTCCGATTTCCCTGATTGGATTTTCTCTGGGTGGTAATGTCACGTTGAAAATGCTGGGAGAAACATCAGCCTCTGTCGGGCATCTTTCGACCATTGATCGAGCGATTGCCATTTGCCCGCCGATCGATTTGAACTTCACGGTCAAGTCGATGCAAAAAGGGCTGGGAAGACTTTACGACCGCTATTTCTGCCAGAACTGCACGCGCGACGTTTATCTTCGACGAAGTCAGCCGCTGAAAGCCGTCATCCCGGAAGGCTGGTTTTCACGACGGCCCAGGACGTTGTACGAGTTCGATGAAACCTTCACGGCACCTGTCTGCGGGTTCGAATCGGCTTCTGACTATTATGCCAAATCGAGTGCCAATCAGTTTCTGGAAGCGATCACGGTCCCGACGCTCGTCATCGCTGCTCAGGATGACCCTTTGATTCCATTTTCTCAGTTCCGTGCAGCCAGCTATTCAGCGACGACCAAGCTGGTCTCGCCACGTCACGGCGGGCACCTGGGGTTCTGTAACTCCCGAGGGCAGGGCTGGATGGATAAGCAGATCATCGAGTGGATTGTCGGCAAACTGTAAGAAAAGCAGACCGATCGTCAGTAACGCAAAAACGCCTGGTCGAAGTGAATTCGACCAGGCGTTTTCTATTTTCGTGATCAACGCGAGAACTACTCTGCGAACGCCGCGTCGAACTTCACGTTGGACGGCGCGAAGTCGATGTTCTTTGTGAACTGGCAGGCTTCGCGGGCACCGGCGTCGCGGTCCATGCCCATGTCTTCCCACTCGATCGAGAGGGGACCGGAATAGCCGATGACGTTCAGAGCGCGGATGATTTCTTCGAAGCGAACTCCCCCACGTCCGACGCTGCGGAAGTCCCAGCCGCGACGAGGATCGCCGAACGACAGGTGTGATGTGATGATGCCGCTGCGACCGTTGAGGGTCACGGAGGCATCTTTCATGTGGACGTGATAAATGCGTTTCGGGAAGTAACGGATGAATTCAACGGGATCGACGCCCTGCCAGATGAGGTGCGACGGATCGAAGTTGAAGCCGAAAGCTTCGCGTTGATCGAGGGCCTGCAGGGCACGCTCAGCAGAGTAGACGTCGAAGGCGATTTCGGTCGGGTGAACTTCGAGGGCGAACTTCACGCCGCATTCATCGAAGACGTCGAGAATCGGGTTCCAGCGGTCTGCCAGCAGTTGGAAGCCGGCATCGATCATCGACTTCGGAGTTGGCGGGAAGTCGTACGTGAGGTGCCAGATGCTGGAACCGGTGAAGCCGTTGACGACGCTGACGCCGAACTTCTGGGCAGCGCGGGCGGTGTTCTTCATCTCTTCGATGGCGCGGTTGTTGACGGCGTCGGGGTTGCCATCGCCCCAGACGTAGCTGGGCAGGATGGATTTATGGCGTTCGTCGATTTTGTCAAGGACGCCTTGTCCGACGAGGTGGTTGGAGATGGCGAAGCATTTGAGGTTATAGCGAGCCAGCAGGTCGTGCTTGCGGGCGCAGTAGGTATCGTCGGAGAGGGCTTTGTCGACTTCGAAGTGATCGCCCCAGCAGGCCAGTTCGAGGCCGTCGTAGCCGAACTCGGAGGCTTTCTTGCAAAGCGTTTCCAGCGGGAGGTCGGCCCATTGTCCGGTAAACAGCGTCACGGGTCTTGCCATCGTCAGTTCCTTTGTTCGAGCGTCAAGCGGGTGGGAAGCATCAGGGACTTGATAGAGAAACATCCCGGGAGTATTCACCACGGAGGACACAGGGTTACACAAAGGCTCACAGAGAAAACAAGCTGAGATCTTCTCTGTGAACCTCTGTGCTCTTCAGTGAACTTTGTCGTGAAGGATCTTCAGGGACTCAAATTGAATGAGTTATTTGTCATGCTTCAATGTTTTTCAAAGGCTTGCCTTGTGAATACGTCTGTCATTGTGAGAAGAGGTGACCGTGAAATCAACCAAGGATGCTTTTCCGTGATGAAAACAGGGTTGGTGCGAGTCTTCTCGGGGCCATTCACTGTCCCTGTGAGGCAAACAACCGTAATCAGACTGGTCAGACCTCTCAAATTTCACCATTCGTGCCCCCGGAATCTTCTTGCCATGACGCAGCGATCAAGCTAATCTGATGGATGTACCGTTGCTACTCGAGGATGTGCTGATATTCCCGAGACCGATTCCATGGGGGATCTGCAACTGCTTTCTGGTCTTTACGCCCACCCTGCCTACCATCATCCCGCCTCAGACAGGTTCAAATCATATGCAGACATGTGTTCGTCGATGCGCGAGAAGTTCCTTGGTCGCTTCGATTGTTTTCATCGCTATGGCTACCGTTTTTTCCTGCGGGGACGTTTCTGCTGGTGAGATTCAATTCAACCGCGACATTCGTCCCATCCTGGTTGAGACCTGTTTTCACTGCCACGGCCCGGATTCTGCCACCCGTGCTGCGGACCTGCGCATGGATGACCGCGATCAGGCGATCGAGCATGGTGCGCTGATCCCCGGCGATGTCGAAAACAGCGAAGTGATCGCTCGATTGTTCTCCGAGGACGAAGAGTCGGTCATGCCTCCGAAGTCGAGCCATAAGGTGCTGACGAATGAGCAGAAAGAACTCCTCAAGCAGTGGGTCCTCGAAGGGGCAGAATACGAGCCACACTGGTCGTTCAAGAATCCAGTTCGTTCTGCGCTCCCGACCGTGAAAGACCCGAGCTGGGTCAAGAATCCGATCGATGCGTTTATCCTCGCGAAACTGGAAGAGAAAAATCTCAAACCTGCCGGGCCTGCGGACAAGCGGACACTCGCCCGTCGGGTCAGTCTCGATTTGACCGGTCTGCCGCCTGAGCCGGAGCTGGTGGAGAAGTTCGTCAATGATTCGTCTGAGAAGGCTTACGAGAAGCTGGTCGATGAACTTCTCTCTCGTCCAACCTGGGGAGAGCATCGTGGCCGGTACTGGCTCGACTATGCCCGTTATGCGGACACTCACGGCATCCACTTTGATAACTACCGCGAAATGTGGTCTTACCGCGACTGGGTGATCAGTGCGTTCAACAAGAACATGACTTACGACACGTTCACCGTCGAGCAGCTGGCTGGTGATCTGCTGCCAGGGGCGACCCTCGAGCAACAGATTGCGTCCGGTTTCAATCGGTGCAACATGACGACGAATGAAGGGGGCGTGATTCAGGAAGAGTACGCTGTCCTTTATACCCGAGACCGCACAGAGACCTACGGCCAGGTGTTCCTCGGACTCACCACTGGTTGTGCGGTCTGTCACGATCACAAGTTCGATCCGCTGTCTCAAAAAGAGTTCTACGAGCTTTCTGCGTTTTTCAACAACACAACTCAGCCCGTCATGGATGGCAATCGACAGGATACGCCGCCGATCGTGGTTGTTCCGAAGACTGAAGATCGTGATCGTTGGGGGAAGATCGATGCAGACATTGCGGCTGCCTCGACGGCTGTTGAGAATTCCTTCGCTGGTGGTGTGGATCGATTCAAGAAGATTCTCGAAGAAGGTCAGTTCGCTGAGCAGCTGGCAGAAGACATGAATGACGGGCTCGTCTTTCATGCCCCTCTGAATGATCGTCAGCTGATCGTCACTGACGAAGACGCAATTGATTTCAGTGGCGATAAGGATTCGGTTTCGCAGGCGTTCACGAAGGGAATCATCAGTGATCGTGCCTGGGCCACAAAAGGGTCATCGCCACTTCCCGGCTTCCAGAATGCGGGCAATTTCGAACGCAATCAGGCGTTCTCCTATGGTGGCTGGGTGAAGGTCAACGGCAAGCGAGGCGGAGCGATTTTCTCTCGCATGAGCAATTCGTCGCCGCACCGTGGCTGGGACCTCTGGCTGGAAGACAATAAAGTCGCGTCTCACATCATTCAGGAGTGGCCATCGAAGGCGCTCAAGGTGTCGACGAAGTCGCCTCTGAAGGACAAGCAGTGGACTCACGTTTTCGTGACTTACGATGGCTCTCTGAAACCATCCGGAGTGAAGATTTACTTCGACGGAGTCGAACAGCCTCTGAATGTCACGTCCGACAGTCTCAACGAGACCGACACGATTCAGACCGAGCATCCGCTGCATATCGGCCATCGCTCGAAAGCACCGTTAACGGATGAGATTGCAATCTCTGATGTTCGCATTTACGAGCGGGCGTTGACACCTCAGCGTCTGCGTGAGATGAAGTTTGCTGGGCGTTTCAATTACCTGACGTCGCGCAATGCGGGCAACATTGATGACAAGGATCGCAGCTCTTTGCAGCGCGATTGGATGGAGATGTTCGATCCCGCGCATCAGAGCCTGATGCAGGCCAAGCGAGACCTGGAAACCGAAAAAGAAGCGATCAAAACTCGCGGGACGATTGCTCACGTGATGCACGAAAAAGACACCGAAGCGATGGCGTATATTCTTGCCCGTGGCGATTACGATAAACGCAATGGCGAAGTCCATCCTCACACGCCAGACATTCTGCCCGCGATGAACGAGGACCTGCCCAAAGACCGCCTTGGGTTGGCGAAGTGGACCATTACTGGTGACCACCCGCTGACGGCGCGTGTTGCTGTGAACCGATTCTGGCAGGAAGTCTTTGGGACAGGTCTGGTTTCGACGACCGGTGACTTCGGCATTACGGGCGAACTTCCGTCTCACCCGGAACTGCTCGACTGGCTGGCTGTCGAGTTCCGCGAAAACAACTGGGATATCAAGCGGATGTACAAGCTGATGGTCATGTCGAATGCTTATCAGCAGTCTGCGAAGACGACGCCTGAGAAGATTGAGATTGATCCTGCGAATCGACTCGTTTCTCGCGGTCCTCGTTTCCGCATGGACGGCGAGATGGTCCGTGATACGGCGCTCGCGGCCAGCGGGATCATGACGACCAAAATGGGTGGGCCCAGCGTGAAGCCTTACCAGCCGGCGAATATCTGGGAAGTCGTCGGCATGCCCGGCAGCACGACCCGCAATTACAAACAAGACACGGGCGAAGACCTGTATCGACGCAGTGTCTACACCTTCTGGAAACGCTTTGCTCCGCCGCCGGCGCTGGAAATCTTCAATGCTCCGACGCGCGAGAACTGTGTCGTCAAACGGGAGCGGACCAACACGCCTTTGCAGGCGTTGGTGACGCTCAATGATACGCAGTTCGTCGAAGCGGCTCGTTACCTGTCCGAGCAGGGGATGAAAGTCTCTGGCGGCGAATTCTCTGTCCAACTCGATTACATGACGAGCCGTCTAATCTCGCGTCGCTTCAACGAAGCTGAACAGCAGATCGCAGAGGAATCGTGGAACAACCTCAAAGCGTACTATGAAGCCAATCCGACACAGGCGGAAGAACTTCTGCATGTCGGCGAGCATCAATCCCCAGCCGAGTTCAACAAGGTCGAACTGGCCGCGTGGACGATGCTCACCAACGAACTGATGAACCTCGATGAAGTTCTTTGTAAGTGATGGGTGAACACGCTGACTGTTTGGGATTCCAGACAGACTGATTGTTGCCTCGCACTTGAATTGGCGAAGGGAAGCGAACACTTGCCTATCGCCCACCCTCATCCGCCCTTCGGGCACCTTCTCCCCTCAAGGGAGAAGGGACGAAATGCCGCTCTCCTCAAAGGGGAGCGGAATTGATCTCGATGGTTTTCACTAAGCCCTAAGCCCCAATACCTAAGCCCTACCCATGAACCCATTCTACGAAGCAGCTCTCAACGAAAATCGACGCCAGTTCCTGGGACGCGGCGTGAATGCCGTCGGCTGGGCGGCGTTGTCTTCACTCCTGGCGAAAGAGGGTCTTGCGACCGCTGCATCGCCGATGGCTAACAATCCGGCGAGCGGAGTCGGGCCGCACTTTCCGCCCAAGGCTAAGAACGTCATCTACCTGCACATGGTCGGCGGTCCGCCCCAGCAGGATCTGTATGACTATAAGCCGAAGATGGAAGAGTGGTACGACAAGGACCTGCCGGAGAGCGTGCGCAATGGCCAGCGTCTGACGACCATGACGTCCGGTCAGTCTCGCTTTCCGATCGCACCGTCGAAGTACAAGTTCGCCCAGCATGGCCAGTCGGGTATGTGGGTTTCGGAATTGCTGCCGGAGACGGCTAAGATCGTCGATGATCTGGCGTATGTGAGGAGTATGCACACGGAAGCCATCAATCACGAACCTGCGATCACGATGTTCCAGACTGGCAATCAGATTGCGGGCAAGCCTTGCATGGGATCGTGGATGTCGTATGGGCTGGGGTCACTCAATGAGAACCTGCCGAAGTTCGTCGTCATGATTGCAACTCCTTCGAATCGCGATCAGGAGCAGGCGATCTCAGGTAAGTTGTGGTCATCGGGATTTTTACCGGGAGAACACGCGGGCGTGAGTCTGCGTTCGAGTGGCGATCCGATTCTCTATATCAATAACCCGCAGGGTGTCCCGTCACCGGTTCGTCGCAGTACGCTCGATGGCATCTCGAAACTCAATCAGGTTAAGTACGACCAATTGGGCGATCCCGAGACGCTGATTCGCATGAAGCAGTACGAAATGGCGTACCGCATGCAGACCAGCGTTCCCGAACTGACCGACCTGACTCAGGAAGACAAAGCCACGATCGATCTTTACGGCGAAGCGTCTCTCAAGCCTGGCTCGTTCGCCAATACGTGTCTGATGGCACGACGCATGGTCGAGCGTGGTGTGCGTTTCGTCCAGGTTTATCTCAACAACTGGGACGTCCACGGCAACGTCGCGGGACGACTCCCATCGCAATGCAAAGATATTGACCGCGCCACTTATGGGCTGATCACGGACCTGAAGAACCGTGGGATGTTCGATGACACCCTCATCCTCTGGGGAGGCGAGTTCGGTCGGACGGTTTATTCGCAAGGCCAGCTCTCGAAGGAGAACTACGGTCGCGATCACCACCCACGCTGCTTCACGATCTGGATGGCGGGCGCGGGTGTCAAAGGGGGAACCATCTACGGCGAGACCGATGACTTCTCCTACAACATCGTCAAAGATCCGGTTCACGTCCGTGACTTCCACGCGACGATCCTGCACCTGCTGGGCTTCGAGCACGAGAAGTTCACCTATAAGTATCAGGGCCTGGATCAGAAGCTGACGGGGGTCGAGCAAGCCCAAATTGTCCAGGCGCTCCTGGCGTAACAGGGCTGCGTCTTAGACTAATAGCGGTTTAATCCAGCGCAGTTACAAAAGGTGTGCCATGCTCATAGCTTTGGGTGAGCATGCTGCTTCGTTTGGACGTTGGAGCGTTCAGAACATGCTTGCCCAAAGCTGCAAGCATGGCACGTTGAGAGAATCCGCGATGAAGTAAGTGGTGATTGGTCTTAGACTTGGAAGATGTCCAGGTCCTCGACCATCACGGTGCGCGGGAAGATTTTTCTCGCGACTTCGATCCCGATCGGATCGTCATGTTCGCATTGCGGGTCGACGTGAATGAGTCCCATCTGTTGGACGTTTGCTGCCTTGGCGATGCTGGCGACTGCGGTGGTGTGGGAATGGCCGGCGGGTTCGCACCACTCGGCTTTCTCGTCGGGAAAGTAGCATTCGTGGAGCAGCAGATTGGCCCCTTTGATGAACGGGATGTAATCTTCGCTGGTGACGGTGTCGGTGATGTAGGCGAACATGGCGCGGGATGAGGTCAGCTTCACTCCCAGCGAGCCGCCGGGGTGCAATGGGAGTGGACAGGTTGAGAGCTTCACCTCTCCCAGTTGAAATTCATCACCGGCGGTGATCGGCGTCATCTTGAAGTCAGGCCGCATCGGGAAAACGGCGGGATCGAAGAGATGCTTTTCGACAGCATCAATCGTCTTTTGTTCGGCGAGAATCTCGACGCTGGTCAGTTTGCCTAACAGCATGGGCACGAGAAGAAACGTCAATCCGCAGATGTGATCCAGATGGGCGTGCGTGAGGACGATCGTCAGTTCGGTGGAGACGAGTCGATCTGCAAGACGGTAGGCGCCGGTCCCTGCGTCCAGAAGCAGATTCTGCTCCGGCAGGTAGTAACACGCCGTGTGACGTCGTTCGTTGGGATGATACCCGCCCGATCCCAGACAGTGAACACGCATCGCATGAGCCCTCAAGATGCATTCTCGGTGAATACTCCAGTCTAGCGGGAGAACGCTCGGACGAATAGCAATCTATGAATGGAACCGTCCTGCGAACCCCTCGGTAGAGACTCCGACGCGTTCGGGCATGACCTCGCGTGCGATGGCGATGATCTGGTCGCGGTACTCGATCGATGTCGCTGTTGGGTCGACCTGATTCATCGCGTCTGGCAGGTCGGTCTTCCATGTTCGTTGCCCGTTTTTGGAACCATCGCCGTCAATGAAATGGTCGATAACGACCCCGTCTGCGACTCTGGCGATGCGTTCAAAGAATGCTCGTGGTGATTCGATGGGCAAGAGTGGCGAGACTGTGACAATGGTGCGAATGCCCGCAGACTTCATTGTTTCCACCAGAGCGAATCGATTTTCGACGGAGCTTGCGGGACGAGGCAAAACTGGCAGGCCGTTGCGATCCGATTCGATCGTGACATGGATTCGCAGGTCGGATCGCTGGCTCAATTGGGCGAGCAGATCGACATCGCGTGACGCCAGCTTGCTGCGGGTCTGGACGATCAGCACGTCAGGTGGTTTCTCGAGCATGGCTTCCAGGAGTGATCGGGTGACTTTCTGAGTTGCTTCCTGTGGCAGATAAGGATCTGTGGAACTGGCCAGGAAAATTCCGAACTGGCCGATGGTCTGGCGTGCCCACTTCTGTTCACGGGCAAATTGTCGACGGTAGACATCTGCTGCGTTTTGTTTGACGTCCAGAAACTGCCCCCACGGGCGTCCTTTGGTCACGAAGCTGTTGTGCTGGACGTAGCAGTAAACGCCGCACAAAGTCTTGCCAAACGAACATCCCTGATAGGGATTGAGCGAATGGGAGGAGATCTGCGTCAAATATCCCGATGTCCGTGTCAGAACTGACTTTGCCCGGATGAGCGATGTTTGTGAAGTCACATGACCCTCGCGATTATCAGACACAATATTTCCTGATAGACAGCCAATTTCGTGTTCGTCATTCTCAATTTCCTTCTCTCTCCCCTATATCCTCCTATAATACGCATTACGAAACCTCTCTCACATCTGCAGTCGAAACAACCTCACGAGAAACCTGTCGGTATGAAACAAACTGTTGAAATCGATGGCGTTACGTTGCATCTATCGCAGCCGGACGTCACCAAGTCGGATTGGATCGGTCAAAGTGAAGTCCTCTCTCACATCCTCGCCTGCTGGCTGACAGTTGATGATCGCGACCTGCCTCTGACGCCTCGTCTGGTTGGGACGCCCGGGATCGGCAAGACCTCTTTGGCGATGGCTGCTGCCCGTGAGCGCAAGCAGGATGTGTTTATCTTCCAGTGCACCGCCGACACGCGTCCGGAAGACCTGCTCGTCACGCCGGTCGTTGGTGATGGCAGTAAGATCATGTATCACGCCTCGACGCTCGTCACCGCGATGATCACAGGTGGTATCTGCATTCTTGATGAAGGTAACCGGATGAACGAGAAGAGCTGGGCGTCGCTGGCTCCGCTGCTCGACCATCGTCGCTACATCGAATCGATCATCGCGGGGTTGACGATTCCTGCTCATCGCAACTTCTGTTGTGCCGTGACGATGAACGAAGATGAGTCAACGTTTGAAATCCCCGATTACATCCTCAGTCGCCTGCAGCCGACACTGACACTGACTCACCCCGCGCGAGAAGACGAACTGGCGATTCTCAAGTATCACCTCCCGTTCGCGGAAGATTCTCTGCTGCAATTGACTGTTGACTTCCTGCAGCAGTCGCATGCCCTCAAGCTCGATTTCTCGACGCGTGATGGGATCAATGTCCTGCGTTACGCGATCAAGCGTCTGGCGTCTGAAAAGAAACATCCCCTCGGCCTCGATCAAGCCTGGCGCGAATCTGTACTGGCATGCCTGGGTGAGGAGGCGATCAACCTCAACGAGATGGCTGAGAAGAAGCAACGCTACTCTGGTGGCAATACCCTTCCCATGGGACTGGGGGACTTCTTCTTCTCTCCGAACGAGACCCTCCACCCCGACGCCATGGCCACTGATGATGACGACGATGATGAGGAGTATGACGACGACTTCGATGATGAAGATGATGACAACCGATTTGCGTGAGGATGCGATTATGAGTGTTGTTTCAAAGTCCAGGAGATAAGTATGACTTCGTTGCCATATGATCGAGACAAATTAGCTGATTTCTATGCGAAGCAGCATCTTCTTGCTGATCCAAGCATCTCAGATGTCTTCTATTTACCGAATCAATCTCCAAATCGAGATATTCGCCTTGTCGAAATTAATACGTGGGCAGGCGACTCGATTCATCAAACACTTGAGCCAGTCGATTTTGCAGTCGATTTCGGAACCGAGTTGGAGCATACGCTTCGAGTAGTTGATGTAACTCCTGCTGAGTGGCAAAGCGTTTTGACGGGAGAATTAAAGCTGCCAGATGACTGGTCTCTGGATGGACGAATTCATTACGGTAAAGACAAACATGTGGAAACGGCAGCTGTATGAATGGGTTTCAAGACGCATGGTGGACGCAAGCAAAGAGCGACTACGAAGTTTTCCATAAATTAAATCTATATGGAGCACACGAATGTCACTTGCTTCACTATTTACAGATGTCGACCGAAAAGCTCGCAAAAGCATATTTCTGGCGAGATGGAAATCCACCACCGAAATCCCACGCCGGATTTACAAAATTTCTGCGGTTTCTGGGACATGGTCGTGGTCGTGTCCATGAGATATTCGAGTTTGGGAATGTGAGTTCATTTCAAAACTGGATTCGAACAGCAGTCAGCTTCTCAAGAGAAATAGAGCATCTTGCTCCTACATTGGCTGTCGGCCCCAATCCAGAATACCCATGGCCTCATGATTCTCCATTAACTGCACCTGCTTCGTATCATTTTCCCCTGTGGCAGAAGTTCCAAAATGAGAGTCGCGGCAGAATTTTTCTTGATCGGTTTCGTACTGCTATTAATAGATTTCCTGAATACTGCGACCAGTAACCTGACTCACTTTCAATACCTATGAGTAACGTCTTTCATCTCTCCGACAAGATCACGCTGCTGCCGGTTATCCATGAAAGTGGGGACTATGCGGTGGAGGTTCGTCGTGTGTTGTTGTCTGGTAAGTATGATTGCCTGGCGGTTCCGCTGCCGGAATCGTTTCGAGATGCGGTCGAGACGGGGATCGCTGATCTTCCGCGGATCAGTGTGGCGATTCAGCCGGGGCCGGAAGCCAGTTGGAATGACGATGAGGACGAAATCGATTCGTATGCCAGTTATGTGGCGATCGATCCCTGTCAGGCGGTCATTGCAGCGATCCGTAACTCGATCATGGAGCGTCGCCCGCGCGCTTACATCGATCTCAATACCAGCGAGTACGATGAACTGATCAATGTTCTGCCGGATGCGTACACGATCAAGAATCTGTCGCTGGATCGCTTTGCGTCTGCCGTGTTGACGTCGGTGCCGCTGGTGGAAGAAGGACTTCACGCCAGACGTCTGTCTTACATGGCGTCACGTTTGCGTCAGTTGGAAACGAAGTTCGAATCGATTCTCTGTCTGTGCAGTTTTGCAGAGTGGCCCAGCCTTCGCATGTACTTTCAGGTGGCGACGGCGGAGGACGAACTGGAAGATCTCGAACCGCCAGTTGAGGCGGAACTGCATTCGTTTCCTGAAGAACAGGCGTTGTTCGCGCTGGGCGAACTTCCTTTTATTACGGCCTGTTATGAGCATGCCCGGGCTGATCTTGATGACGATGAGAACATGTCGCTGGATGGGCTCAAGCTGCTCGTGATTGAGGCTCGTCGTCGGTACAAGGAAGAACACAAAGCGAAGGCTCGCAAGATCACGCCGCGGCTGCTTTCGACTTATTTCCAGTATGTGCGCAATCTTTCTCTCATTTCGCGTCGGCTGACGCCGGATATGTATTCTCTTGTGGTCGCTGCTCAGCAGATCTTTGGGGATGCGTTTGCGATCAATCTTGTTGAGACGTTGCGAGAGTACAACTTCGGCGTGAATCGTGCGCTGCCTCTGGTGAAGATGAATCAGCAGTTGCTCGAAACTCCGGATGAGGAGATCTATGAGAAGCGCAGTCGACTGCCGGGCAAGCTGCTTTCTTGGAAGGGGCTGGAACTCACGCCGCGTCCGCAGAAAGAGCAGCAGCAGAAATGGGAGATGCAGTGGAACCCGTTTTCACACTGCAGCTGGCCGCCGGAAGATACTGCGATCGAGCGTTTCCGAACGGCTGTCAAAGACCATGCGCTCTCACTGCTTGGCAATGACCTGGCGAAGATCGAAAAGTTTTCTTCCAGCCTGAAAGATGGGCTCGATATCCGAGAGACGCTGCGGAACTGGCATACGGGTGAACTGTATGTGAAAGAGATTCCCCCCTCTCGTGGCAACCTGGATTGCGTCATTATGCTCTTTGATACGCCTGCTGATCCGCGCGATTACCCGAGTCGTATCACGTGGCATGCTGAGCATCATGACGAATCGACGCTGGCGTTTTTTGCAAGCGCCTACCAGAACGAACTTGTCGGTCCGGGGATTGCGCAAGCGGTCTATGGTGGCGCGATGTTTCTTTTTCCGCCTCGTCCGATACCGGATGTGTGGCGAGATCCGCGGTTTGATTTTGTCGACACGCTCGAGGAACGGCTCATCGTCGCGGGTAGCTATCATACGCATTTCAAGCACATTACCGTTCTCTCTGCGACCCCTCCGGGTATGGCCTGGAAGACGCTTGCACGCAAGTATGGCCGGAAGATTCTCCACGTTCCGCTGTCTCGCTTCAGTCAGGAAACGCTGAATCAGCTGCGGCACTTCCACATCCTTAACGGTCAGAAGGTCAGAAGTTACGCGGCGAACTATATTCGCAAGGTGTGATCAGGTGTGCCACGGCCGTGTCGGCTGTGCGGGTCGTAAGTAAAATCCACGGCTGACACAGCCGTGGCACACAGGTTTACTCGCCGCGGAGGGTTGTGACGATTGGGAGTCGCATGGCTCGCCAGACGGCGAAGAGTCCTCCGAGGCTTCCGACTAGTAGGACGCTTACGAGGAGTCCACCCAGCGATGCCCAGGGAACCTGCGCGGCACTGCTTTGTAGATGCGGCCACATTGCTAACTGAGCTGCGACGGTGCCTAAGGCGATTCCCGTCAGTAGCATGAATGAATTCTCCAGGAACACCATCCAGCCGATTCGGCTTCCTGTCAGCCCGATACTTCGCAGGAGCGCAATCTCGCCACGTCGTTCGAGGACATTTCGCAGCATGACGACGCCGAGCCCGATTGTTCCCAGAAGAAGTCCCAGGCCGCCGAGGGTTTGGAACGTCGTCAGGTAGGTGTTCTGCACGGCGAGGAAACGAGCCAGTCGATCCGCGACGGGTTCTGCGTCCAAACCAAATTCCTCATAACGGGTCTCCAGTAACTGCGACGCCAGTGGTACGCAGCCCGGATTGGAATTTGTTTCCACGAGGAAGTGTTGATACCCGACGACTTCGGGAAACAGCCTGCGAAAGTTCTTCTCCGAAATCAGCAAGACGCCTTGAAAGACACTTCCTGTCAGCATGCCTGCGATCTGGATTTTGGCGTGGGGGACATTCGACATGGGGAGTTCGATCGTGTCGCCCTGCATCTTGTGCAAGGAGTACATGAGTGTGTTCATGTCGCCGAGGGCAGGGACATTGGCGTTGGGCGTTTCCTCGTTGAGTCTTGTCCAGGGATTCTCGCCGGGCGTGTCTGCAAAGGCGAACCCGCCTCGTTGAATGAACTCTTCGCTGACGCCGAGGATTGTGGGGACGGTCGTCTGGTAGAGGTTCAAGCAACTCGCGTTCTCGCCGCTCTTCACTGGGAACGAATAGATGCGGACTCCCTCGATGGCCGATGGTGGTGTCGCAGCTGGCTCTGGTCCCGGCGTCGATGCTTTGCATTCTGCGAGCGCCTGATTGAGGTCGAGTGATTCGAGATTCGCGAGGATCGGACGTGAGGATTCCGCGACCAGCGAGAAGCCGCCGTTGCCGGAAGTTTTATCGGGTTTTACGGCGAGGGGGTTATATTGGCCGACGCCGACAGCGACGATGAGGAAGGTGGCTGAGGCGATCATGGATGTCGTGGTCAAGGTTCGCGAGGGTTGTCGCATGGTGTTCAAAACGCTTAGCCGCTGGAGATTGAATCTCGCAGATCCCGCGTTTGTGGCAGGTCGAACGAGCCACCAGCGGAGCAGCAGAATCCCGCCGATGAGGGTGCAAAGACCAATCTGAAAGAACGCGACGATCGTCCAGTTGAAACCTGAAAACGCTTCCTTCTGCGGCAACATTCCCCCTAATGCAGCGACCAGTAACATGACCGCGATTCCCAGCAGAGACGAGCCGATCCAGAAGCTGATCGCGCCGCGATGCTGGGCGGCTTTGGCAGGGACATCCGGCGTCAGGTTGCCAGTCAGCTGTTCTCTGACGGAGAGTCTCGCGATGCCGCGTAATGACCACCACACGACCAGCATGGTCATGATCAACGTCACAACAGGTCCGGTGATCAAAGCCATCGGCGTGACGTAGACGTGCAGGTTGGTTGTGCCGACGGCTCCCTGCCACCAGGTTGTCAGTCCGGTCATCATCAGGTCAGCATACGCGACAGCTGCGGCGGCACCGAGGACACCGCCCACCAGGGAGAGCAGGAGTGTCTCCTTTAATAACAGCGTTCGGATTTCTCTCGTCGTTAAACCGACTGCGGCGTATAGACCCAGCTGGCGGATCCGTTCTTCGATCGACAGACGGAACAGCAGCACTGTCAAAATCAACGCGGCTCCGATGAGGAAGAAACTGAACCCCAGGAACAGCCCTGAAAAATCGTTTGACCCCGCTGAGGCTTTTAAGCCTTGTGCCAGAACAGGCTGCACGGCGAGTCCAGTGGCTGGCAGGTCAATCGCGTTGAGAATCTGACGTTCCAGTTTCTCGATGGCATCTGGCGTTGTCTCATGGGCGAAGCGGATCGACGTGAGGTCGCCGTACTTGCTGGTCCACATTTTTTGAGCCGACTCGACCGACATGAACAGCTTGGGGGTGGCTTTGTATTCGTCCCAGTATTCTTCGTCACGACTGGTGATGCGATCGAGGTTCATCGGGAATGGCTGCTCCCAGTCGGCGAAGCTGTCGGCTGTCGTGACGCCTTCGATCACGGGAACAACACCGCGATCGAGCGTCGCGGCTTCCATTTTGAGGATGGTTTTGACGGTGAACTCCGCTTCGAGCTCCGGCAGTTCGCCTGTCGAGCCGACTTGGTGATACTTCATGCGAATCACGTCGCCGATGCTGACGCCGAGGTCTTCTGCCAGCCATTGATTGATGGCGACCTCGTTGCCGGTGAGTTTCGGGACGGGTTGACCATCGGTGGTGACATAAGGTCCGAATGGTTCACCTGCGGTCAGATCGATCCCTGCGACTGTCGAGTACATGGCGAACTTGTCGAGGTTGTTTTTGTTGGCGAGTTCATTGGCCAGGTAGAGCAGGACGGGTTGTGTTTTGAGCTGGTTCTTGGCTGCGACGCGCTCCGCCGCTCGGGCGATGGTGGTTTCCAGAATGAGTTGATCGGATTCGAGGGCCAGGATCGTTCCTGCTTCATTCGGAACGAGTCGCAGTTGCAGATCCGCCAGCGATAATGCCTGGCTGACATCAGTGATCACGCCGGAGGAATAGAGGGCATTCACCCGCGCTGGTTTGGGATTTGGATTGCGACGGGATGCTGGCAGTTCCTGGATGCCGAGGCGTTCTTGCAGCAGTTTCAACGGGACGTAGGCGATGGGGCCGCTGGTTTGATCGGGACGGAGGGAGAAGACGTTGGGTGAGCGGTCGAAATAGTCGGTGTGCAAATAGACCTTCATGTCTTCCGGTTTCGAAGCGAGGAGATCTTCTTCCTGGAAGACTCCACTAACGAGCAAATCAATCTGGGCTGTTGTCTGATCTCGCTCGCCGAACAGCGTATCTCGAGGGATGGAACTGGGGAGGTCAACATAAAGAGTGACATCGTCGTGGTATCGTGCGCCGAGGATATCTCTAGCCACCTCGTTGAGAATGACCCCGTCATTCTCCTGTTGAATATGCTGATTTGTTGAATCTGAAATGGCCAGCAATTTCCAGAACCGCTCATCGACTCCATAGACCTGTACTCCCCCCGCTCGACTAACTTTCCCGTCTGCTGACTGCTTCTTGATCGCTCCCGACAAATGAATCGCCGGTGCCGTCAATGGGTCCGCATGGGTTCCCTTTTCAACCTTGATCTTTGCCGCCAGTTCTTCCGTGACAAAGCGAGGACTGTCAATTGCCGTCTCTACTGTCCCGAGGCGATCGAGAGTCATCTGTTTCAGCGAGCCGCGAATCGAGTCGCCGACGATGAGCGCGCCGGTGAGGGCGGCGCAGGCGATGATGATCCCTGCCAGCATGGCGAGGTTGGATCGCCAGTAATGCTTGAGGGTTGAGAAGACGAGGGTGTTGCGTGTGAGCATGGTATGACTATATTTCATCTGCACGAAGTTCTGCTTCAATTTCATCTATCGATCGATACTCGCCGGTTTCTAACTGATCAAGCCCGGACTGGAGAAACTGACTAGGCGCAAAATCACCCGAGCCGATTCCATATTTCTTTCGCATTTCCTGATCAACATCTTCCAGAGAGACATCTTCTCCCGCTTCAATGTCATCAAACCCAGCTAGAATCGCAGCAATTTCTTCCTGCTCTCGGTTGAGTGCATCGAGTGCCTTCGCTATCACTTCTTCACGAGTAGAGTATGCCCCGGTTTTGATGAATGAATCCAATTGATTTTCAAGGTCTGCGCTCCAACTGACCATTATATGCTCCTCGATTTAACGATGGGGATTGTCGATTCTATTCGTTTGATCCCCAGACGAATATCTTTGAGTCTTACTGCTACACACGCACCAGCTTCCCCTCGCGCAACGTCATCCGAGCGGGAAACCTCGCTGCCAGGGATTCGCTATGCGTCACGCAGAGCAGAATCGTCTTGTGTTCGGCCTGCAGTTCCAGCAGCAGGGTTCCGATCTCTTCGGCGGTTGTTGGATCGAGGTTCCCTGTTGGTTCGTCGGCCAGGATGAGTCGTGGTTCGTTGAGTAATGCTCGACAAATCGCGACGCGTTGACGTTCTCCGCCCGAGAGTTGTGCGGAACGATGTCCCAGGCGTGACGACAGCCCGACTCGCTCGAGCAGCGCTTTTGCTCGTGACTCGACGTCGCTGGTGACGCTTCCTGCGGGCAGTCTTGCCAGCAGGACATTCTCCAGTACCGTGCACTGTGGCAGCAGGTGATGTTCCTGGAAGACGAAGCCGATTTTCTCGTTGCGGAATTTGGCCTGCTGGCTGCTCGAGAGCCGATAGACATCTTCGCTGAACAGCGTGATGCGACCTGACGTGGGGGCATCGAGAAGACCGACTGTGTAGAGGAGTGTGCTCTTGCCGCAGCCCGATGGCCCGGTGATGGCGACGGCTTCTCCGGGCTGGAACGTCAGTGTCACGTCCTTGAGAATTGTGAGCGCGCCCGCTGCCGTCTCGAATGTTTTGGTGACGTTTTCCAGAACCAATGTCTCTTGTCTGACTCCTACCGCTGAACTCATGGTTTGCTCCTCACGTCGTGATAGACTTCTTTTCTCAATCTGTTGTAGACGACCGCCTCACCGTACGCCACGGGTGTCTCAGCCGCGGCTGCTTAAACGCCAGCCGTCTAACAATTGCTCCGCGTATGAATTCGTCGGTTGTACTCGTCGGTGAACGACTCCGTCCAATCGCCCAGCTGTGGAAAGCTCTGCTTGTTCTTTTCCAGGAGGTCGGCCAGCACGACGAGATCGCCGTGATCGATTTTTGTGATGTGAAGCTGTCCGAGTTCCAGTTCTTTTGCGAGATGACTGAGGCGTTCGATTTCCTCTGGGGCATGTTTTGACATGGTCTGCAACTGAATGTGGACGGCTTGCGAGAGTGTCGATTCGTGTGACTGCATCATTTGGCCTTCTCTGGACTTCCCATTTTGACAATCGTGATTCCCGCTGGTGACCGCATCTTCCCCTTTGCGGGCAAAAACAGGAAAATCACCCCGGTTGCCATTTTTCCCCGGACCCCCGTCCAGATAATAATAGCCGAACACGCTTTCCAGTGGCACAGACTTTCGTCTGTGCAAATCGCGAGAAGCTTCGCACAGGCAGGAATGCCTGTGCCACCAAGATCCGATCATCCCCTTAATCCCCGGCGACAGCCGTCCAGGATCTACCGTCCATGTCTCAACCACCCAATGACTCTGCTGTCCGCCTCATCCTTGCGATTCATAATCACCAGCCCGTCGGCAACTTCGACGGCGTGATCGAAGATGCGTTCAATGACAGCTACAGTCCGTTTCTCGACATCCTCGAAGAATATCCAGAAATTCGCATCGCCCTGCATACATCGGGCTCGCTGATGGAGTGGCTGGTCGAACGTCACCCGGAATACATTGCGCGGTTGCGAGACTTCGTCGCGCGTGGTCAGATTGAAATCCTTGGTGGGCCGTTCTTCGAGCCGATTCTTGCGTGTATTCCATCACGTGACCGCATTGGGCAGATGAAGGCGTACACCCGTTATCTTGAGGACCTCCTGGGTTGCAAAGTCAATGGGATGTGGGTGCCAGAGCGGGTCTGGGAACCATCTTTTGCGGGCGATGTCACGGCTGCCGGGATCGACTTCACGATTCTCGACGACTTCCACTTCAAATGCGCCGGTTTCGCCGATGAACAACTGCGTGGCTATTACCTGACTGAAGATCAGGGACGACTGCTGAAAGTTTTCCCGGTTTCGGAGAAACTTCGCTATACGATTCCGTTCGATACTCCGGAGGCGACCTTCGAATATTTAGCGAAGGTGCATGCGGAGTCTCCCGGCTGTGTCATGACCTTTGGCGATGATGGGGAAAAATTTGGCGTCTGGCCGGGCACGAAAGAACTTATCTATGAGAAGGGTTGGCTGCGTAAGTTCTTTGAACTGCTGCGTGCGAACAAAGACTGGGTTCATTTGACCCTGCCAACGGAAGTCACGCGGACGACTCCGCCGGTTGGTCGCTGCTATCTGCCGGATGCGAGTTATCGGGAGATGACGGAATGGGCGATGACGACGGAACGTCAGATGGAGTACAAGAAACTGACGAAGGACCTTAAAGATCACGAAGACTTTCCTCGTCTGCAGAAGTTTCTACGTGGCGTGTCGTGGCGGAACTTCCTGGTTCGCTATCAGGAGACCCATGAGATGTTCTGTCGTGCAAAGGAAGTCAGTACGAAGCTGCATGAACTGCAGCAGGAAGAAGCCTTTTCACCTGAGAAGCTCGAACCTGCCCTGCTCGATCTCTACCGT
Source organism: Lacunimicrobium album (assembly GCF_052161635.1). Taxonomy (GTDB): domain Bacteria; phylum Planctomycetota; class Planctomycetia; order Planctomycetales; family Planctomycetaceae; genus SXPC01. Next base: position 4,420,635 of record NZ_CP197413.1, read on the forward strand.
GGTCAATGTAACTGCCCTTACTGGCACGGTGCGTTTGGCGGTCTTTATCTGCCTCACTTGCGTAACGCGATTTATCGTCACCTGATTGCTGCGGACTCGCATATCGAGTCAATGCAACATGCTTCGAAGCATTGGCAGTCGGTCACTGTGGGTGACTTCAACCTGGATGCCCGTCAGGAAATTCGTCTCGCAAACCAGTCGCTGATTGCTTACTTCTCGCCAGCCGTTGGCGGTCATCTTTACGAACTCGATATCAAGGCGATCCGCCATAACCTGCTGGCGACCCTCAACCGTCGTCCGGAGCCTTATCACGAGAAGATCATCGAGCATGCTTCTAAACTTGATGAACAGCAAGGGGGCTTCGTCGCCGAGCCTCATGAGCGTGTTCACTTCAAACAACCCAATCTCGATAAAGCGATCGAGTACGACAAGTGGCCACGCAAAGCCCTTGTTGATCACATGCTCTGGAACGACTCGACGATCGAGCAGTTCCGCACGGGGGAATCGCAGCTCAACGAGATGCCGCTTGGCGTTTACCAGACGAAGCTGCGCGAAGTGCCGGGGCGGATTGATATCGTGATGACGCGCGAAGTCCCTCAGTATGACGCCGACATGGCGACGCTGACCAAGACCATCACGCTGCGTGACGAGAGCCCGTCTCAGCTCGATGTTCATTACGAGTGGCATAACCTCGTTCCGGGGCGAGTCTATCACGTCGGCGTCGAGAACAACCTTGCTGGCATGCCTGCGGGGGCGGATGATCGTTACTTCTATGATGAAAACGGCCAGCGTCTAGGCCAGCTTCAGACTCAACTCGACCTGAAGCATTGCAGCCGAATTTCTGCGGTTGATGAATGGCTCGGGATCGATGTCGGCATTGAAATGGACCCACCCGCATTCCTGTGGAGCTACCCGCTTTATACGGTCAGCCAGTCGGAAGGCGGGTTTGAACTCGTCCACCAGAGCACAGCGATCATCTCGCATTGGCAGTTCACGGCGGATGAGACGCGCATTAAGCGTTTCACGCTGAAGATCGCGATTGATACGTCAGCGGCGCAGGCGCGACAGTTGGCGGAGCAGCGCAGTGCGGTGGGGGTGTAGGAGTTTGTCTTGTTCCTTGTCCCTTGAGGGGAGAAGGTGCCCGAAGGGCGGATGAGGGTGGGCGATAGGCAGGCGTTCGTTCCCATTCGCCCATCAACACCAAGCCATCTCTCCCTTACGGCTTCCCCTTCTTTAACTCGACTTCCACTTCACCGGTCGCAGGATCCAAAAGCCGCACTGTCCCTTCAACGCGGAAATCATTGTACCCCGCGTTGATTGAATGAGATTTTCCATCTGTAGATAACGACGGTGAATTCGTACTGACTCCAGAGTTTGTTTGAATCACCTGTCTTAGAATGACTTCTCCCGTTGGCGATCGATGGAGATAGGATTTGGCGATGGAAGTCTTGTCTGTCGGATCTGTCAGGATGGCCGAATAGACTTCGCCTGGCCGTAGCGTGAAAATGTTGGATGATGTTTCAACCAGTTCTGGAATGCCCGCCACTCGCAGGTCTTCTGCCATGGTCTCAAAAATCTTTTCTTTAGCCTGAGTGCCAATCATCGAAGAAAGAATCGACTCGTATCTTTCTTCAGGGTCTTCCTTTAACAGGCGAATGAAAAGCTGTTTCCATATTTTTATTCGATCATCATCAGACATTCCTTTATCGTCGACTTCGAAGCTTATCAGTGAAAGCAGAAGATTATTCTCTGACGATTCGAATCGTTTAATCAGTTCTTCAAAACCAGCCTCGTCGATGGCAACCAGTTCTTTGCGAAACATCAACACTTTCTCGAGTGTGACATCAGGAGCTTTGGCCATTTGATTCACCAGGCTTCGATATTCATTCTTCGAGAGCATTCGGCAGTAGTGGACGTACAACAAAGTTGTCGCAGCAGGGAGCGTTTTTCGACTTTCGTGAACCAATTCGGCCCGCGGAGCAGGATAAATCTCCCAGAAGTCATTGTGATCAGGCGAATTCGACAACGCGATACAGTCATCCGGGATCGTAAATATGGCTTGATCAAGTTTAAACGGACGGCGATTATGTGATAGCTCTCCAAATCCTTTGGGTCCAAATTCTGCCTGGGCACGTCGGTAAAAATCTCTTAGTTCCATAGAAGGAACTTCAACCAGCCAGACGGCATCGCTTGAAATCAGAAACCCATTGGTTGAACGAAGCTGACGATGACGAAAGTCATTCAATAACGACGGAGTTTCAGCACGTATCAAAGTTGGCCAGAAGCCTTTCGATAAATCCGCTGGAAGTTCTCCAAAAGTTTTCTCATGGCGCCTCCTCACTTCGAAAAGTCTGTCTGAAATCTCTTCAACAAGTTTCTCGGGCAGCATGGAGCGGAGTTCTTCCAAATCAATCCCGCCTCGGTAGATAAACTCTTTCTTTACCTCAATTCCGCCGCTTACGTTGGCAAGGGGATCAGCAAGCGGAGACTCCTCATGACGCGTTGTCTGATGAGTCGGCTCCGACATCACAATGTACTTAACCGATACTTGAGTCTGCTGTTTCCCGTCTGACAGCTGCTCACGCTTGAAGGATGACAGCAAGCTGGTCTCGTCAATATGCACCGACACCCAGTTATCGAAATCCTCTTCAGCTGTCTCACTTGAATCAAAGAACTTTACATTCTCAAACTCGCCACTCTCATTCAGCTTCTTGGCTAGTAGTTCGCTGACTTGACGATTGAGTGGCGTATCAACATCAAGAGTAACAGCAATTGTCTTTGTTGGGCACTTCTCGCCCAGCTGACCAATCCTTGCACCTCCACTAGAACTTGCAGAACTTGCGCCACTCAACAATTTCGGATCCGGCCCTGCCCCCAGCGCCTTCGCGACCGACTTCTGTGCATTCCGTATCACCGCGTCATTCAGAAACGGGACACCAAACAGCACCGCCCCGAACCCAACCAACAGCAGCAGCGACACTCCGATCAGCAGCTTTTCCATCCATGCCAGCCGGGACTGTTTTTTCGATTCGCCTTCACCCTGCATTCCGATCTCCCGTTGAAGCTCTCAATCGCGTCTACTCGAACCGGTACAATCCGTTCTCGCTGCGAAGCAGTAGCGAGTTACCGACGGCTGCTGGTGATCCTTTGACCTGGCCTGATTGCAGTTCATTTTTCTGTACCAGCTCGAATTCTCTGCCTGGCTTGATGACATAGACGACGCCGTTCTCATCGGCGAGATAGATATGACCGCCTGCATAGATCGGCGACGATGACATATTGCCTCCCAGGCGTTCCTGGAAGAGCTGTTCTCCGGTTGTGGGATCGATGCACAGGAACGTTCCCTTTTCGGTCGACATGTAGATCAATCCGTCGACCAGAAGGGGCGAAGGAATCAGGGAGATGCCTTTATTGTTCTTCCAGCTGATGTGGCTTTTCGTGATGTCTCCCTGGCCGCCGAGTTTAATCGCCATGAATGTTGCTTTGCCGAAGCCTGTGGCGACGTAGACGGACTCGCCGTCGGTGATCGGCATCGGGACGGTCGAGAAGCCCTGATAAGTCGTGTACCACAGGTCATTGCCATTGCGGGGATCATAACCGTGAACCTGATCGGGTCCGATCGAGACCATGACTTCGGGCGGTGTTGTCTGTCCTGCGTTTCTTACGATGAGCGGGGTGGAGAACGAGCGATGCGTATCGGCATTGTTTCGCAGTGGCTGCGAGCGTCCTTGCGTCCACATCACTTTCCCTGTCGATTTATCGAGGGCAGCGATGATGTTCTTATCTGCCCCATCGCAGGTGATGATGATGGTGTCTTCATAGGGAACGGGATGACTGCCTGCTCCCGTCATGTATTCGACGACGATTTCATTGTTCTTCCAGACAATCTCGCCGGTTGCGCGATCGATCGCCGCATTGCCATAATTGCCAAAGTGAACGTAGACATTCTTTTCATCGATCACGGGCGTGGGGGAGGCCTGCGAATTCTGGAGGTGAATCTCTTCCCATTCCTCCGGCTCGAAGACCGTGACTGCTCGGGTGATCTTGCCTGTCGTATAGTCGAGGCAGATCGCCTGCAGCTTCTTCTCTTCGAGAAGCGCTGTCGTCAGCCAGACCTCGTTATCGGCAATCACTGGTGATGACCAGCCGACGCCGGGAATTGGCGTCTTGTAAACCAGGTGCTCGTTTTCATTAAAAACGGTCGGGGGTTTGGCAGAAGCGTCTGCGTGTCCCTGCTGCGTCGGTCCGCGAAACTGTGGCCAGACGAGCCCGGATGGGGTTCCCGCCAGCGTGGAGTCGGCCAAGGTCAGCAGTAAACCTCCTGCCAGACAGATCCAGGCAGGTAAAGAAGTCACGGAACGAGGTCGTGTGAGCATCGGTGGGCACTCATTGGGCAGGAAAAACCGGAGGGCAAGCCATCTTGACACGAGGGGAGTGTTCGCATCATACTCCCGCCGCTTTGGACGTGCAACAAGGCTCCTTTTCCCATGTGAAAACGAGTCTTGTCCCCTCTTTGCGTCGATCAAGCAACCCATCTTGAAATTGCCAACATTGACATGATCCGCACATCTGGTCACGACGGCCATTTCGCACGTCTCTCCTGAAGGCATGATGCCATGAGGTCAATCGTGATCTCGCTGTCTCAATCCATTTGCCGGTTGATAACGACCGCCATCCAGAATGTCGTGCCATGCTCACAGCTTTCGGTGAGCATGCTACTGCGTTGGATATTGAGACGTCCAGAACATGCTTGCTCAAAGCCGCAAGCATGGCACACTGGAGAATTCGAGGAGTCTTTCGCATGAAAGTCCTCGTCGCTGATCTTCTCGGCAGTCCGGCTCAGGAAGCACTTCTTCGCAGTACTGTCTCGACCATTTCGCAGTTTGCAGACGTCACCCTCGCTGCGACGGTTCGCTATCACGACCATCACAGCCATGGCCTGTCCATCTATCAGCGACTCCTTTTACCGGAGTTTGGTTTCGAATCAGCGCGCCAGTACCTGTCAGGTCTTGATCAGATTCGCAAGCTGGTCGAACTTCGTCGGCACCTTGCGGCCAATTCGTATGACCACATCGTCATTCTCAGCTACGAAACGGTTACGTTCTCGCTTCTGTGGAATCGCAAGACACGCTGCTGGCTGATCAATCACACCAATCTCAACGAACTCTGTCATTGTCGAACGCGTCGACTTCTCTTCAGTCGACTCGACTCTCCGACCAGGCACCTTGTCTTTTGCGAAGAGTTCGCAGACATGTTGCGGATGAAGTACGACTTCTGCTCCGAAGTCATCCCGTATCCCATGCTGCCACGTGAACTGCCGCCGAGGCCATCGGTCGAGTCGAGTTTCGAGCCGCCTGTCAAACGCCTCTTCGTCCCCAGTCGTCACGGCTGCCGGGACCATGGCATCCAACTGCGAGACCTTGCGCTCAGTCGAAACGATATGAACGTCATCATGCGAGGCGATACGGAGTTCGTCTCCCGCAGACTGACCATCTGCAGACAATTCACCGACTATCACGACCAGATCGCCAAGTCCGATGTCGTGCTTTGTGCTGGCGAATACCATTACCGCGTCTCTACGGTCGCATTCGATGCGCTGTCGGCTGGTAAACCGATCCTGATGTGGGACGGGCCGTTCGCCAACTTCCTGCGTCGACAATTCCCTTCGCTGATCAAGACCATCTCCAGCATCGACCAGATTCCGGAACTGGTTGCGACGATCGACCCGCAGGCTGTCGACTTCGAATCCTTCCAGAAGATCCACCATACCAACCAGATTGCTGACCGCTGGCAACAACTTCTCTGTCGCACGATCCGCCTCTACACGCCACCAGTTGAAGCAACTCCTGCGACCTCGCGACGCGCTTCCTGAGTCCCGTTTGACACTTTCGCTTCTCCAGTCGCTATACTGGAGTGATCGCCCACCATGCCATCAGTAAGACGCAGGTGAGTCCTACCGAACCAACCCCAACGCGATGACAAAAGCCAAACGAGCGTTGAGAGCTCAATTGGTGCGGTTCGAAGACTCACCAGCACCCTACTTCGATTTCAAAATTGTTTTTCACTAACTTCTCGGAGCCCTCCTCATGCAGCCACTTCGCTCCACACTCTTTCTCCTGTTCACCCTCCTTCTGACAACGTCGCTGTCTGCCGCTGATGATAAGGATGAGAAGCCGCCTCTGGATGATAAGGAAAAAGCCTTCGTCGAGCTTCTCACAGGCGCGAAACTGACTGGTAGTTTCACGATGCGAGGCCAGGACAAGCCGATTCCTCAAGGCGAGAGCTACGAGATTGTTTCGGTTGAGAAGGTCCAGCCCGATCCCGCACAGAAGGCTTACTGGCTGATCAACTCCCGGATGAAGTTCGCGCAGGTCGATGTCGTCGTCCCTGTCCCGATCAATGTTTACTGGGCCGACGATACGCCTGTCATGTCTTTGACTTCCGCCGCGATCCCTGGTCTGGGAAGTGAATTCGGCTGCCGGGTCCTTTTTTATGAGAACGAGTACGCTGGCACGTGGTCTCACGGCAAAAAAGGTGGCCACATGTTTGGCAAGATCGAAAAAATGAAGAGTGAGAAACCCGCTGCGACTGTTGAGAAGTAAGTTCATTCTCCCCCATTCGATCTTCTAAGCGGCAGGCAAGATTGAATGATCGAGTGCGAATTCGACTGGGGTCAGCTAACGATCCTGACGCCAGCCACCCAAGTCATCATTTCCACGAACAAATTTCATGTCGAACTCTGAAACCTCCAATGTTCTCGAACTTCCGCATCTGGACCCGCGTGGGAAAACCGACGAACAGCTCCATCGCTGGACCGGGGAAGTTTATGAGCAAGCTCTGCCTCAGCTCGCGCGATCGACGTCGCATTGGTATTACATCGTTCTCATTGCTCTTTTGCCCGGGCTGATGTCCGCGATGCGTCTGCCTCTCAACAATGCCTCTGCGATCTGGGGGCTTCTCTCATTGGAGTACCTCAATGTCCATCACTGGCTGTGCCTGATCGACCTGAGCGCCTGCACCTCCGAACCGGCCATCATGTATCAGCCTCCTCTGAACGGCTGGCTGGCGGCGCTGGCACAGCATGTTCCGACGCTGCTGCCTCTTAATCGACACTGTCTGCCGGCGTACCTTTCGCTGGTGGCGTCCGTCTGCATGATTGCCGTTGTTGCGCGACATTATCTGACTCCCCGCGGGATGATCATTGCTGCTCTTCTGCTGGGTGTCTCCGGGCCGTTACTGGAAGATGTGCGGACGGGATCCTCTTTGATTCCCGGGATCTTCTGCCAGCTCGCGATCTGGGATGTCCTGATCCGCTCACAACGCCCCAAATCCAAAAACCGCGAGAAGCTTCTCATTGCAGCTGCTGCGCTGACGGGGCTTTTATTTCTCATCAACTCCATTATTGCGCTGGCGAACTTGATCGCGGTTCTCACGTGGCTGGTCCTGAGCAACTTCGCGATCAGCGAACCTGCTCCTGCTGCGCCTTCTCCTTCGGTCGCAACCGACCGACCTCGTCGTCCTCCTCTCCGGAAATCACACTGGCAATATCTTCCTCTGTGTGCTGTCGCCTTTCTAATCGCTGGTGCCTGGTGGCCAATGTTTATGTACGCCAGTCACGGCGGGAACTTTATTATCGAGACTCTCGGCTGGCCCAGTGAATTCGCCCCGTGGTATGTCGATATGCAGGGCTCCGCCTGGGAGGATCTGGTCCAGGGAGGCGCGATTCTCTCGATTTACAGCATTAAGCTCATGATTGGTGCGGCGCTCTGTGCTCTGCTGGGGGCCACGGAAGTCGCGGAGTTGAAAGACAAACAGCGTGCCCTCCGCATGGTCACCGGGTCGATGCTCTTCGGTGTCCTTGCTACGTGGGCTATCTGCGGCGAAATGGACATCACGCTCAAGGCTGACTATCCATTTTGGTCGGTGCTCGTCACTCCTCCTTTGGTCCTCCTCGCGACGGCTGCGATTGATGTTTACTGTCGCAAAGGTCCTGTGTCTCGTTTCTCCAATCCTCTGCTGTGGTCTGCTCTGGCGATCTTCTTCTGGGGCGTTCTTCCTGACGACTTCGCCTCATGGCTTCCGATTGTCACGTTGCTTGTAACGACATTCCTGCTCACGATTCTGATTCGCTACCATGAAGGACGCGGCTCATTTCTGAAATCGACCATGGTTGTTCTCATGCTCGTGCTCTCGGTCTGGACTCCTTTTCCGACACGAGCTCCTGCGAAAGAAACGGCGATCAACTGGTTTCAGATCACCCGTCAAACGGAGAAAGTCACGTGGTCGCGTCTTCTCGTGAATGACCCGCCTCCGCCGCGTCTGCTTTACGCGTTGCATCGACTCTGGCCTTCCACCGGCTTCGAAATGCTCGACCAGCAGCGTTTCCCGACATCCTTCAAGGGGACTGATGACTTTCCCGAAGGAGACGGTGTCATCGTCTTCTGGGGTGTCGAGCCTTACCTTCCGACCGATGAAGAGCAGCGCTGGAAATACCATCTGATCACCCAGCCGCAATATTATGCCGGGGCAGAGCTCTTCTTTTACCGCGTCAGCCGGGTTCCCAAGACGATTAGCCTGGCGGTGAAAGGGGCGAATGAGGCGGTTGACGCTGCTTTTTCCACTCCGTTGACGACGCCTGCTGGCTCCCAACCGGTGAAGAATCCAGCGGCAGCAGCAACCCCTGCGACTCAGCCTGCGGAGAAAGCGGCCAATCTCCCGCCGCCGAAATGAGGTTTACATAGCTGGCGACCCGTAGTAGAGTTCCGACCTCGAAGTACTCGATTTCTCCACCACTCGTCTGCCATGGAAGGCTCGACCTGTGATCTCGACTCCTGTCATCATTGCATTGCTGGCTGTCACTGCCCTGGCTATTGCGGGCATTCTGGTCTACCGACATAAACGCTATAAGCACTTCGCTGTCCATCAGGAAGGACTCGTTTATCGCAGTGCGTGGCTGCGTCCGGACGTTTTTTCTGAGCTGATCGAGCGTCACCAGTTCCGCACGATTGTCAACCTGTGCAAACCTGGCGAACTGGGTGAAGATCGCTGGAATAAACAACGCGTCGCCGTCACCAATGCCGGCTGCCGCCTTGTTGAGCTCAATATGCCGTTCGAAATTGAACCGGACGATACCAAGCTCGAACAGCATGTCGCCCACTTCGCTGACCCGAACAACTATCCCATGCTGATCCACTGCCAGCACGGCGTTACTCGTACCGCCAAGTCGATCGCCATCTACGATATGGTCTTCCGCAATATGACGGGCGACCAGTCGCTTAAGTCTATGCCGTTGTTTGGTCGCAAATGGCACAATGTGAATGTCACTAGCTTCGTGGCGGCATTCGATGAGCAGGTCGCTGAGAAGTGGCGTCAGAAAATGACTGGAAAACTCAATCGCTTGAAATCTGCGGCATAATTTCTGGTTCTTGTCGTAGTGAACGGAGGAGTTTCGTCACGGGAGCTTTTTTGGCGCTCTCTGCGACATTCTTTCCTGTTTTTTCCAAACAGTTCCGCAACTGCTGCGTTTTCACCTGTCTGTGAATTCCCGGTGAGATTCGTCTTTACGGGCCGAAAATCTTAACAGTGAGGTTGATCGGTTAATCCTATGGCGTTTATGATTGAATAGTTGTTTTGACAACAATCGCGGTTGTTGCCTCGATTCTTGTCCCTGCCTGTGACGGAAGACGCGTCTTCTGTTCCTGCCTGTGTTGTTCCTGCCAGAGTGTCGAGCGGGTCACTGATCGTGGTCACGCTCGGTCTCTTGATATCTGTCTTCCGGAGCGACTCGACTCCAACCTCGAAACGTGATGGGATGCCCTATGATTCTCCGGCTCGCCGCTCGCCTTAGTCTCGCTGTTGCTACGCTGGTCACTTCAATGATGATCTTCGGCGACGTTGCTCAAGCTGCTGACCCACTCGATTGGCCGTATTGGCGCGGTCCGGAAATGAATGGCATTTCGCGTGAGAAGAATATTGTTGGCACCTGGGATCCTTCCGGCGACGAAGGCAGCAACCTTCTGTGGAAACGTACGGATCTTGGGACTCGCTCCACGCCGATCTATCTCAATAACCGCATCTACCTTTTGACTCGACACAACCCTGGCACGCCACAGGAACAGGAAAAGGTTGTCTGCGTCGATGCTGACAGCGGCGACACCCTCTGGGAGAATATCTTCAACGTCTTTCTGTCGGACGTTCCTGATACCCGTGTCGCGTGGTCGTCTGTCTGCGGTGATCCAGAGACGGGCAATATTTTCGCGCTCGGCGTGTGCGGCTTGTTCCAGTGTATTGATGGCGAATCGGGAAAGACGATCTGGCAGCACTCACTCAGCGAAGAATACGGCATCCTCACGACCTATGGCGGACGTACCAACTATCCAATCATTCATGAACAACTCGTCGTCATCTCCGGCGTGAACACTGGCTGGGGCGAAAATTCTCGTCCGGCTCACCGGTTCCTCGCGTTTGATAAACGCAATGGTCAGGCCGTCTGGTACGAAGGGACGCGCCCGTTTCCTGAGGACACGACTTATAGCGCTCCAGTCCTGGCCAACTTTAATGGGCAGTTGGCTCTCGTTGTGGGAGCAGGCGATGGGGACGTCTATGCGTTTCAGCCTCGTACTGGCAAGATTATCTGGAACTACCGCGCCTCTGCTCGCGGGATCAATACCACGCCTGTTGTCTTCGATAATCTGGTGATCTGCGGTCACAGTGAAGAGAACGTTGATTCCACTCAAATGGGGGCGCTGTTTGCACTGGACGGAAACAAGTCTGGTTCCCTTAAGCCCGGGGAAGAAGTCTGGCGTAACAAGGAAATGTTCATCGGCAAGGTCGCACCGATCTATGTCGACGGTCGCATCTATGCTATCGACGATTCCGCTAAGCTGCTCGTTGTCGATGCAAAAACCGGTAAGCAGATTATGAAGAAGTCGCTGGGAACCATGCAGCGCAGCAGCCCGATCTATGCCGATGGCAAGATCTTCACCTGCGAAGCCAATGGTCGCTGGTACGCCATGAAGCCGACGGAAGATGGCGTCGAGTTCACCCACAAGATGCGTCTGGATGGCGAAGAGTCCAACGGCTCTCCGATCGTCTCCCACGGCAAGCTGATCATCCCCACCAGCGGCGCGCTCTACTGCGTTGGTCGTCCGGAAGTTCAACCATCGGCTGATCCGATCCCGGCTCTGGCTGACGAAAAGCCGATCAGCGAGGACCGCGTTCCAGCACAGGTTCAAATTGTTCCCGTTGAATCACTGCTCCGACCAGGGATGAAGCAACAGCTTCAGGTTCGTCTTTTCAACAAGAACGGCCAGTTCATTGAAGTGGCCAAGCCGGAAGACGTCAAACTCGAACTGAATGGTCCGGGAAAGATGACCAAAGGCGGGGAGAAGCAGGATCTTCATTACTACGTCACACCTGATGAAGATGCAGGACACGCCACGGCCGTCATTAACGTCGACGTCAAGGGCCTGAAATCACTGGCCCGCGTGCGTGTTGTTCCCGAGCTCAGCTGGAAATTCGACTTCGACGATCTGCAGGTTCCCGGCACGTGGATCGGTGCCCGCGTCCGACACGTCCCTCTCGATTTCGATCTGTATGAGAAGCTGAAGGATCAGGATCCCAAGGCAGGCGGGCTTTACATCTACCTGCACACCAACTTCTACAACACAGCCAAGCCGTCTGTGACGTTCGATGACAGCACGCCACGCGAAACGTGGACCGAGATGCTTCGCTACTTCGATCTTGATCGTGAAGGGAAACCTAATACCGTTGAAGAAGCCAAGGTTATCTTCGATCCTCTGCTTGAGAAACTCAAAGCAGAGAACGTTGTCGCAGACTGGACTTGGGAAGAATGGTCCAAGGAAGTCGGCGGCACCAAGTTGACAGGACCTAAGCTGACAGTGAATCAAGGCAAGCGAGCCGAACATGGGAATGGAGTTCTCTGTAAGATCTCCACTGTTCCTAAGGGAACCCGCAGCCAGGCATGGATGGGGCAACCCGGCATCAGTAATTACACCATTCAGGCCGATGTCTACGGAGTTTCTGATGGTGTTCGTCGTCCGGATATTGGTTTGATCGCCCAGCGTTACACCCTCGACATGATGGGCGAAGCGCTGAAGATTCAAATTCGCACCTGGCCGTCGTCTGATTACCGCATCCATAAAGATCTGCCGTTCACCTGGGAAGGCAATACCTGGTACACGATGAAGTTCAAAGCCTCTGCAGGTGAAGGAAGCAAATCCAAACTTCAAGGCAAGATCTGGAAACGTGGCGAAGAGGAGCCAGCCGATTGGATGGTCGAAATGGAAGACGACATTCCCAACACCATCGGCAGCCCCGGTCTGTTCGGGAATGCCCAGAAGACAGAACTGTTCTACGACAATTTGACTGTGACCAAGAACGACGAGTAGGCACGATTTCGTTCCTGCTTCTTTGAGGAGAGCGGTTCTAAATTCCTTCTCCCTTTGACGGGAACGGTTTCAAATTTCTTCTCCCGTGATGGGAGCGGTTTAATTTCCTTCTCCCTTTGATGGGAGAAGGTGCCCATAGGGCGGATGAGGGTGGCCGCGAGGCAACGACCGACTCTCATTCTGCCATCAGACTCCAGGCAATGTTCTTGAGTCTTCTCGTTCCATCAATGAAAATAGCCCTAACAAAAATACTCGAAATGCCAGCCATTTTGGAGCCCTCTATGTTTCTGCCACGCATCCTTGCATCATCCATGATCGCCCTGCAGTGCGTCGCTTTGTCGACGTTTGCAGCAGATAAATACGATCCTTCCGTCCTCGCTACCAAAGACATCACGAGCAAGAACGTGAAGCCGGGCGACTGGCCTCAATGGGGTGGCTGGAGCGGTAAGAATAATACGCCCGAGGGCAAAAACATCCCGACGGAATGGGACATTGAAGCCGGTGAGAACATCGCCTGGCAGGCCAAGCTTGGCTCGCAGTCGTATGGCAACCCTGTGATCGCCAATGGCAAGGTTTATGTCGGCACCAACAACGGAGCCGGGTACGTCAAACGCTATCCGGAATCGGTTGACCTTGGCTGCCTGGTGTGCTTCGACGAAAAGACGGGCGAATTCCTGTGGCAGGCCTCCTCACCCAAGCTGCCGACGGGACGTGTCCACGATTGGCCGCTGATGGGAATCTGCTGCTCGGTCTACGCAGAGGGTGATCGGGTCTGGTATGTGACCAGTCGCGGCGAAGTTGCTTGCCTTGATGCCAACGGTTTTCGAGACGACAAGAACGCAGGTCCATTCGAAGCCGAGACGTTCACTGGAAAAGAAGAAGCCGACTACATCTGGGTCTATGACATGATGGGTCAGCTCAATACGTCTCAACACAACATGTGCAGCTGTTCGATCACGGGGCATGGCGACATCATCTTCGTCTGCACTTCGAATGGTGTCGACGAGTCTCACGCCGTCATCCCATCACCCAATGCGCCGAGCTTCATGGCGATGGACAAGAACACTGGCAAAGTCCTCTGGACCGACAACTCCCCGAGTAACAACATTCACCACGGCCAATGGTCTTCCCCAACCTACATCGAAGCCAACGGTCGTGCTCAAGTCCTCTTTGGCGGCGGGGACGGCTGGCTTTACAGTTTTGCACCTGAAGGCGATGGGAACGGCAAGCCGAAACTCTACTGGAAATGTGACTGCAATCCGAAAGACGCTGTCCTGATCCTCGGCGGTCGCGGAACTCGTAACGACATCATTGCGACGCCTGTTTTCTATGACGGTCTGGTTTACGTCGCTGTTGGACAAGATCCGGAACACGGCGAAGGGATTGGACACCTCTGGTGTATTGATCCGAACAAAGACGGTAATGTCAGCGCCAATTTGGCCATCGGCAAGGATGGCAAAGAAATCCCTTATCGACGCATTCAGGCCGTCGATCCAGCTGCGGGTGAGAAAATCGAGCCAAATCCCAACACGGCGATTGTCTGGGCGTATGATAAGTTTGACGCCAATGGCAATGGGAAAGTCGAGTTCGAAGAAACGATGCACCGTACCATTGGGACTGTTGCCATCAAGAATGACCTCCTGTTCCTGGCGGACTTCTCTGGTCTGTTCCACTGCATCGACGCCAAGACCGGCAAGCCATACTGGGTCTATGACATGTTCGCCGCGTCTTGGGGATCTGCCCTGATCGTCGAAGATAAGGTCTATATCGGCGACGAAGATGGCGATATCGCGATCTTTGAACTGAGCAAAGAACAAAAGCAGATCGGCGAAGTCAGTATGGGCAATGCGGTGTACAGCTCGCCCGTCGTCGCCAACGATACTTTGTTTATTGCCAATAAATCGGTTCTGTTTGCAATTCGTCCAAAGGAATAAGATTTTCTCTGACAGGAATGCGTGACGTCCTCGACTACCCTTCGAGTGGCGTCACGTTTCTGTTCCGGGGATGCCAGGCTCGTCCGGTTTGGTGTTGCTGGTTGTCAGTCTTCGCGAACCTTTTTTACTGGTGAAACGCCCGGCTGCTGACCATGACAAATTCGACTGCCCATGAGAACGATACTGCAGCCATGACCGCTGCCGGGCTGTCGTCATTTGATTATCAGCCACAGACACGAGTCATCTTCGGGCCGGGTTCGGTTTTGCAGATCGGTTCTGTCGTCAAAAGCCTGAACGTCAGTCGCGTTCTCCTTGTGACTGATCCGGGTATCAAAAAGGCAGGCCACGAAGACAGAGTGAAAGAACTTCTGGAATCGTCCGGATTGACTATCAATCTCTATGATCAGGTTACTCCGAATCCGACGACCGACGATGTTCATCGCGGCGTCGAATTCGCCCGCAGTTTTAGTCCCGAAGTGATCATCGCCCTCGGCGGTGGCAGCAGCATGGATGCCGGCAAGGGGATCAACTTTGTCCTCACCAGCGGCGGGCAGATGCAGGACTATAAGGGGATCGGCAAAGCCAAAGGCCCAATGCTCCCCTTCATCGCAATTCCGACAACGTCAGGGACAGGCAGTGAGGCACAATCATTTGCCGTCATCGCCGACCCCAGGACCCATCTCAAAATGGCCTGCGGCGATAAACGAGCCATGGCCAAAGTTGCGATCCTCGATCCGGAACTGACCGTCACCATGCCGCAGCAGGTGACGATTGTCACGGGTATTGATGCCATCAGCCACGCGGTCGAAACTTATGTGACGAAGAAGCGGAATCCTTTGTCGCAGATGTTCAGCCGGACGGCCTGGCGGATGTTGGTCACGAGCTTTCCCAAGGTTCTGACCAATCCGACCGATGTCGATGCCCGTGGGCAGATGCTTCTTGGTGCTCACTTTGCAGGCCTTGCGATTGAGAACAGTATGCTCGGTGCGACCCACGCCGCCGCGAATCCTCTTTCGGCGCATTATGACATGGCTCATGGTATCGCCATCGGGTTGATGCTGCCTTATGTCGTCCGTCATAACCAGTCGGCGGCGTCGTCACTTTATGCTGAACTCGCCTGTGATGCCGGGCTGTGCGAAATCTGTGATCCCGCTGCTTCGGAAAAACTGGCGTCGTTTCTCCAGTCTCTGGCTCAGCAGGCTGGTTTGCCAACGACGCTTCGATCGGCCAACGTTGACTTTTCCCTTCTCGGGCAGCTTGCCAGCGAAGCGTCCGAGCAATGGACTGGTACTTTCAATCCGCGTCCCATGACGGTCGACGATTTCCAGTCACTCTATGTCTCCGCGATGGGCTGACGAAGACAAGGAGACGCGACATGAGTGACTTTCGATTCAACCTGCCTTTCCGGTGCATTGCTATCTTCGCAATCATTACGATTGCCATGGCTGTCCGAGTTTCTGCTGATGAGCCCGCCAAAGCTGCGGATTCCTGGCCTTCGTTTCGCAATAACCCTCAGCTCACGGGTGTTGCCTCCACGAAGCTACCGACAAAGCTGACGCTTAAGTGGAAGCTTCCAACCAAAGACGGCGTGCCCGCGACCGCTGCTATCGTTGAGGGTCACGCTTATATTCCGGTCCTTGATGGCGAAGTCTGGTGCGTCGACATCGCGACTGGCAAGAAGGTCTGGACCTATCAGTCCCGTTCCGAAGTCCCGACTAACGGTTTCCTCCCCGGCTTTAAGTCTTCTCCACTCGTGACGAAGTCCATCATTGTCGTCGGTGACGAAGAGGGCTTGATCCACGGCATCGACCGGGAGAAGGGAACACGGGTCTGGATCTTTGAAACGGGTGGCGAAATCGTCAGCTCGCCGACGCTCGCGCCTACCAAGCCCGACCAGCCGCCGCGCATCGTCATCGGCTCCTACGACAACAGCCTGTACTGCCTCGAAGTCGCCACCGGTAAGAAAGTCTGGGAGTTCGCCTCCGAGGGCTACGTCAACTGTACCCCCGCCATCGCCGGTGACCTGACGTTTGTGGCAGGCTGCGATGAAGACTTCCGCGTGATTGATCTGAACAACGGCGAGCAGAAGAACATTCTGGCTCTCAAGTCGTATCTCATTGGTTCTCCCGCTGTTATCGACGAGACCGTTTACATCGGCACCTACGCAGGCGAACTGATCTCCCTCAACTGGAAGACACTCGAACGCAACTGGACCTACAAACTCGATGAGTCCCGCCCGTACGAGATTCACTCCTCAGCCGCTGCGACTGATCAGTACATTCTCATCGGCGGCCAGGACAAAAAGCTGCACTGCGTTGATCGCGCGACTGGCAAGCAGGTCTGGACGCTGGCTACTAAAGGACACGTTGATTCTTCCCCGGTCGTCGTCGACAATCGGGTTTTTGTCGGCAGTAAGGATGGCAGCCTGTACGAAGTCGACCTTCCCACCGGCAAGGTTCTCTCGAAGAATTTCATCGGCCGCAACACGACCGCCTCGCCTGCCATCGCAGAAGGTGTCCTGATCATCGGCTCCGCGAATGCTGCTGGGGAAATCCACTGTTACGGAGAAGCGAAATGACTGCCACAGAACTTCTCCAATTAGAAACCGAAAAGTTCACAAAATTCGTCTCAGGATTGATCGCCAAAGATGCCAACTTGAAGATCACTTTTGACGACGCTGTTCGACTGTTTCATGAATACGAAGAACGGATGGACCGCCTGCGAGAAGAGTTGCGGCCGGCTTATGAAGCTTGTCAACGTGGAGAAAGTACTCCTTTGAACATGGAGGAGATTCTCGGCGAAGTCTTGGAGGAAATGAGAGCAAAGGGGATCCATTAGATGGCAAACGTCATCAAGTCTCCCCAAGCTGGATACGACATAAAAGGTATCCTTCGATACATCGGAGATCAGTCGGGTTCGCCATCTGTCGTCGTGAAATTCTCAAAGGAACTCGATAACAAATGTGAACAGTATTCACGGCAGCCAGAGATGGGGACGATCTACCACGAACTCTTCCCAGATATTCGTTACTTCACCTTCAAGAGCCAGTATGTCATTTTTTATCAGGAAATTCCCAACGGTATTGAAATCATCCGCGTCCTCCACGGTGCCCGCGACATTGATCTGACCGATCTCCTTTAGAAATCCTCACCTGCGTTGTCCGCCTCTGCGTGGTCACGTGAAGTCCAGACCACCAGACACACAAACGTCAAAGAGGGACCCAAGCCCATGCCTATCGAACTCCCCACCACAACAGCAGAACCCAAAAAGACGGAATCCAAAACGGAAGTCGGTTCTTACTTTGTCTCCAATTATCCGCCGTTCTCCCAGTGGACCAAGGAGGAAGTCCCGAAAGCGTATCAGGCGCTCGAATCCGAACCGGATCGCAGAGTCCCGTTTGGCCTTTACTTGCACATCCCCTTTTGCCGGAAGCGCTGCAAGTTCTGTTACTTTCGGGTCTATACGCAGCAGAACGCGAAGACGATCGACCGCTATGTTGAAGCCCTTGATCGCGAAGTCACCATGCTCGCAGACTTGCCCGGCGTCAAAGGACGCACGGTCGACTTCGCGTACTTTGGCGGCGGAACTCCGTCTTACCTCTCCAGCAAACAACTTCTCAAATTGCGCGATCGCCTGAGTCAGTCGGTCTCCTGGGAAACGGCGAAGGAAGTCACCTTTGAATGCGAACCCGGGACTCTGAATCTTGAGAAAGTTAAGACCCTGAAGGAAATCGGTATTACCCGTGTCTCCCTTGGCGTCGAGAATTTCAACGACACCATCCTCGAAGTCAACGGCAGGGCTCACCTCTCGCCCGAGATTGAACGAGCCTACGGGTGGTTGCAGGATGTTGGTTTTCCTCAGGTCAATATCGACCTCATCGCCGGGATGATTGGCGAGACTGACGAGAACTGGCATCAATGTCTGGAAAAAGCCATCTCGATGAAGCCTCAGAACATCACGATCTACCAGATGGAACTCCCCTTCAACACGATCATCTCCAAGGAGATGAAAGAACAGGGGATCGATAGCCCGATTGCAGACTGGCCGACGAAACGCCGCTGGGTCAGTGAAGCGATCGATAAACTTTCCCCTGCCGGCTATCACGTTTCTTCCGGCAACGAGATGGTTCTCGATGCTGTCAAAGACCGCTTCGTCTACCGCGACAACCTCTTCCGCGGCAGCGACATCCTCCCGGTGGGTGTCTCTTCCTTCGGACACTTCCAGGGAGTCCATTACCAGAATCTCGATCAGCTTGAAGACTACCTGACCACGATCGAATCCGGTCAGCTCGCCATCAATCGCGCCATGGTCCCGACGCCACATCAGAAGCTCATCCGCGAGTTCATCCTCCAGATGAAAGAAGGAACCGTCGACCTGTCTGCCATCGACCAGAAGTTTGGCGTCACCACTTCGGAGCAGTTCGCAGCCCCACTGGCGAATCAAAAGAAAGCGGGCTATCTTGACTACGACAACAAGCAGGTCACCCTGACTCGCAAAGGCCTTCTCCAGGTCGATTCCCTCCTCACCGAGTACTTCGAACCCCAACACCGCAGCGTGCGATACACATAGGCGCTGGGCGTTAGTCACTAGGCGCTAGGATGACTCAAATTCCTGCGTCGAACACAATCCAAGCCTCATGTTTTTCGATCTCAGCCATAGCCCGCCTCGCGCATGTATTTCCTAACGCCTAACGCCTAATACCTAGCGCCTACCATGAATGCACTTGCTGAACTGAAATCTCTAACCGCTCCTTTCTCGGGCACGAGCCAGCTGTTCGAGATGGTCGAGCACGTTCCGTCGTCGACCGTGCCAGAGCCGTATAAATCGCTGCTCGTTCACGAACATCACATGACCGTCACGATGGAGCAACACCACAACTGCACCGTCGATGTTGAAGTTCTGGCTGAACTTCTCGAAGGAGAGTCTTACGCCCGCGAGATTATTCTTCGCAATCATGCGACCGGGCAAGTTGTTCAATACGGCCTGATCCGCTTCGACTTTCAGTACGTTACCAAATCCGTCAAGGATCAGATTCTCGCCAAGCAGACTCCTCTGGGCCGTGTCCTGATCCTGCATAACGTCCTGCGTCACATCGACCTTGGCGCCATCCTTGAACTCAAAACCGGGCCACGTCTGACCGACATCTTCGAATGCCCTCCCGGCAGCAAAACCTATGGCCGCCTCGCTACGATCTTCTGCAATAACAAACCTGCGGTCGACCTGCTGGAGATTTCTGTCCCGCTCTGAATGCCCGTTCTCTATTCACGACATCGCGCTTCTTTCATAGCTTCCAAGCTCGTTCATTACTTGAGACTTCGATTCCTGCTCTCTTCTCCCCTGGCAGCAATTTCCAGTTCAACCCCACAACGTGAGTTTCGAGGACAGTTGGATCTCCGGGGGTGATCTTCCCGGCGTGCTTGAGTTCTCGGCCATCAAGTCGAAATAGATCGATCTGCCATGGGTAACGACCGATGATCATGACTTCCCGTGTCTTGACCGACGCATAGAAATCGAGTTTCTCAAATGCCCGGTCTCCTGGCGAGAGAATTTCAATCGCCAAATCCGGCCCGCCCAGCATGAACGTCTCGCGGTCTTCCGCAGGATTGCCCTTCAGGAAGACAGCCACATCTGGCACGCGATAGTTACGCGTCCAGTCTTCCCGGTCAGAGACATTGACGCCTGGAAAGATGATGGTCCCCGGTTCGCAATTTTGTTCCAGAATTGAGAACAGCTTGCCAGTCAGCCACTGATGCTCAGTATTCGCGATGGGCGACATCATGTAAACACCCTCCCAGACCTCATCGAATTTATCGAGCCCCTTCTCGCGACGCTCCTTAATGAGCATCTCTTCCATCATCGGATCATTGATTACTGCAACCATGTCGTCTCCTCGAATACATGACTACCATAATACCGATGTGATGTCCGCTTTGCACCTTTTTCCCCACCTCCAAACACATCTTGGCCCAACCCCCCGTCATCTGCTATTTCTCCACTATCAATTTTGTGTTCTTCCGTGTCCTTTGTGGTGAAACGTTCTCGCTTCCATGGCCTCACGTACGACAAGACCTGGCTTCGACTTCTGTGTCGCCATGCAGGCGTTGTGTGTTGACGTGACGAATCGTCTGGAAGTCTTCCAGCATATCCACATGGATCAGGTCCTTGTCACCTTCGCTCAGGCTCGGCGCTCTCATCTCCATGGCCTTCAGGCCAAGCTGACCCCGCTTCGTTTTGAAGGCGGTTCGCGCACTCAAAAACGCCACGGCAGAACCTGGACCATTCCCCGTCTTCACCACAACGCGCGGGAATGCCTTTACATCCTCACCTTCTATCTCCCGCGGTTTCAGAACCAGACATTCCGCGAAAAGATGATCACTGTCCTGCACGAGCTCTACCACATCAGTCCGGAGTTCAACGGCGATATCCGCCGCATGACCGGCCGCTATCATGTCCACACGCACAGCCAGCAGGAATACGACCGTTTGATGGGCGAGTACGTCGACGAATACCTGCATTACAACCCGCCGCCCGATCTGTATGCCTTCCTGCAGGAGAACTTTACCGGCCTGCAACAGCGCTACGGTTCTGTTATGGGGCTCAAGGTTCCGATTCCCAAGCTAATTCTCTGGGATGGCAAGCGTTCTGCGTAGCGCATTCAGCGTGTGTTGCTTTCACTCACCAGATCGCCCGACTCTTCGATTTCTTTTAGTCAGGAATACTCCTGTTCTGTACACTTCGCCACTCTCCTGGCAGGTTCCCATAAAACTCCTCTTGCCGACCTTTGCCAATCGAACTACAGTCTCTCCCCAAATCGACGATAGGGACATCGTCGATGAACGCTCCCCAGTGGGAGCATACTTCCAAGGACGGAAAAACACGCCATGCGCGTTGCGATATTAGCAGGAGGATACGGAACTCGTCTCCAGGAAGAGACGACTGTTCGTCCCAAGCCGATGGTCGAAATCGGCGGCATGCCCATTCTGTGGCATATTATGAAACACTATACCCACCACGGGTATAACGACTTTTACCTCGCCCTGGGCTACATGGGCGAGTACATCAAACGCTATTTTCTCGACTGGTATTCGCTGTCAGGCCACCTGTCGATCGACTTCACATCGGGTGAGATTCACCGCGATCAGCGTCCTTATGAGGCCTGGAAAGTCAATGCGATCGATACGGGCAAAGACACGCTGACTGGCGGCCGGATCCGTCGTCTCAAGCAGTGGCTGGGCAACGACACGTTCATGGTCACGTATGGTGATGGTGTCAGCGATGTTGACGTCAAGAAGCTGTACGAATTTCACAAGTCACATGGCCTTCTCGCCACCGTGACGGCTGTCCGCCCGCCAGCACGTTTCGGTGGTTTGATCTTCGAAGGAGATCGCATCAGTCGGTTTACTGAGAAGCCACAGGCTGGTGAAGGCTGGATCAACGGCGGGTTTCTCGTCTTTGAACCTGGCGTCTTCGATTACCTGCACGCGGATCAGCAGTCTCTCGAAGCAACTGCTCTGGAAAAACTCGCTGCGGATGGCCAACTCGCTGCCTACAAGCACGACGGCTTCTGGCAGTGCATGGACACCATGCGAGACAAGACTTACCTCGAAACACTATGGCAACAAGGCAAAGCCCCCTGGAAGACCTGGGAGTAAGGCATTCACCACCAAGACACTAAGGACACCAAGTTTCACAAAGCTTTGATTCACAACTTCGTGACCCTTCGTGCACTTTGAGACTTTGTGGTTAAGGATTTCCAACATGAACAATAAATTCTGGCAGGATCGCAATGTACTCGTCACTGGCGCGACCGGACTGGTCGGAAGCTGGCTGGTGAAGCGTCTGGTCGAAGCAGGCGCTTCGGTTGTCTGTCTGGTGCGTGACTGGGTCCCTCAGTCGGAGTTCTATCGATCCGGACTCGATAAGCACTGCCGGATCGTCAACGGCGATCTGTGCGATCAACTGCTGCTCGAACGGACGATGGGTGAATACGAAATCAAGACGGTGATGCACCTGGCGGCTCAGACAATTGTCGGGATCGCCAACCGCAATCCGGTGTCGACGTTTCAATCGAACATTGCCGGGACCTGGAGCCTTCTGGAAGCCTGTCGTCGCACGCCGACGATTGGTGAAGTCGTCGTTGCGTCGTCTGATAAAGCTTACGGCGACTGCGACGTTCTGCCTTATACAGAAGAGACGCCTCTGGTCGGAATGCACCCTTACGATGTCAGTAAGTCGTGTGCAGATCTGATCTCTCAGGCATACGCCAAGACTTACTCGCTGCCCGTCGTTGTCACTCGCTGTGGCAACTTCTATGGCGGTGGTGATCTGAATTTCAACCGCATTATTCCCGGAACGATGCGATCACTGCTCAATGGAGAGGCGCCGGTTATCCGCTCGAATGGCAAGTTCATTCGTGATTACTTCTATGTCGAAGACGGAGCCGCGGCTTACATGCTGCTTGCTGAGAAGCTGGCTGAGAAGCCTGAACTCAAAGGCCACGCCTTCAACTTTTCCAACGAGATTCAGCTCGATGTTCTCCAACTGGTCGAGAAGATCCAGGCTGCTCTCGGGACTGATATCCCGCCAGTCGTTCTTGGTCAGGCCAGCAACGAAATCATTCACCAGTACCTGAGCGCCGCCAAAGCCCGTGAGGTCTTAGGTTGGTCCCCCCTGTTCGACTTGTCCGAAGGATTATCAAGGACGATTGCATGGTACCGCCACTTTTTGAAGCCTTCACTGGCACATGTCCCTACGGCCACACACACAACGATACCATTTCCGAACAGCCCAGCTGCCGGTCATGTGGCCAAGTCGGCCTGACGCAAATCCTCTCCCTGGGGAAGACGCCTCTGGCCAACGCGCTGCTGACCGATGCGCAGCTAGGTCATCCCGAGCCGACGTTCCCTCTCGAGCTGGCGTTGTGTGAATCGTGCTCGCTGGTGCAGATCACGGAATCTGTGCCTCCCGAGCAGATGTTCCGCGACTACGCCTACTTCTCGTCGTTCTCGGAAACGATGCTCGAACACGCACGCACACTGACGGGCAAGCTGATTGCCTCACGTAACCTGGGCGCTGATTCTCTCGTCGTTGAAGTTGCGAGCAATGATGGTTACCTGCTGCAGAACTACCATAAGGCCGGCATTCCGGTCCTGGGTGTCGAGCCGGCGGAGAACATCGCCCGCGTCGCTCGTGGCAAGGGGATCGAGACGGTCAGCGAATTCTTCGGCATCGAGCTCGCCAGCATTCTGGCGGATGAAGGTCGGAAAGCGGACGTCATTCATGCTCACAATGTGCTCGCTCACGTGCCGGATCTGAACGGCGTGGTCGCTGGCTTTCATGAGTTACTTAAAGATGATGGCGTTGTCGTCGTCGAAGCTCCTTATGTCAAAGATCTGATCGATCATGTCGAGTTCGACACGATTTATCACGAACACCTCTGCTACTTCTCGTTGACAGCTCTCGATGAACTCTTCTTGCGAAACGGGCTGATTATCGTTGATGCAGAACGAGTCGCGATCCATGGCGGGACGCTGCGAATCACGGCACAGATTGCTCATCCCAATGCGCATATGGAACGGACTCCGCCGGTCCAGAAACTGATCGACGAAGAAGCCCTCTGGCGTGTCTCGACGTTCCAGGCCTATCACCCGTTTGTCTCCAAGGTCGCTGAACTCAAACAGCAACTGACAACTTTTGTTCGTCAGCTTAAGTCGGAGAATAAACGGGTCGCCGTCTACGGTGCCAGCGCCAAGGGAAGTACGCTCCTCAACTACTTCGGACTGGGAGCCGACGAGCTCGATTATGTCGTCGATCGCAGCACAGTCAAACAAGGCCGCTACACGCCTGGCACGAAGCTCAAGATCTTCGCTCCCGAGAAACTCGTCGAAGACAAACCGGATTATGTCCTGCTGCTGACGTGGAACTTTGCCGAAGAAATTCTGCGCCAGCAACAACCATATCGAGAGCTCGGCGGGAAGTTCATTATCCCGCTGCCGGAGGTGAAAGTCGCTTAACTCGATCTTGCCTTTCCCTGTCTCCTCCGTGCCCTTTGCGGTGAAACCTCTTGAACATCCAGCCAACAAAGATTGACTCTCTCTTCGTCATCGAGCCGACCCGGCTGGCTGATGAGCGAGGCTTCTTTGCCCGGACGTTCTGTGAGGCGGCCTTTCGGGAGCACGGCATCGATCCGACGATTCGCCAATGCAATGTCTCATTCAATCACAAACGAGGCACGCTGCGTGGCATGCATCTTCAGCGTGAATCTCATGCGGAAGCGAAGCTGGTGCGTTGCACCCGAGGAGCGATCTATGACGTCATCGTTGATGTTCGACCGGAGTCGCCGACGTTTTGTCAGTGGGTCGCATTCGAACTCTCTGCGGACAATGGCAGGCAGCTTGCGATTGGCAAAGGACTGGCTCACGGTTTTCAGACTCTGACGGATGACGCAGAGGTCTTTTACCAGATGAGCGAATCATTCCATCCCACATCGTCGACTGGTTATCACTACAACGACCCTGCCTTCCAGATCGAATGGCCACTTCCCGTTGTCTGTCTCTCTGACAAGGACAACGCCTGGCCGTTGATCCAACTTCAAACAACCTGATTCACTACGAAGTCTTATAGAAAATTCATCCACATCCCATTCACTTAACCCCGCATCCTCTTTGTGCTTCTTTGAGCCCTTAGAGCCTTCGTGGTGAACTCTTCTCAGGACCGATCGCATGCAGCCGCACATCCAAACTCAGTCAGCCAGGCGGACGCTCACGCAGGAACAAATCGACTTCTTTCATGAAGAGGGGTATCTCTACCTCGAAGGTTTCTATGACTTCGATAAAGAGATTAAGCCAATTCAATTCGGCATCTATCAGCTCATCAAACTGCTGATCGCTAAATATGACCTGCCGATTGAACAGCTTCCATTTGCTCCAGAGACGTTCGACGATGGCTATCAGGCGCTGATCAAAGCCAGCCGGTCTTACGGCGGTGAGATGTACGACGCGGTCAAGCAGATCCCGGCGTTCATGCGACTTGTCGCCAGTGAAGTTCACGAAGACCTGCTCAAGCAGATTCGCGGGACGGACATGCCCGCTGTAGCAGCAGGTGGTTATGGCATTCGCATCGATAATCCGAACGAAGCCAAGTTCCGCGCACCGTGGCATCAGGAGTATCCTGCTCAGTTCCGCAGCATGGATGGGGTCGTCTACTGGGCACCGTTGGCAGAGATGACCGAAGACATGGGACCGGTTGTCATGTGTCCGAAATCTCACAAAGGTGGCCTGGTTCGCGTTCATACGAAAGATCCCAAGAACCCCGAGAAGACGGGCGCTTATGCTCTGATCCTTGAGAACGAAGAACAACTAGTCAACAGCTACGAGCAGATTGCTCCGCTTTCGAAGCCGGGCGATCTGTTCCTGATGGACTTCTTGACGCTTCACCAGTCAGGTCTCAATAGCTCGAAGAGGTCGCGCTGGTCAATGCAGTCACGCTTGTTCAACTTCCGCGATCCGACGGGTATGAAAATCAAATGGGCCGGCGGCTTCGCTGCGGGCACGGACCTCAAAGCCATCCATCCTGATCTTTACATCGATTGAAAGACATTCACCACCAAGTCACTAAGGGCACGAAGGCTCACAAAGCCTGAATCCTGTCCTGTTTTTCTTCGTGAAACTTAGTGTCCCTTGAGCCTTCGTGGTTAAGGATTTCTTCTCGCCATGTCTCAGTGTAACGTCTGTCAAAACGAACTCACCAAGCCGATTTATTCGTCGGGGATGCCGCATTCGCTGACCAGCTTATGCGACATTATCCCTGGCTATACGATGGTCTATTTCTGCACCTGCTGCGGTCACGTCCAGACCAATCAGCTGGAAAATACCGATCAGTTCTATGACACCGACTACAAGATCCTCATCGACAGTGAAGACGAAGATCAGCTCTACGCGATCAAAGATGGCGTGAAGATTTATCGCGGCGAGCATCAGGCCAACACCGTTCTCTCGAAGGTGGAGATTCCTCGCGGTGGGAAGATGCTCGACTATGGAGCTGCAAAGGGTCACACGATCCGTAAGCTGCTCGAGAAGCGATCGGACCTCATTCCGCACGTTTTCGATGTCAGCGATATGTACAAGTCGTTCTGGGACAAGTTCGTGCCTTCCTCAAATCAGGCCTGCTATGAGACGCCTGCCAGCTGGAACGGCAAGTTCGACCTGATCACGTCGTTCTACGTCGCCGAGCACGTCGTTAATCTCGAGAGCTACTTCCTTGCGATCACGAACCTCCTCGCGCCAGGTGGAACGCTGTTCTTCACGGTTCCGAACATCCTTGCGAACGTCGCGGACTTCCTGGTTGTTGATCACGTCAACCACTTCACGTGGGCTTCGCTGCGAAATCTTCTCGCGGGGCTTGAGCTTGAAAACATCACGATTGACGATCAGTCCCATGATTCGGCGTTTGTCGTCACGGCTCGCAAACCACAAGAAGAGTTTTATCGACTCAAAGTCTTTGCTCCAGAGAATCAGCAGAACCTGTGGACCGCGTCCGACGAAGCGGGCAATCCTCACCTGCAACTGAAGCATACCATCGACCGCATGGCGAACTACTGGCGTCGCGCTCAGCAGGAAATCGTCAACTTTGAACGTTCACGTTCTAAAGAAGAGCCAGCTGCGGTTTATGGGTCTGGTTTTTATGGTGCCTACATCACTTCGTGTCTGGAGCAGCCTGAGAGCGTTTCTCACTATCTGGATGCGAACCCCTACCGTCAGGGGAAGCAGTTGTTCGGAAAGCAGGTCATCGCACCGGGGATGCTCCCCGATTCGACCCGGCTAATCTACGTCGGCCTGAATCCACGCATCGCAAAAGAAGCGATGGCGCGCGTCCCTGGCTGGGAACATCGATCTCCTGATTTCTTCTTTCTCCCGGAGCTGACCATCGCATGATTGATGGCAATATTGTGACTTTGCGCCCGCCGATCGATGAAGACCTGCCAGTTCTGATGGAGATGCGCAATGACATCGACCTGCAGAAACTGCTGCTCGCCAAGCCACGTCCCAACACCATGCAACGGGTGAAGGATTGGCTGGGACGACGCATGTCCGACAGCACGGTCCTGTTCTTCATCATCGCTGACAAGAACAGCAACAGCTGTCTGGGCTTCATCCAACTGATGATGATCAGCACTCACCACGGCACCGCCCAACTCGGAATTGCGCTGCGTCCTGGCGCGACCAACAAAGGGGCTGGACGAGAGGCGCTCACGCTGTGCGAAGAGTTCGCCTGGAACCGACATCACCTGCGTAAGATTACCCTCGAGGTTCTCGGTTCCAACGCCCGAGCCCTGCACGTCTATGAAGCCCTCGGCTACCGACACGTCGGCGTCTTTACTGAACACTACTTCGCCGAAGGCCAGTATCACGACGTCATCCTGATGGAGAAGCTTCTCAATCGTAACGCGCAGGCGCAGAACCGGGCTGCTTGAGAAGAGATCACCACCAAGTCACGAAGAACACAAAGGCTCACAAAGAGGTGTTCATCATGGCTGTCGATCTCCTTTGTGAAACTTTGTGTCCTTTGAGCCTTAGTGGTGAATGCAGGCCAGCATGACCAAATCGATCGTCATCTCCCAACCGATGTTTTTCCCCTGGATCGGGCTCATGGAGCAGGTCCGGTTAGCGGATGTGTTCGTCCATTATGATGATGTCCAATTCTCTAAGGGCAGCTTTTTCAATCGCGTTCAGATCAAGACCGCGACCGGCGTGAAATGGATGACGGTCCCCGTCCAGCACAACGGCCTTTCGACCGACATCAACCAGACGCCTCTCGATGACGCGACCAACTGGCGGGCTAGTCATCTCGGTCAACTCAAGGGGGCGTACCAGAAGGCTCCGTATCTGAAAGATGTTCTCGAACTTGTCGAGATGGTCTATGCAGCGCCTTCCGGGAACCTCGCGGAACTCTCGATTCGCTCGATTGAAGCGCTGGCGAATTACCTTGATCTGTCGAAAGACACCTCGTTTATTCGTTCGTCTTCTTTGAACATTGGCGGGCAGAGTACGCAGCGTGTGCTCGACATCGTCAAACAGCTCAACGGCAATGTTTACGTCACCGGCCATGGTGCCCGTCATTACTTCAATCACGACCTCCTCGAACGTGATGGGATTCGCACGGAATACGTCGACTACAAACTGACCACCTACCCACAACTCCACGGCGATTTCACGCCGTATGTCAGTACGCTCGATGCGATCGCCAGCCTGGGGCGCGAAGCCAAGTCACTTCTCGTTTCGCCCGGCCTCTATTGGAAAGACTTTCTCACCAGAGCGGGGTTGCCCATTTTGCCATTTGATGATAAGAGTTTCCTCGAACAACGAACCGCCGCGTGACCTGTTCCGAACAAAACATTTACCAGCAAGACACGAAGAACCCAAAGATTCACAAAGTCGCAGATCGAGAGGTTCTGTCAGGCTTTGTGTGACTTAGTGCCCTTTGAGCCTTTGTGGTGAAGAATTCTCTGATTTGAAAGCCCCCCAGTCCCATGTCGACTTCCCCCCAAGATGCCTTTCAGGAAGAAGTCCGCCAGAATATTCGCGGGCTGATGGCTGATAAAGATGTTCAGGCTCTCTCGCGCGTCTGGATGCGTGAGATTACGCCGTACAAATACGCTTACAACTTCACCTGGATGGGCCGACCAATCATCCAGTTTCCTCAGGACATGCTCGCCCTGCAGGAGATCGTCTGGAAGGTTCAGCCAGACCTCATCATCGAGACCGGCATTGCCCACGGTGGCTCATTGATCTATAGCGCTTCGCTGCTGCAACTGCTCAATGGAGATGGCAAGGTCCTGGGGATCGATATTGATATCCGGCCTCACAACAAAGAAGCGATTCTCGCTCACCCGCTGGCTCACCGGATCGAGATGCTCGAAGGGTCTTCGATCTCTGACGAGATGGCTGAGACTGTCCGCAAGCGAGCCGAGGGATGCAAGTCCATCCTCATCATTCTCGACTCGAACCACACACACGAACACGTGCTCAAAGAACTGCAGATCTACGCTCCGCTGTGTACGACGGGAAGTTATGTCATCGTCTATGACACCCTCGTCGAAGACATGCCCGCCCACCTTCAGCCAACCGACCGCCCCTGGGGCCTGGGCAATAACCCCAAGACGGCTGTCCACGAATACCTCAAGTCGACCGAACGTTTCGTCATCGACAAAGAACTCCAGGCCAAACTCCTGCTGACCGTCGCCCCTGATGGTTGGCTGAAATGTATTCAGTAACCGATCAAAGAGTTTTCACCACAGAGGGCACCGAGGAACACGGAGTCTCACAGAGAAGAAAGAGGTCAGGTGGAGATCAATGAGATTACGGGAATTGTGATTGATGCTGCCATGAAGGTGCATACTCATCTGGGCCCTGGTCTATTGGAATCTGCCTATCAGTCCTGTCTTGCATTTGAGTTGGAAGATCGAGGAATCTCGTTTGAACTGGAAGTCCCTCTCGACATATCTTATGCCGGACGAAAAGTTCACTCCGCTTATCGCCTGGACATGGTTGTGAAGAACAGAGTGATTATCGAACTGAAGGCCGTCGAGAAAATCCTTCCTGTTCACGAAGCACAACTCATCTCTTACCTCAAGCTCAGTGGTCTAAAAGTCGGTCTCTTAATTAACTTTCACGAAAAACATTTAAAGGATGGCATCACACGACGCATCCTCTAACATTCTTACCCCTGTGAGCCTCTGTGTAACTCTGTGCTCTCTGTGGTAAAAACTCCCCCCGAAAGCGATCCCACCCCATGGAACGGATTCCAGTTGCAGGGCCCTCGATTACTCAGCGCGAAATTGATTACGTCACCGACGCCGTCACGCGCTGCTGGTACTCCGAACACAACTACTATCATGCGAAGTTCGAATCGGAAGCAAAGTCTTACTTCGGACGCAAGTACGCCGTTGCTCTCCCCTCGTGTACGTCGGCCCTTCACCTGTCACTGGCTGCCCTGGGGATTGGACCGGGCGATGAAGTCATCGTGCCCGATCTGACGTGGATCGCGTCAGCGGCTCCAGTCAGCTATGTCGGTGCACGACCGGTCTTTGCAGATGTCGATCCACACAACTGGTGCATTTCTGCTGAGACGCTTCAGGCCTGTATGACCAAAGCAACTCGCGCCGTCATCGTCGTCGATCTGTATGGCAATATGCCGGACATGCAGCCGATTCTCGAAGTCGCCCGCCAGCACGAAATCGCCGTCATTGAAGACGCCGCCGAAGCGATCGGCTCGGAATACAACGGTCACATGGCGGGTAGCTTCGGCATCAGCAGCTGCATCAGCTTTCATGGCTCGAAGACTCTGACGACCGGCGAAGGGGGAATGCTTCTCACCGACAACGATGCCTTCCATGCCAAGGTTCAGCATCTCCGTGATCACGGACGCGAGCCGGGGGATACGAACTTCTTCAACACAGCCGTCGGCTTCAAGTACAAGATGTCGAGCATGCAGGCCGCCCTTGGTCTGGCTCAGATGGAACGCGCTCCCGAACTCATTGAAATGAAACGCCAGATCTTCCGCTGGTATCAGGAACGCCTCACAGGCATTCCGGGGCTAACGCTGAACCCGGAACCAGCCGGCGTTCGCAACTCGTACTGGATGGTGACTGCGATCTTCGACGATCAGTATCGACTGCGTAAACACAAGATCAAAGAAGCTCTCTCGGCCCGTGGCATCGATACGCGTCCGTTCTTCCACCCGCTGAGCAGCCTGCCTGCCTACCGGGATACTTTCCCCGGTCGACGCGGCCAGCTTCATAACGAGCACGCCTACAACATCAGCCCCAACGGCATCAACCTGCCATCGGGCTACAACCTGACCGAGTCCCACGTTGACCACGTTTGTCACGAACTCAAATCGCTGTTGGGATTGAACCGTCAACGCATGGCAGCGTGAGAGAGGAGATTCACCACAAAGGCTCGAAGTACACGAAGCCTCACAAAGTGGTGATATTCTAGCCGTTTCGACTTTGTGAAACTTAGTGCCCTTTGTGTCTTTGTGGTGAAGTGTTTTCGATGTCAGATAAAGTCACCATCGGCGTCCCTGTCTACAACGGCGAGCAGTTCCTCCGCGGGGCACTCGATGCATTGATCGCGCAGGATCATCCGCATATCGAGATTATCATCTCGGACAACGCCTCGACCGACGGCACACAGGCGATCTGTCGCGAATACGAGACCCGCTACGCGAATGTTCGCTATACTCGCAATCAGGAAAACATTGGCCCGTCTGGTAACTTTCAGAAGGTTCTCTCGTTAGCCACAGGCGACTACTTCATGTGGGCCGCTCACGATGACAGCTGGTCGACGAACTATGTTTCATCGCTGCTGACTCAACTGCAGCAGACACCAACGGCCGTCCTCGCGACGCCGCTGACCAAACACGTTCACGACGATCTGTCCGACAGCAAACACTCCGATGACCGACCTGCTCCCGGCAGCTCACATCTGGCGAATCTGAAGCGATTCTACAAGGATCACGCCTGCACCTGGATCTACGGCCTCTACCGCACCGAATGGGTGAAGTCGCACGTGGCGGAACTCGATCATTACGTCTTCTACGGCGGCGACATGTTGTGGATGGTCGACATCATGCTCCGCTTCGATGTCGTCGGTTCGGAAGCCGCGGTGATTTCGAAGCGAGTTCGCAAGAGCAGCTTCACTCCTAAGGATCCCGTCGCGGACCGTGCCGCCTGGAAGAAAATTTTCCGCCAGCTCACCCACCTGTCCTGGCACCGACCCCCATCGATGCCAGAACGTCTCGGCGCCCTGATCGCCAGCTGGCGCTACGTCTTCCGTAAACACATCCGCAAAGGCGGTCCGCTCACCGTCACTCGCAAGATCGCTGACCTGATTCCGTTTTCACAATCGGTCACACAACGCAAAGCGGCTTGAACTGACGTCACACGCCGACGTTATCCCAGAAACAACTCTGTCGGGACGCCCTCGTCCCAGCGCGCGGTTGGTTCGTAACGAATCGTTTTCATCGCGTTGGCCCAGATCGCATCATGGGGGCGATGCGTCATTGGTCCATCAACAGCGTAGATCTTCGCAGACGAAACGGACACTTCCCCTGCTTCACGGTCCATACGAGTCATCTCATCGAGGACGATGGGATGCCACAAGCGAGGACGTTTCTCGATGGCGATGTAATGCGTTCTGGCCCACTGTCGCAAGCGAAGTTCTTTGACAGCGTCAACGGCGGCGGATTTGGGTAAGGCGTGGAGCGTTGTACGTTCCATGATGAAGTCTCCAGACGGAAGCATTGCTGGCAGGACAAAGTCATCGCCAGTCGCGTTAAACTTTTGCCGGGCCATCTCCCCTCACATCGAGCGTCTGGATACTTTCAATCAAGCCTATCCCTGCTTCGACATCAAACTCCCCTCAAAAGTTGAGCCGACCACGTCAGTCCGCTCAAACTCCTCGTAACCGTTATTCGTCGAACAATCAGACTTGGGGTATTCGCCCTACCGACGGTTCATCCGATCGGCAAGCGCGAGAACAATGACTGCTCCAAAGGTTGCCATCAAAAGCGATCCCAGGAACCCGGTATCGGCCAGCCCCACCAGACGGAAGATGAATCCACCAACCGCAGCGCCGATAACTCCCAGGACGATGCTTCCGAGTGTGCTGAAGTCTCTGCGGTTTCTAAACCACGCAGCCATCCACCCCGCCAAACAGCCGACGATGATCCAGTAGATGATTTCGAACATGTAGACTTTCCTGGATGCGAAACGATTGATGGAACCACTCGAAAAACCCGCAAGACAGTCTATTCGCTGCCTGACGAATTTTCTTGACGCGAGTGTAATGAATCACCAGAAAAATCAACAACGGCAAGGCGAGGTTGTCAAAATGCGGGCAAAGAGTCACGCCATCGACTTTTGCCAGCACTCATCCTCCCTTTTAGATCTCATACAATTCAATCGGCAGCCCGTCGGGATCTTTGAAGAAGGTAAACTTCTTGTTCGTGAACTCGTCGACGCGCTCGGGCTCGACATCAATTCCCTTGCTCGTCAGGTAGGAAACCGATTCTTCTATGGAATCGACGTTAAACGCCAGGTGTCGCAACCCCGCGGCTTCCGGGTTGTTGACCCGTTTGGGAGGATTCGGAAACGAGAAGAGTTCAATCTGATCGCCGTTGGGAAGGGCAATGTCCAACTTGTACGAATCTCGCGCTGGGCGGTAGTTCTCGTCGAGGATCTTGAAGCCGAGGAGGTCAACGTAAAACTCTTTGGACTTCGCGAAGTCCGAACAAATGATGGCGACATGGTGAATACGAGTCAGCACAGTGTTCTCCTGATGAAGTCAATAATGGCCGAGAATACCCCAGCAGAAGTCGGATCGCCAACGGAACGCAGAGAAAGCCAACTTCAAATCCAGTTTGAGCCTCGTGTCTGCACACAGTACGATTGAATCTTCCATCAGCACATCCACTCCCAGCGCTCGGAGGCGACAGTCACTATGCGATTCCTTCTCACTGCTGCTTTTGTTCTTATGAGCTCGATCGCATCTGCTCAGGAGCCAGCCTGGATCAAAACGGGCGAATTCCAATGGACCTGCTCTCCTCCTTATATCTCCGCGCGGACCGACGGAAAAGATCCTGATGTCGCCCTCAAAGATCCGACGATCGTCTTTCATGACGGTTACTGGCATTTCTTCGGCACTCATCGGATGCAGTCGGGCAAAGTCGCCATGCAGTACCTGAAGTTCAAAGACTGGTCCGAAGCCGATAAGGTCGAGCGGCATACCCTCAGCTTCATGGAACACTATCACTGTGCTCCGCAGGTCTTTTATCACACCCCTCATCAGAAGTGGTATCTGATCTATCAGGCCGCCAAGGACTGGCACAAAACGGGGGCGACTCTCCCTGAAGACTTCGATCTCGTTCCGGTCTATTCCACGACGACCGACATCGCGGACCCCCAATCCTGGACCGCTCCGCAAGAGATGTTTCCTGAAGGCCGTACCCCCAAGACCCACTGGATCGACTTCTGGGTCATTTGCGACGACGACAAAGCCCACCTCTTCTACACCAGCGACGATGGTCACTTCTGGCGACGCGAAACCGCCAAAGACAACTTCCCGGTTGAATGGGGGCCGGAAGAACTGGTGTTGAAAGACACCAAAGAAGAACTCTTCGAAGCCTCTCACACCTACAAGCTCAAAGGGCGCGATGAGTATCTGACCATCATCGAAGCCATGGGTCCCGGCTTCCGCTACTACAAGGCCTGGCTGGCCGACAAACTCGAAGGCCCCTGGCGTCCCCTCGCTGCGACCCGCGACAAACCGTTCGCCGACACGCACATCAACGTCACCCAGCCTGATCCCGCCTGGACCACCAGCATCAGCCACGGCGAACTCATCCGCAGCAGGAACGACGAGACCCTCGAAATCGACCCCGCCGACCTCAAGTTCGTCATCCAGGGAGCAACGACCGAAGGTTATAAGAAAAAATACAGCCACATTCCTTGGAAAATCGGCGTTCTGGAACTGACAAAGTGATCCCCAATTGGGTGCCACTGCTGGCTTGCCCAGCAGTGCGAGTTTCAGAGTTGAGAATCAAATGCTCCACTCTTTGACTCAGGGCTCAGGCGATCATGAAGACACTGCTGGGCAAGCCAGCAGTGCCACCCGACGCCTTGCCTATGTTGCTACCAACTCGACGTTGGTCATCTTCTTTACTCTTCTCTCAGGCCTGAAGGGCCGTTATCAGTCAGCCCAGGATGAAATCCTGGGGTAGCGATGGTTGGGAGATGGTCTGCGTCCTTTAGGGACGGCTCACCACGAATCCCACGATGAACCCACCCCTTCAGGGTGGTGGTCTTTCAAAGGTCTCACGAATCCAGGATTTCATCCTGGGCTGGTAGAAACCGTCCTTTCAGGACGAAGAATGACGTACACGAGATCGTTAAAGTAGTCGCAAATTTGGAGTTTCGCTTCAACTCAATTGCCAGCAGATCTGACTAAAATAAACCCACAAAGTGATTTCTCGTTCACCTTAACGCAGGATTCATGAATTCGTCTGGTCACACAATCCGGAAATCGACATAATTGCCGGTTTACGCACGGCTGGGAGTCGGGCGAGAATCATCAAGGAAGATGCGATGCCACGATCGCTGGATATCGATGTTGTGATTTTTGGTGGCGGTGCAGCGGGACTTTGGACGCTCGATGTCCTCTCGCGCAGAGCCTATCGTTGCGTCCTGATCGAGAAAGCGGCTCTCGGGACCGGCCAGACCGTTGGCTCGCAAGGCATCATCCACGGCGGTCTCAAGTATTCTCTCGAAGGCCTGCTCACACAATCCGCCTACCAGATCCGTCAAATGCCCGGCATCTGGCGTGAGTGCCTCAACGGGGCCTCTGAGCCTAACCTGTCTGACGTTGCTCTCCGCTCCGACGGATGTTACCTGTGGCGGACCGATTCCCTCTCCTCGCGTCTCGGCATGCTTGGTGCCCAGATCGGTTTGCAGGTCACTCCGCAGTCGATCGCCAAAGAGGCCCGCCCGTCGATTCTCAAAGACGTTCCCGGGCACGTCGCGATCATGCCCGAACAGGTTATCTCGCCGACGAGTTTCATCCACTCCCTCGGCATGCGCTGGGCCGATCGACTGATTCATGTCCCGCATGATGACGCGATCAAGTTCGACAAAGATTCGACGGGACGCGTCACATCAATCCGCATTACACAATCGACCGGCGAGTACGAACTGCGATGCCATCAGGTCATCTTCGCAGCAGGGCAGGGCAATGCGTCCTTGCGTGAAGCCATCGGGCTCAACTCCGACCGCATGCAGCGACGTCCTCTGCACATGACAATCGCCAAGGGGAAGCTGCCGGTCTTCAACGGCCACTGCGTTGATGGCTCAAAGACCCGTGTCACCATCACCTCAGAAGTCACCAGCGATGGAGACGTCGCCTGGCAGATTGGTGGGCAGGTCGCAGAGATTGGCGTCTCGATGATGCCCGAGCAGCTGATCCAGCTGACGACCTCCGAACTCAAAGCCGTCATCCCTGGGTTCGATCCCTCTTGCGCCCAGTGGTCGACCTACCGCGTCGACCGTGCGGAAGGACTCACCTCGCAAGGCAAACGCCCTGATCAACCCGTGATGCACTTCGACGCCAACGTCATCACCGTCTGGCCGACCAAGCTCGCATTTGCCCCCAGCGTCGCCACTCAACTGGAAAGCCACTTGTCAGCTCAAGTCACGGTTCGAGATGGATTCACCTCCTCGGATCTGCAGGTGATGAAGGCCTTCGACAAACCCAAGGTCGCCCCAGCCGTCTGGGAATCCGCGACACAATGGTGGTCTATTCAACCCAATCAACAACCCGTTTCCGTTCGACGTGTCGCCTGAGTTCCAAGGAAGAACACTCATGGCCTACTTACCTCTTGGCAACACAGGTCGCATGGTCAGCGCGATCGGCTATGGCGCGTTCAAAATCGGACGTAATGAGCAGATCAAGTACGCCCAAGGATACGACCTCCCCAGCGTCCAGGAAACCAGTACGCTTCTCAACTTGATTCTCGACGCCGGCATCAACGTCATCGACACGGCTCCCGCATATGGCCTCAGCGAAGAGCGCATCGGCGCCGCGATCAGCCACAGGCGCAACGAGTTCCTGTTGTCGACGAAAACCGGCGAACACTTTGAGATGGGCCAGTCGCATTACGACTTCACCGACAAAGGGACCCGCGCCAGCATCGCCCGCAGTCTCAAACGACTCAAGACCGATCACCTCGATCTGGTCTATGTGCATTCCAACGGGCGAGATGAATTCATCCAGGAAAAAACGGACGTCGTCGCGACGTTGCAGAACCTGAAAGCAACGGGAGCCATCAGCCTCCTCGGCTTCTCCGGCAAGACAGCTCGTGGCTTCCAGATGGCTCTCGAATGGGCCAACGTCATCATGGTCGAATACCACCTCAGCGATCCCTCGCTGGCCGACGTTATGGCGGAAGCAAGTCGTAGAGGCATCGGCGTCATCGTCAAGAAGGGCCTCGCCTCCGGCTGCCTGCCCCCTTCAGAAGCCATCCGCTTCGTCCTCGGCAACCCCGACGTCAGCAGCCTCGTCATCGGCGGTCTGAACATGGACCACCTGCGCGCCAACATGGCGATCGCCGACAGCATGCTCGATAAAAAGGCGGCGTAGCGCGTAGGTCGGCTGCGGCAGTCGACATCTCCCGGGAGCCCGGACATTCCTGTCCGTGTCCTGTTTTTAACGTGATCCAAGACAACGGTTGCAGCAACTGCCCTACGTGACTACGTGCTGATCTTGCAGGCTCACTGGCACAGCCAGTGGCACCCGTAACCTGCTGCCAGAATTGCTAGAACCATCACTTTCCAGAGTTTCGTCTTTCTAGCGCCCAGCGCCCAGCGCCCAGCGCCTAATGCCTAGCGCCTCCCCGCCAACCCCTACATTCGGACTGCTTGGAAAAAGATGCCTGACTGGTGCGTCGAGCGTGATGCATTCAAGTGGTCCGTCGCGTTCGGATTGTGACGGAAAACAGGCGTTCGATTAAGACGCAGGAATCGCGGCTGCCGATTGTTTGTGTTGCAGCCAATGTTTGTCTTCGCTTGATCATGCCAGAGGCAATGATCGGAAGCGAAAGACGGGTTGCAAGCGGCGACATGACGAAGCCGATGAAAGGGATTATCGCAGGGACGCCGGGGAAGGATCACAGCGAACTCATGCGCCTGGTGAGGGTGCATCGTTCGGGAAGGTGTCGCATGAAGCGTCCATATAACGTCGATGTTGCAACGAACGCGCGATGGTCGCGATTTGTGTTGAGCGGCCTGATCGGAACAAGTCTCGTCGGGATTCCGGCGCTGACCTCCGGCTGCAAAACCGGTGCAAAGAACCAGGAAGCCATGAGCAGCGGTCCTGTCGGAACGTTCCCACAATCCGCTTATGAAGAACCCCAACTTCGTAATAAGCCAGTGATGCCGGAAGGCGAGCCGCAGTTCCTCGAACCGCTCCCCCCAGCCGGCGGTCACAGTACTCCATGGGCCACGGAACAGCCTGCTGTTCCCGCAGTGCCGATGCTGCCACCGCCTCCTGCCTTCGACACCAGCGTCCCCGAGGAAGCAAAAGCAGACGTCGAGAATGACCTGATCGCCCAGCGTCGCTCGATCCCCCTGCGAGAGGCTCTCCCTTCGAAGTCACTCGTCACCCTGGGGGCCATCGAGCCCATGACCGATGTCGTTAACGTTGCCCAGAAGGACGTGTCACTTCCGACGTGGGACATGGTCGCTCCTGCTCAGGAACAGCCGAAGCTCCTGAAGGTTTCCGCCTCAGAGCCCAAATTGATTACACCCTGATGTTGCTGATGAGCTTGATTGCGGATCGGTCCCCCAACCGGAACGCGATCGAGTTTGAATCAGTGGCTCAGTTCATCATAGAAAAGCCCGGACCACGAGAAATCGTTGTCCGGGCTTTATTTGTTTCTATCAGAGCCGCAACCGAAAGGGAGCGCATCTTCGCTTAATTTCTCGCTGCTTCCAGCGCCAATCGCCCCATCGTCCAACGAGCATTGATGTCCTGCAGTGGTCGAAACGCCATTGCACCATCCAGCTTCCGATACCGCATCGCATCGATGCCCAATGGCCCGAGATAGCCAATCCGTGAGGCGTCCCGGGCAGCATGATCCGTATGAGACAGGACGGTTTCCCACTCAGCAAATCGCACCCGCTGGTCTTCGTCCGTTCCGACGATGGCCTTCGCGAATTGCCCCCGCTCATCACTCATTAGCGCCACGATCCCGACTCGACGGGCGACACCATCAGGCTCCACATCGTAATGCACGCTGACTTCATCCAGGCGATCCAGCATCGGTTCAATGACGACTGCTCTTCCTGCTGAAAACTCGCGTTTCAACCAGCCAAGTTGAGAGGCATTCAGCAGCGGCCCTTCGACACGAATCCGCTCGCGCCCCGACATGCCGAATTCGCCTTTGATCAGCCATGGCGAAGCAGCCGATTGATTGAGGAATGACATCACGTCGTCCATCGATCCTGCTAACAAACTCGGCTCAGGCTGCAATGTTGTGCTCGTTTCTAACTCGAATGCGTATCGTCTCGAGTTGACCCGCTTCACGACATCGATCGAGGGAGCATTCATCGTCCATCGATTTTTCTTCGACAACTCAATCATCGACGTCGTCCATCCCCACGGCGTCGCAATCCACTCAGGTCCCAAAGGGAGTCGATCGCCGCTCACGACGTCCACGCCCTTTATCACCTCTCGCAGATTGGCAGCGATATCGTTCGCAGCAGCGACTTCAGGCAGGGCAATGACATCGCCCTCTTGAGCCATCTTCACCCATGACAACGCATTGCGGGCGTTGATCTCGAGCAGCTTACGCGTCGGCACAAAACGCGAGTCGGCCAGTTCGTGCTCGAAGTGGAAGTTCGATAGAAAGATGCGTGGCATAAAAACGACGCCATCACCACGCTTAAAACTCGATATCGAGATCCTGCTCTTCATTGAGAAGCTTGGATCTGATTTTGATAGTGTCTTTGACCAGGCGGTCCGCACCTGGGACCTTGACGATCAGCTGAGCCACGCCATCTTCAACCGGAAGATAGTTGGTACCGCGCAGATACTCCGGGCCGGGAATCGACTGACGATAGCGATCTGAGCCAATGACCATCCCAGTCAGGTCAGAGGCGCGATACTTATTGATGCGATCGGGCAGCTTCACCAGAATGATAATCTTGTAATCTTCTCCTGGTGATGGATCTTCAGGATCTGTCCAGGCAGCGAAACTCCCCTTCGTAACGGCTCGCCCGGAACTCGGCATCCCGAACCCGCCGAAGCCGCGGAGCTTTCCTTCCTTCCCTTCTCCTTCGCCTTGTCCGACACCTTCCTTGAACATGGAAGCCATCTCGGACGTGAGTTCGCGAGCAAGGGCTTTATCGCTCGCCATGACCTGTTCAGTCACGATGTCGGGCATACTTTCCAATGAGGCCGCTGCAGAGCCCAATGAAAGGTCGAACATCGCTTCGCCGGAGACATCGATCGACTGCGTATCACCATCGCCAGCAATCAGAACATTCTTCAGCATGTCATCAACCATGGGACTGCTAATCGCAATCATGGACAAGATGACCAGGATACTGCCGTGAATCAGAACTGAGAAAAGAGTCGTTCTCGTCTCTGGATGGTGGATCAGCTTCTCGTACCAGGGAACCTTGACGGTTGTCAGTGACTTCGGCTTGCGCGTATCGGATTTCTCACGAGCTTTCGCGAGAATCGCAGTCGTCGTCTTCGATTTGGCAAATAATGCAGACATGAAAACTCGCCGGCCCAGCAGGGATTTGACAGAACCTCAGGCCTTTCATCGACCAGACCAAGCATGTCTGATCGTGACTTCCAGCCTCACTCATGATATTCAGGCGCTTGAACGCAAGGTCGAATAATTTCTTGCAAAACTGCAAAATTC
Organism: Lacunimicrobium album; assembly: GCF_052161635.1. GTDB lineage: Bacteria > Planctomycetota > Planctomycetia > Planctomycetales > Planctomycetaceae > SXPC01. Next base: position 4,461,463 of record NZ_CP197413.1, read on the forward strand.
AATCAAGTTTGCAGCCCCAGTGTACGTGCAGACAAAAGCTGACCATCCAGACAGGAATTCGCGATCTTCAGCCCTTGGCGAAGATCGAAACAGGCGTATAATACGGATTGCCACTCATGTCGAACCGGCCGCAGATCGATGTCCGTCACGGATATCAACCACCTGCGACAGGTCTGGCAGCGGCTGGCTAAGGGCGGTTTCGTCCTGTTCGTGTTGACGATGTCCTTTAGGGACAATGTTCTTTGACAATCGGTGTTTTAAGAATTGCTGCTGAGCAGGCAACGTGATGAAAATCGCGCCGCACGTTTCAGTGGTCATTCCACACCACACGGGGGCGATCGGATTCGACTGGTCTACCGCGGGTTGAGGTGGCGTGTCGTTGTTGATCGGTAAGCAACGTTAAAAGCTGATCAAAAAATTATCTGCCAACACGCAGTATTCCCTGGCTGCCTAATATAGGCAACCCGAACTGAGGAGCTTTGCTTGAGAGGTCCAAAAGTTCGCTGACAATTCGAGCTGGCTGCCCGTCACCGCCGACTATCCGGGCAGCAAGACACAGTCGCCGGCTGGCTGAGGAGGGCCTTGTTGATTGAGCCCAAATCAGCGAGATTAATCAATCATCTACACACGTAGAGGCCAAGACTTAGGATTCACAGGACGGGGGTTCAATTCCCCCCGCCTCCACTTTTCAAGGCCGCTGGCGATCATTGCCAGCGGCCTTTTTTATTGCACTAGGATCTTCTTACGCTTCAGAATGCCTGGCCAAAAGCCGTTGGGAGGAATTGTCCGATTTCTGGTCCGATGCGCCTGGTTTATCTCCGACTCCGAGCAAAGGTTTTGCAGGGCTGGCGATCCCGTTTGTTCGCTCCCTGCTCTCGCGAGATATTACGAATTTCTTTGAGGCTTGCAGTCGACGCCTCCAGCGTTACCTGCGACGGGTCGTCGTCTGCAAGCTGCGGCGAAGGGAGCGGGTGTTGATCACAGGCGGCAGGTAAGGCTCCTGCAGGGGATGTAAACTATTTCCAGATAAACTGTTACGCACGTGTAGCTGTCGCAGTGCAGGGGCTTGGGGTGGCTGACGCATCAAAAAACTTGCAAATGTTTAAAAATTTGTCCATGCTGTGACGTGAACTGTTTGGAACCGGGACGATGTTATGTGCGGTGAGCGAGTTCGACCGTAGAGACCCGTCTGCCAGTTGGTGGCGTGATCTCAAGCCTATCTTCTAGTGCGTGGCGATTCGATTTTTCATTTCATTTGGAGGTCTTTCCATGTCACAGCCGACGCCGGGGTCTCGAAGCGCGTTTACATTAATCGAACTATTAGTTGTGATTGCGATCATTGCGACACTCGTCGCGATACTCCTCCCTGCAGTTCAACAGGCGCGAGAAGCGGCTCGTCGATCGACGTGCAAGAATAACTTGAAGCAGTTAGGAATCGCGCTTCATAACTATCACGATACCTACAACACACTGCCACCCGGGCATGTGCTGGATCCATTCGCGGGGGATGATCATGGTCACTGGCTGTGGTCGGCGATGATTCTGCCGTTTGTCGAACAAAGTGCGCTCTATGACACGGTTCGCGTCGGTAGTCCTGTGACGAAGGCGATGGGGGACAGCACACGCCAGATGCAACAGCTGCTGACGGTCTTTCGATGTCCTTCCGATACAGGTCCACCAGTCTTCGATCCCGCTTCTCGTCTGGGCTATACCATCGATGCCATTCCAACGACCGGGGCGACTCTCAATGATATTCCCGTGAGCCTGACAAACTATGCTGTTTCCAACGGAACCGCCTATCCGCGTGCCAGGAAAGCGACGAACTATATCAATGGAACAACAGGCGCGACGGGCGCCTTCTGGGAGAACAGTCGCTGTAAGTTCTCGGACATCACGGATGGATTGAGTAATACGATTCTGGTCGGCGAACGGGCTTATCTGGTCAAGGGGGACAACATGTGGGGCGCGATGTGTCTGGCGATTCGAGGAAATCTGGCCGCAGGAAATGGACCGACGGCTTACGACAAATCTGGAAACGCCGCTGCTAACCAGGGGATGTTCTCTTACACCGGAACGACGTTCTTCGGAATTAACCCCATCGTCTCAATCTTTACCGGGGGAACTCGCGACATTGCAAATTCTGGATACAGCAGCGGCCACCAGGGTGGTGCTCAATTCCTGCTGGGTGACGGTGCAGTCATCTTCTTGAATGAGAACATCGATAATACGGGAACGGGTGCACTGCCCAACGGAATCACGGACAGCACATTTGAACGTCTGGCCGCGATTCAGGATGGTGAGGTCGTGGGATCGTTCTGAGTGACGGGAGAAGGGACGAGATCGTCTGACGGCATAATAAACATAAGATGTTTCATCATTTCTTCGGCCTGGAGAGCTTCATGCGAACGCTGATTCATCGATACCGCTGCTGTGAGGTGATTTGCTTTTTAACGATCGTTTGTCTCACCGGCTGCACCCGTAGCAACACACCCCCGCTGGGGGATGTCAAAGGGCGAATCACGTTTGAAGGTGAGCCAGTCGAGATGGCAATGGTGACATTCACGCCGACGGCAGGAGGACGTCAGTCATTCGGTCGGACGGATGAAGACGGGAAATATGTGATGCAGTTCAATCATACGGAATCGGGGGCGCTGGTTGGCTCGCATCGCGTTGTGATTATCAGCGAAGTTGAAGCTTCGACCCCGGAAGAAGGAGACGTCTCAACGCCTGTGGTGAAAGCACGAAAAGAGTTCCTGCCGGCCAAGTATAACAAGTCGTCGGAGCTAACGGCGGATATCAAATCGGGGAAGAACACGGTTGATTTCGCGCTGACGAAATGAAGTTGCTGTGACTGGATGTGTCTACAAAGTCGAACTGCAGGACTTCCTGGCGAAAGTCAAAGATGAGTGAATTGTCAGACAAAGCCGGCGAGCAGAACATCATGGATGATGCGACGGGAGTGCCCCATGATAAACATCGCGGGAAACAGGCGCCACTGGCCAGTCGTCGACGACACTCCGCACAGGTGGCTGGTTTGACTAACGATTCAGGTGACGAGGATCAGATCCTGAACCAAGCCATTGAACAGCGTCATGAGTTTGATCAGCTGCTCCAAAAGCATCGTGGAAAGATCATGCTGTATCTGATGGCGCTGGTGCAGAATGTTGCCGATGCCGAGGATCTATGCCAGCGAATCAGTGTCGTCATGTGGCAGAAATTTCAAGAGTTTGATCGGTCGAAGAGTTTCCTGTCGTGGGCGTGCGGGGTTGCGAGATTTGAGGCGTTCAACCATCGTCGCTCACGCTCGCATGACCGATTGACATTTCAAACAGACTTGGCACAGATGCTGGCGACGTCTGTGGAAAGCCTTGATCAGGAGGCATTGGAATTGCGGACGGCTGCGCTCCTGGAATGTGTCCGATCCCTGCCAGCGCGTGAGCAGTCGTTCTTGCAGAGGATTTATTGGGAAGGCTGCTCGTTTGAATCGATCGCCAAAGATCTGGGATGCACTTCCAGAACGTTTTACAACCGGATGTACCTGTTGCGTCGTCGACTTTCGGAATGTGTGTCGCGTCGATTGAAAGCGGAACAGTGAGTCTTCATTACTCTCGTGAAATGCAGCGGTTTCTGTTGAGTGAGTCTCCTTATGCAAGATCTTGAATTTCATCGAATCTCATCTCTGTTTGAAACCGCGCTGGCAGGCCAGCTGTCGGCGGAGCAGCATGATGAACTGGAAGCAGCACTGACGGAATCTCCTGAGCTGCGTGATGCTTATTTGCGGACCATGAGCCTTCACTTGGATCTGGATCATCTGAGCCGAACGACATCGATGAAAGAGCCCATCGAGAACAGACCTGCTGTTCGAAAAGAAGTCTCATCGCGAAAAGCATTGTCGAAGAGGTTCGCTGTTCTTTGCATTGCCACGTGCTTGACCGTGCTGGCTGCCTGGGCTGGGATGACGATGTCTCCGTGGGGAACTTCGACATCGACGCCGCCGATGACGCATGTTGAAAATGCAGTCAACGCCGAAGACCGACAGCCTGAGATCATCGAAGTCGCGAATGCGACGATCTTTGGCGAAGGGTCTGCCCCCAGTCCCGGACAACGGCTCACGATGCAGCGGGAGTATATTTTGTCCGAAGGATTTCTTGCGCTACGATTCCATTCGGGCGCTCGAGCGGTCATGAAGGCTCCGTGTGTCTTCTCAGCTCAGGGAGAAGAAAAGCTTTTAGTGCGCTCCGGGCAATGTTCAGTGTATGCCCCGCCGGGTGCTGAGGGATTTGAACTGCTCAGCCCCTCTGCTCAGATTGTTGACTTGGGGACACGGTTCGTCGTCGATATTGCAGAGACTGGCGAGACAGAACTCGTCGTGGTGGAAGGTGAAGCAACGATGTCGACGGGGACAACGCCGCCGATCCATCTGAAGAAAGGGGATATGGCTCGCGTTGATCCGGGTTCAGAACCGAAGAGGACGGCTGAGAGTTTGAGCAAAGTGCCATTCATTGAATCGTTGCCGGATCGGGTTGTCAGTTACGAGGCGACGCGGCGCGGGAGCTATGCCGATGAACTGCTCAACTTGACGGTCCAGCGCGGCGGAGTGAGCAGGAAGGTACCGCGCGAAGAACTGATTCGTGCCAAGCTGGTTCATTACCAGAGCCCGAAAGAGGCGGCGGCATTTTGTACGAGAAAAGGGGACTCGCTGCCTGATGGGGCTGAGAGGCTACAGCTGTTAGAGAAGGACTGGAGCCTGGTGACCGGGATCATCAATGCGTCGTCTGAGAAAACAGATGAAGCGACGATGACGGTGGAGTTTGCACAGCCGATTGTGAATGGGCCCGGGCCTGAGATCGTCATCTTCGATCTTCAGTTGCTGGTGTATCATCCGCGGGGTGACGAGTTTCGGTTGCGGTCAGGGGATGATCGCGCGAACCGAAAAGAGTTCACTGTCGAGAAGTTTGATATCGACCTTCATTCGCCCAGTGCGTTGGATCTTTATCCGCATCGTATTTATCGAGCGACCCTGCCGACGAAGAGGGTGAGTGATCTGGTGGATCATGAGTTTACAACTGGCCGGCAAGTCCATGTCGATGCAAGAGGGCTGGCTGTCGGGATCGACCTGAGCGATCTGGGCTACGCACCCGGAGAATCACTTACGCGTCTCGAATTTCTGCGCCCATTGAAGCGCCAGCAGTATCTACTCGACCCCGTGCTGATTGTCGGCTTGAAGCCGCAGTCATGACTGCCTACTTCTGACAGTCGGAGCAGTGGCCTTTGAGGAGGACCTGGGTGACTTCGCCGAACTTGGCTGACTTCTTCAAGCTGAAGGTCGACTCAGGAATGCAGGTGACCTGGCCGCAGTCTTCGCAGAGGAAGTGAGGGTGGTCGTGGGTTTCGTGATTGCGAATCAATTCGAAACGCCAGACGTGGTCGCCGAGTTCGCGCTTATTGACCAGGCCTGCTTCGACGAGGTCGTTGAGGTTGCGGAAGATGGTCGACTGATCGGAGGAGAGGTCTTTGACTTCCACGGCGACTTCGCTGTGAGTCAAAGGGTGATCAGAGCAGAAGAGGACTCGATGAACAGCCAGGCGCGAGGGAGTCACCTTCAGGCCCGATTCCCGGAGCGTGTTCTTGGCGATTTCTAACGAATATTCACGGCTCATGAGTGTGCTGCGAGCTGGCGACGGTGGTGCAGTTGAAGTTCAAAGTGGGTCCCAACGGACAATCTTAGCGTCGAGGGACTGGCTGGTCCATACTCTTTAAACAATGCGCACGCGAAAGTATTCACGACCTGTTGAGCGAGGCCGTGGCGAAAGGTGAGGGGAATCAATAAAACCACTCGGCGGTCGCCAGCCGACACTGTCAGTATCACCTGACAGAGGCACCTTCGACCGGACGTCCGCCGGGTGGATTGGGCATCGATCGTGACTGGTTCCTCTTGAGTTCACCAGCCGATTTCGATGTGTTTCCATGACATCATGCGAGAACGGCGGACGCATGGGGACAAAAAGATACGCAGGTGCACTCAGGATGGGGAAAGTACTAAGTGCGGAGCGGCAGTAACAAGTTCTCGAGTTCATGTGACATGGCGGACCGCATGTGCATGCCACCCATCAATTAGCAAACAGCGTGGTTGCTGCGTCATCTTCAAGCTGAGAGAACTTATCAAGTTCGGGGGGCTCGATACCATGAATCGAGCGATAAGCCTCGCGGTAGAGGATGACCAGTTCGATCAGGTCGAACCACGGGTAATGGCCTTTGGAGCGAATCTCATTTTCATCATCAATCCAGGCGTTGAGACTTTGAGTGGCAAAACCGAGATACCGGAGGGCTTCTTGAGGATTTCCCGTCTTGTGGTAGCATAGCGCCCGAAGTGGCAGGGCGACATCATCGAGTGGCGATTCAAAATCGCCAAGAAACTGTTCATCGAGAGCATTCAGTGCGCCTCGCGGATCTGCAAAGCGATACTTCGACAAAGCGAACGTGTAGGTGTGGACACTTTTCGCGATGTGATCCGGAGGAGCACCGAGACCATGTTTGGGGAAATCGCGGCCGATGAGAGGAGGCATTCTATCGCTTCGCGGTTTCTTGCCCGATCGCGGGCCGAAGTCGATGGGCTTCGAGAGATTCGCAACGATATCAGTACGCTGGTCGTCGGTGAGCTGGCCAGGAGACATGAGGATGCCGCGGATCGCGAGGATCTGCATCATGCTGTCCCGGTCATTGAGTTGTGAGAGGAGTTCTTTTCGGACTTTCATATAGGTCTGTTCGTGACCAGTAAAAAGTAACAGCTGCGGAACGCCCCACCAGCCAGGATTATTGGCTTGAGCACCAAGATTGAGAGCTTCTTCGAAATCGCTGGCGGCATGATGCCACATGCCCAGGCGAACATACATGGAGCCTCTGCCCGACCAGGCGAGAGAATGTTCGGGCTGGAGTTTAATGGCTTCGTTGTAGTCTTTGAGAGCAACGCTATAGCGTTCTTCGTCGAGGTTTGCGCGGGCACTGTCTAAAAGGATATTGGCGGCTTTCAAGTCGACAACAAACTGGACAGCGTCTTGGCGAAGTCGATCTGCCTCGGCTTCTGCTCGTCTTGCCGCGAGCGCCTGCCAGGTACTGACCGCCGTACTGACGAGCAGGATCAGGAACACGAGTGAGGCAGTCGAGAGGACGACCTTGTTGCGAATGGCGAATTTCTTCAGGCGATATCCCGGAGAGGGGGGACGTGCCATGACGGGCTCGTTGCTGAGATATCGCTGGAGATCGCGTGCGAGGTCGGCTGCGGTTTCGTAGCGACGACGACGATCCTTTTCAATCGCCTTCATGACGATCCAGTCGAGGTCGCCATGGAGAGTCCGAATGAGTTGGCGGTACGTATGAAGATCACGCTCCGGGCTTGAAGAGGGATTGATCTTGCGTTGTGTCGAACCAGTGCCCGCGAGTGTCGAGACCCGTCGACTGGGGGGAGGCGGGTCTTCCTCGCGAATGATGCGGCGGAGTTCATCGAAGCTGGCGGACTGAAGACGCTGGAGATCGAACGGGGTTGTCCCTGTCAGCGATTCATACAGCATGACACCGAGGGAATAGATGTCGCTGCGGGTGTCGACATCGAGCCCACTCATCTCAGCCTGCTCCGGGCTCATGTACAGAGGGGTGCCGATCATCTGCGCAAAGCGCGTGTAGAGAGTTCGCTGCGTTAGCGGTTCGCTGATGGCTTTGGCAACGCCGAAGTCGATGACTTTGACGATGGGGCGTCCATCGTGAAGCGTGACCATGACGTTGGTCGGTTTCAGGTCTCTATGAATGACCCCTTTCTGGTGAGCATGCTGAACGGCTTCGCAGACACTGATCAGGAGTTGGATTTTATCTGTCAGGGAAGGCTGAGCGTGTCGGTGGTACTCCGTCAGACTGACGCCGCGGACCAGTTCCATGACGAAGTAAGGCTGGCCTGCCTCAGTCGTCCCTGCATCGAAAACTTTGGCGATGTGTGGGTGATCCATCAGCGCGACCGCTTGACGCTCGGCTTCGAAACGGGCGATGACTTCAGAGTTGTCCATGCCCGTACGAATGAGCTTGAGGGCGACGTAACGTTTGACGGGTGCTTCCTGATGCGCGACGAAGACCTGGCCGAATCCCCCTTCCCCAATTTTCTCCATGAGTCGGTAAGGGCCAATCATCTCGCCAATCAGTGGACTGGGCTGACTCCTCTCGGGAAGCATCGAGACAAATGTGGCAGAAGAGGCGGCGTCGACACATGCGAGAAGCTTTTCTCGCATGTTGGAGAACTCGGCTTGGGGCTGGTCGAGGACGTTTTCTTCCGAGTCAGCAGCGTCGAGAAGAGCTTCAATCTCTTTGCGGAGCGTCGAATCGCCAGCACAGGAGTGTTCAAGAAAGGCGCGTCGCTCCCCAATCGGGAGATCGAGAGCAGTCAGGAAGATTTCCTTTTGTCGATTCGTCGATGGACTTTGCGAGTTCGACATGAGGGCACACTGTCATTCGGGGGGCAGAAGGGAACATTTGACGGGACTTTTGATGATATGCGAAAAGATTGCTCAAAAGGTGACAAAAACACGCCGTCTGAAAGTCGCGTGAAATCAGCGACGATCGTTGATTGGTTCACCATGCGAATACCGTTTTTCGGGCATTTCCTGACGTCTGGAAAGCCAACTCTGATCTCACCTCTCAGGCGTTCGCGATGAAATCTCAAAATCTCGGAATGCTCACTGGGCGACGTGAGACTTTTTCTGTAAAAACAATTCCCCCTTAAACATATAGCACGCTGCCCCCCACGGATGGAGGCCACGGTTTTGACTTTCTTTGGACATCACACATTTCTCATGCTCGCTGCTGGCGGTCACGAAAACAATTCGTGGCACGGCATCCTCGAAATTCTCATTCTTCTCGCGACCGCGATGCTCTTCGGCGTCATCGCAGAACGCCTCAAGCAAAGCGCAATTGTCGGATATCTGTTCGCCGGGGCCGTTGTTGGTCCATCCCTGCTGGGATGGGTCGGCAATCAACAGGGCAAGCTCAGTATTGCGGAACTGGGCGTGGCTTTGCTGCTGTTTACGATTGGTCTGGAACTCTCGCCCGACCAACTCAAAAAACTTGGTCGCGTGCCGATCATCAGCGGGCCGTTTCAGGTCCTTTTCACCGTCCTCGCTGGCATCGGTATCTCGATGCTCGTCGGCTTGTCGTTTGGGGCGGCGCTTGTCATCGGCGCGATGGTTAGTTTGAGCAGTACGGCATGTGTCTTACGCGTGCTTCAAGATCGTTCGCAGATGGACTCCATTTTCGGACGCGTCTCTCTGGGGATTCTGCTTGTTCAAGACGCTGCAGTCGTCGTCCTGGTGCTCCTGGTCTCTGCCCTCGGAGAAGGGGGCAATGTTGCGGGCATTATTCTGAAGGTCATCGGCTCGACTGCTTTGATGCTGTTGTTCGTGATCGTCTTCTACTTCCTCTTCAACAAGGTCATTCCCAGGATCCTCGTCATCGATACCTGGCGCCGAAACCGCGATCTGCCGGTGCTCCTGACGGTCTGTCTGGCGGGAGGATCAGCGTGGTGTGCCCATGCCCTCGACTTAAGCCCTGCGCTTGGCGCGTTTGTCGCAGGCGTTCTGCTGGCCGTCTCGCCTTTCGCGATGCAGATTCATGCCGACATTCAACCATTACGCGCAGTTCTCGTCACCATGTTCTTCGCAGCGATCGGGATGTTCGCGGATGTGCCGTGGTTCATGATGCACATCGTGCAGATTGCAGCCGCGTTGTCGATCGTCCTTATCGGCAAGATCGCGATCACCGCAGTACTGACCTATCTGGCCGGGATGCCCCTGCGTTTTGCCGTCGCGACAGGATTTTGCCTGGCACAAATTGGCGAATTCTCGTTCGTCCTGGCGACGATTGCACAAAGCCAGAATCCAGAGCAACCGTTATTGGATGAGTTCACCTTTCAACTGATGGTTTCGGTCTCGATCATGTCCCTGATGGCAACGCCGTACCTGTTGACCTATGGTCCGACGGTCGGAATCTGGATCGAGCGGGCGTTCAAACGCATGACCTCAAAGTCACCTGCGACACTGCCAGTCCTTGAACCCGATAAGCTCATTGAAGCAGATCAATCCGCTTCCGAGCACGATCGCGACGATCGGGGTCGTATCCTGATCATCGGATTCGGACCCGCTGGACAGCGTGTGGCGGAAGAAATGATTGGTGAAGAGCATTACGACGTCCACGTTCTTGATATGAACATCGACAACGTCCGTATTGCCAAAGAGTATGGCCTGCACTCCCACGTCGGCGACGCCACCCAGACCGAGACGCTTTTACACGTTGGCATCACCAAAGCAGTCTGCGTCGTGATTACCATTCCCGAACCCGTCATCGCGCGACGCATCATTCATCAGGTAAGACAACGAGCCCCTCAGACACTCATCCTGGTCCGTGGTCGCTACCACATCCATACACTGGGACTCTTCTCCGCTGGTGCACACTACGTCATCGACGAAGAGAGTAATGTCGGCCACCGCCTGGCCAGCGAAGTTCGTGAACTGCTCAGCGTCATCAAGACAACCAAGGATGTCGATGACGACGCTCTCAGCGAACGTCATTAGCGACTGGTGAGTCATTATGGCCTCTGCTCACACGAAAACACCGCTGTGCGAACCATCCAACAGCGGAATAATGTTGGTAAATCAGGCGAGCCATTAATAAACAAATCGTGGCAACAATCATCCTCAGGCCTTCTGCAGGGCGTGTACGAGTTGGTCCTTGCTCATCTTGCTGCGTCCATCGATATGACGCTGCTTGGCGAGGTTGTACAGCTCCTGCTTCGTCCTGCTGTTCAGTGACTTGTTCGGATTCCCAGTCCCCTGCGTCGTCTTATTGGGTGTACGACCTTCCTCCCGACGTCGCTTGTTGACCGTGCGAGCTGCTATTTCTTCAGCCGTATCTTCGTCCTTCCCCCGTTCGATCGAGCTTTCCTTGATCGCTTCATACTGACGTTCATCTTTATCTGACCATGCAGCTGGCATTGCTGTAACTCCTCATCTCGATTCGCTTTTTGTCGTTTGAAACGATCCTGATCGATCGCGACATGAAGCAGCAGAGGTGCAGATCGCGTGCCAGATGGATATCACGACAACGCCAATGCAACTGGTTATTCGAACGCCCGATTGACTACCGCCTGCGTGCAGAACATCGTGCATCGCAGGCTGATTCCCAGATCCGATTATCGGTTGAATAAGGCGACCGCTATCCCAGCCGCAATGGCACCGAGGATCACCGCAAACGCGATCTTCCAGGCGCTATATGGCCGATTGCCAGCGACTTTCCCTGTCGCGCCGTTGACGACGAGCGTGTAGACCTTGCCCTTGTAGCGGTAAGTCATTGACCACACAGGAAGAAGGACGTGTTTGAATTTGATCGCGTGATGGGCGGTTTTGATGTCGTGAATCTGCTGGCGGTCGCCGCCGATGCGCTGGCGGACTTCCGCTTCGATTTCACCCGCCATGACGTTGCGGGCCATGCTGAAGCCCTGGTCGAGCTCGACGGTATAGGTACTCGCAAGAAAGCCAGCTAAAACTTCTTCAGTAAAAGAACGTAGCTTGGCGAGCGGCCAAGGGGCCAGTTGATTGACGAGAGTCGCCGGGAACCCCATGCCAGCGAGGATCAAAACGTCATCAAAGAAACGCTGAAACTGTCCGGACGCGGGGTACCAGCGGACACGGGTTTCAGTCCGTTTCTTGTCGCCGCTGCCGACGGTGACCGTATACGTCTCGCCGCGCTGGCCGACATAGGCATTCGAGGTCAGCGAGTCGAAGGTCCAGAAGGGGAGGTAGATGCCATCAAAGTCTCCTTCAACGCCCCGTTTCTTGAAATCGTTGGGAGCAAACCAGAGGGACCTGACCCAGGTGGAGAGGCGTTCGCGGACGACTTTGCGATCGACTTGAAAGGGCATGACCCCGTCGGCGTTGATGCGCTGGGGGCAATCGTGGACGTCGTCACGCTGTGTGGGAGTATCGCAGAACGGGCAGCGGGTGCTGGTGTTGGCTCCTTCGAAGACGACCGTCCCGCCACACGACGAGCAGGTCAGCTCGGACAGGGTCCCCATCAGGTTATTCGGCTGGACACGCTGGGAGAGGGTCTCGAGCATGTCGTGGTAATCACGCTCTTCCAGCTCGCCCGTCGGAGCAGACAGATCCTGCTCGTAACTGCAGAATGGGCATTTGAGCTTCTGCGCACCGATATCGAAGACGACGTCAGCTCCGCACTTCTGACAGGGAAAAACACGGCTGACGGCCTGCGTGACGGGTTCAGGGCCGGTGTCGACACCGTCTTTGTCCGTGGCGGTTTCCCCATGAGCGTTGAGATCTTCGTGAAACGATGTTTCGTCGCGGGAGATGTCCAACGTGCATCCTTCTCGTCAGGGGGAAATTGATCTCTCGGGGGAGCGTTGCTGGCTTGAAACGTAACTGAAGACTGTAGGATCATAGCAAAGAAACGTTCAGAGAAAAAATGGGGAAAAAGTGAATCAGTGAGCGACAATTCATCAAGCTGTTGGAAGAAGGTGTTCTTCTGCAGTGCATTTTGCCGCCGAGACAAACTATCTTGAGTGACCACTCTGAGCCGCATCGGAGTGAATCATGGTTCTTCGAAGTCCGGAGCCTTCAATGAAAATCTACTGTCCATCCCTTCTTGCACTCGCGTTTTGGACGTTCCTGACGACCGTCTCCTTCGCTGGAGAAGATATCGTCGTCGCTGATTTTGAGCAGGACTCTTACGCGCCCTGGACGACAACCGGAGAAGCCTTCGGCTCCCGTCCCGCCAACGGCGGACTCCCCGGCCAGATGGGCGTCGAAGGATTTAAAGGTCAGGGGCTCGTCAACTCCTTCCACAATGGCGACGATGCCACCGGTGCACTCATCTCACCCGAATTCCAAATTAACCGCAAATACATCGCCTTCCTCATCGGCGGCGGTATGCGAGACACACTCGCTCTTCAGCTCCTCGTCGATAACAAGGTCGTCCGCACCGCCACAGGCTCCAATTCAAAGCCCGGCGGCAGCGAAGCCCTGGCACTAGAATCATGGGACGTCTCTGATCTGGCGGGGCAGTCCGCTATCCTCCGCGTCATTGATGACGCCAAAGGCGGGTGGGGACATATCAATGTCGACCACATCGTCCTCACCGATACAAAACCCAAAGGGCTCGTCAACAACGTCGAGCGTACCCTCGCCGCCACCACCAATTTCCTCCGCATCCCGATCAAGAATGGCGCACCCAAAAGAATCGTCACTCTTCTCGTCGACGGCAAGCCAATCGTTAGAAACAACATCGAACTCGCCGACTCCTCCCCTGACTGGTGGGCACCGATGGAGATCTCGCAGTGGAAGGGTCAGATGCTGACCCTCCGTGTCGATAAGCTTCACGAAGAATCGCAGGCACTCTCGAGCATCAAGCAAAGTGATTCCTACACCGACTCCACCGACATGTACCGCGAACCGCTTCGTGGACAGTTTCACTTCTCTCCACGTCGTGGCTGGAACAACGACCCCAACGGCTGCGTCTATTACAACGGTGAATATCACCTCTTCTTCCAGCACAATCCCTATGGCTGGGGTTGGGGCAACATGCACTGGGGGCATGCTGTCAGTAAAGACCTTGTGCATTGGACAGAACTCAGCGAAGCTTTGCTGCCTGACGAAATGGGCCCGATGTACAGCGGCAGCGCGGTCGTTGACTGGAACAACACCAGCGGCTTCGGCAAAGACGGCCAGCCACCACTGGTCCTCTTTTATACCGCTGCAGGAAGTCCCACTGTCCAGGGCATGGCCTACAGCAACGACGGACGCACTTTCCACAAGTATGAAGGTAACCCCATCATCAAAGAAGTCACGGATGGCAACCGCGATCCCAAGGTCTTCTGGCATGAACCATCGAAGCAGTGGGTGCTACTCCTGTACGTCGAGTGGAAGGGCAAGCACACCATGCACTTCTACAACTCACCGAATCTCAAAGACTGGAAGCTCACCAGTATCGTCGAAGGTGATGCTCCGGGTAGCGGTTTCCTGTACGAATGCCCTGACTTTTTTGAACTCCCGATCGACGGCGACGCGAATCGCAAACGCTGGGTTCTCCTCGGCGCCAACACCGTCTACGGCCTCGGCGAATTCGATGGCCAGCGGTTCCTCCCCGACAGCATGAGGCTCCTTGGTCATCGCGGCAAAGGCTTCTACGCTGCTCAATCCTTCAACGATACTCCCGATGGAAGGCGCATTTTCATCGGATGGTGGCAGACCCAAACGCCAGGCATGGCATTCAATCAGAGTATGTCTCTGCCGCTCGAACTCAAGCTGACACAAACAGGTGACGGCCCGAGAATGACCTTCACTCCACTCAAGGAACTCGAATCACTCCGCACCAAGACACATCAGTTCGACGTGAAGTCCCTCAAGCCTGACGACCAGAACCCGTTAAGAAACATCAACGCCGAGCTCGTCGAACTCCGCATCAACTTCGAACCCGCTGACGCCAAGCAACTCATTCTCAACATCCGTGACGTCCCCATCGAATACGACATCACAAAACAGGAACTGACCGTCGCCGGCCATCGCGCTCCCGCCCCTCTCCGCAACGGCAGACAGCGTCTCACGATCTACTGCGACCGCACGGGCCTCGAGGTCTTCGCCAGCGACGGCCTCTGCTACATTCCCATGCCAATCAATCTGAATCCGAAAAGCAAACAGCTTCAACTCGAATCTCAAGGCGGCACAGCGAAGATCCATTCACTCGAAGTCCACGAACTCCGTTCCGCCTGGAACACGAACGAAAAAGAGTAGAATGCTGGCGAATTCTCGAACAGCACTTAAAGGAAATTCATTCGCTCGTCCAGTGCGGCCCCTCACTTCAATTCTGTGCGATAAGCATTCGACATACGTCGGAACGCCAGATCCGTCGCATTGACCTGCTTGCGAATGACATCCGGAGCCTCCCCATTCTCCACTAAATGCTCCAGCTCCTCGAGTCGATCCCTCAGGATACGAGCCTTCATTCGATGGTAATCACTGAGTCGAAAGTACCGCAGGTAGGTCCCGACCTGAAGACGTCGATTCCAGCTCTCGCAGATCGGCAGCCAGTGAAGTGCATGTCCTTGATCGCCCGACGTCGCTGCTGAAAATGCCTCCGTCTTGGCGAGCACCAGCTCCTCCAGCGTCTCCTCAGGAGTCGGATAATACGCCAGACAACCAACGGCACTAAACGCCACAATCACCACGACCCCCAGCCCTGTCAGCACCGGCGCCGGGATCGTCACATCCCATCGACTCGGCTTGAGCTGCACAGGCTGCTTGACCAGCCAGGTTTCGATCACCCAATAGCGATCCAGCACCTTGAGCCCCAGCCCCATCAAGACCAGCGAGAGCAAACCCGCCAGCCCCACGAGTTCATAGGATTGCGACTCCAGTTGAATTCGCCTCCAGATCTCTGCGGGGTATCCAATCACCGGCGCCTGTCCGACAGGAAATGGCTGGCAGTAAGTATCAAAGGCATGTGTGTGATCAGCCGGTTCGATCTCGGTCGGATAAAGCGGTCGCTCAATCCCATACGAAATGGTCAGCACCACAAAGATCATCAGCGACATCCAGATCAGGCACTTCCTCGATCCATAGTTCAGCCACATCCACGCAATCAGCCCCAGGTTCACTCCTGCTCCAAAGATCAGAAGAATGAAGGCAGCACCGATCGAGTTGCCGTGCTGGAACATCGATCCCAACTGCCCCATCGCCATCATCGGCGTGGCGTAGGCAGGAATAGCAATCCCGGTCATCAGCAACGGTGACGCCGGATTGTCATGCCCCATCGTCCGCTGAAGAATTCCCGGCGGAAGAAACAGACTCAATAAAGCCGCTCCCAGCAGACCAACCAGGATGAGCCCCATCGTCCCGCTGACTGCTTCTCTCGCCATGGCAACAAGCACTGAGAGCAGCCGCTTGACACCCGCTGGCGCTAATGTCGGCTCCGGCACATCAACTTCCGTATTCGGAAACCATCGATCGAACAACGCTCCCGAAATCGTCACCACGATCAGTGAGAATCCTGCAAACAAGAGAATCGTCATCGGCTTTGACAATGTCAGCCCATACAGCAGCGATAGTGGATCAAATAAAGGCGACGATAGCGCGAACGCAAAGATCGTCCCCACGGCAATGCCGCTGCGCCGCAACTGCTTGACGATCGGAATCGTTCCCAGCGAACACCCCGGCAGCAACATCCCGATAACCCAGGATTGAAACAGCGAGCCGACGGTATTCGAGCCAAACAACCACTTTGTATGCTGCTGCCCCAGCATGCGATGCAACAACCCCATCACACACAGCCCCGTGAAAACAAATGGAGCCGCCTGTAAGGTAGACTGGAGAAACCGCAGGCAGACACCCCACAAAACACCTTGATCAATCATGCGTCACGTCCTTTTCATTGGTGTGTTCGATATTGGAGTGTTCAACATCGGTGTATTCGACATTGGTGTATTCGACATTGTGACGAATCTGCGTCGATCGCCCCGCACTTGCAAGCAGCTCGTTATGTTGATCCAGCAGGGAAATCAGCGACTCGCGATTCTCGACCGCAGAAGTCATGGTCAACGTCTTCGACTCCATCTGCTTGCTGACAGCATGAACCTCATCCCATTGAGAATGCTTCAAGTCAGAGTCCGCAGCCAGTTCCGGCAGCCAGTTGATGATGTCTCGCAGCTCCGTGAATTCCTCAGCCGTTGCATCACTGCGAAGGCGACCGAGCCTGACCTTAAGCTGATCCCACGCCGCAACCAGCGACGCCGGCTTATGATCAGGGATATGATGCTCCAGATGCTCATCCTCCGCAGTCGACTCCGCCGCAGTATGACATCCAGACATCGCCCCCAGAACCAGACACAACAAACCACAAATCAAAACGGTCGTTCTCATCGTGTTCACTCCGGTACTGCAACTTGATGGAGGATTTCTTCCAGGACAAATTCTGGGCTGACATCATCCAATCCCAGACGCACACCCAGCACCGGGATCGCCAGTGATTGCGCATCATCGATCGTGACGAAGTCGCGTTGTTCCAGGTACGCGCGAGCTTGAAGACAGCGTTGCCAGATCAACAACCCGCGAGGACTGACCCCCAAGACAATGCGGGGATGCTGGCGCGTCTTCTGCGCCACCTGAATGAGATAACGCTGAACCTTCTCTGCCACATGAATCTTCGTGACGTCTTTCTGCATGCTTGCCAGCTGCCCCGATGAAAACAGACATTTGATCCGCCCTCGCGAATCTCCATCTGCCAGCGCAGATTGAAGCAGACGCAATTCATCGTCCATCTGCGGATAGCCAATGCTCAACTTCATCGCGAAGCGATCCAGCTGTGCTTCCGGAAGTGGATACGTACCCAACTGTTCCGTCGGATTCTGCGTCGCCATAACGAAAAACTCATCCGGCAATCCATAGCGAGCCCCATCCACCGTGACCTGTCGTTCAGCCATGGCTTCCAGTAACGCTGACTGAGTCCGCGGCGTCGCGCGATTGATCTCATCGGCCAGGAGAATGTCAGAGAAGACCGGCCCTTCGCGAAACTCGAACTCATGGTTCTTCTGATTGAACAGATTGAACCCCGTGATATCGCTGGGCAACAGGTCCGGCGTGCACTGCAATCTCGCGAACCGCCCCCCCAGCGCATCTGCCAGTCCTTTGGCGAGCGTCGTTTTTCCCAGTCCTGGCTTATCTTCAATCAGAAGATGCCCGCGCGACAGCAGGCAGACGAGCACCAGCTCGATCACATCTGGCTTCCCCTTCAGGATCGCATTCAATTCCTTACGCAACTGCGTAAGACAGTCGACATCGCTACGATGGCAATCAACAGAGGAGTCTAACAAAACAGAAGACATGAAAAGCTTTCGTCTGATAAATGAGTGTTTACGCAGTCACAGCGGCTGACGAATCCAGCGTCGCTTTTCTCTGTAAGCGTCGAGCCGCACGTAACCGCTTCAGGGTGAAACAGCACAACGCCCGCTGACTGACGGCATGGAACTGAGCATCAAGGCGCTCCCGATCAGGCAATCCTTCGAGCATCGCATAGTGAGCCGTCTCCACGACGCGGGCAAAGACCAGCAACTCATTCGCTTCGTCTTCGTTCAGAAACGAATGCTGTCGAGCCCATTGATGAAACGTCTGGCAAGAGCGACGGGGCGCACCGATGGCCGAGAATCGCAGTTCGAGAATTCTCTGCGCTGCGATCACGCGCTGCGTAGACAAGCGAGACCGTCGCGTACGCCATTCCAGCGTTCTCGCCGCATCCATCCACCACAGGCGGGTAACAACCAACGCAACACAGATCAGCAGGATCGCCAGGACTCCCCAGCGATGCTGGCTGATCCAATTCACTCCCGATGCAGCCACTGCCCATGCCTGTTCCCAGACAGTCGGAGGTGGTCCGAGCACAACATAGCCTGGCGTCGGCTCGACGGTCATCCAGAGATTCGCACCCAGGTAAACTTCCACCCAGAAATGCAGGTCTTCCTTGTGGACGGGAGTGTGACGTGAAATCCGATCATACTTGTCCGGATTCACATAATACCCACTCACCACACGTGTCCCATATCCCAGCGATCGCAGCAGGATCGCCGTCGCGGATGCAAACTGATAGTCAGGTCCGGATCGCTTCTCGAACAGAAAATCAGACACCGTGCAATTCGACTCTTCAGATGCTTTCGCCATTCGGTCCAACGCACAGCGAGCCTGTAACTCCTGAATGATTTTCGCGATTTGTGCAGTCCCCTTGGGAATTCCCTGTGACCAGGCATCCGCCAGTTCACGAACCCGCTCAAACTGCGGATCCTCCGGCAGTTTGCGAGACGCCGTCACTGGCGGGAAGCTGCGAACCTGCTCATCAACCCGTCGGGTATCCAGCACGCGCGAACTCAAATGCACGGGCAACATCGCTGGTATCCGCTTCCCTTCGAGCGCCAGCAGTCCATGCTGAACTTCCTTGATCAGGCTAAGATCATCCATCTGATCGATGTGGACGGCGAGCAGTCGGTTCGGTGCGGGAATGACGTTCGTGCCGAGATGCGCGATCTTCAGTGCATGCGACTCCTTGGCCGCGAAAATGTCATAGTTGTTGTAAGCCATCCCAGTCGTTGACAGCGTGATCCACGGCCGCTCATTCACCTGCTCAACGACGAGTCGACTCGCAATCTTTTCTCCATCTTCCGGATACCACATCGTTCCGTCGTACAGATCAAAAAGTTCCTGACGCAGATGCAAAGGCGTCCGTCCTGCCACATAAAACAACGCCTCAGATTTCAGATCCTTCATCTGCCCGGCACGCGACTTCGAAGGCTGCCGGACGGTCGAGAACTCCCTCCCCGCCATCTCCGACTTCGCCATCCGACAGCACAAATCCTCCATCTGCTGATTCGGCAGGGCAATTGCTCGATTCTGATTCTTGACCTTCACCGGCTCCTCATAAACATCACTGTAAACGTCATACAAACTCGGCTCATCGCTCGATTTGAACGGTGCCTCTTCGATCGGCGCGAAGCTCTGAATATTCTCGCTGCCCGCCACTAGCGCATCCCCGTCGCCGACACCATCTCGTGCATACGGATCATGCTCACCCGTTCCACCCGAACTCGGAAGAATCCCGGATAGCTGACGCGTCATCGCCCGGTCGGTCAGTAACTCGGTCGCCGCAACCGCGACGCAGATCCCCAGGACAACATAGATCACGCTTCTCGGTACTGTCTGTCCTGTCCCTCCATGTACATTCCCAAGCCGCTTCGATACCTGCTCCCAGTGACTGTTCATCAGCCACCACAACGCGATCAAGGCATACCCCAGCGTGATCGGCCACACATGATTCGGCAGCAACGTCAACGCAAACATCTGAACGAACAGGCTCGCCGTCACTGCCAACTGCTGGTAATTCCTCCAGCAACCCGCCGCTGACATCGCCAGCACCGTGTTCTTCAAACTGAAGCCCAACAGCATTTCAAACGGTCGACCTGTTCCCAACACCATCCTTGAAAATGG
The DNA here is from genome assembly GCF_052161635.1 of Lacunimicrobium album. Lineage (GTDB taxonomy): Bacteria > Planctomycetota > Planctomycetia > Planctomycetales > Planctomycetaceae > SXPC01. Next base: position 4,481,529 of record NZ_CP197413.1, read on the forward strand.
CTCGAAAAGAAGACTCCCCAGGAAGACCATCACGAGGATCGGCGAAACCGCAGGCTGGACCGACAGCCGCATGGCAACCCGCCGCAGATACCAACCAAGCAGGAGAGTCGCGACACACTCAAAAGCGAACATGCCACGAACGCCCCACACAGAGGCAGCCCGGTCAATCTCCACTGTCGCAAACGCCGCAGAAGACAGCATCGCCAGCAGCATACAGATCAGGTGGCTGGAGAACTTCGTGAAGTCCCGTCGAGCATCAGGCGACATGGCACAACCTCTTCCATTCCCGGGCGAACTGTTGGTGCATCACATCAGACTCTCCTGGCGTCATGACGATGTCATGTCCCATGAACCGCGCTGACGACCGAACATTCCCCGACAGCTGCGTCGAAAGACGAATCTGTGTCATGCAGCGATCACATCCACACCGCCCCGCTTTGGAAGCGCTCACAAAACCATTCGCGGGAACACGCGCCAGCGCATCCATAAGACATCGATAGTCAGCATCACTCTGGCCCACTCGATACCACCGGTCATCAATCAGGCATTCGGCATACTGATGTTCGTCGTGCAGCAGGGTGACAATGCTCGCAATGATTTCAATCATCGATTCAAGGCTCGAACTCCCCATCTCCGACGCATGAGCCTCTGCGTGAAGATCTGGCAGTAACTGCACCACAGTGCCAATCACCGCCTGACGTTCCGTCACGATCAAACGCCCATGCTTGGCCGTCTGGCCCCAATGGATTCGACGCAGAGAATCCCCCTGCCGAAAGCCACGCGTCCCTAACAGATCGCCCGCATCACCAATCCGTCGATCGGAGAAGCGTTCATCCGGCTGACTCTGGCTGTTCGTTTCCGGGATACCACGCAGAGAACTCACCTTCGGCCACACCAGCAACGAATGATTGAACACCGCCGGCTTCTGACGACGGATCAACCCAAACGGAAACCCCGTCTCCAGCGCCGGAGCGTGTCGAGGAAATTCTCCCCGCACCTGCGGCTGGAAATTCCACTGCACAACCTTCGTCGACCATCCCCACAAGCAGGCGATCGCAATCCCGTTCGAGTCACGATCATCAAGAACGAAGCCCTTCTTGAGTTCCATTCCCCACACCGGGAACGGCCATCTGTTCCGTAAATGAATGCGAATCGCGACCGGCTGATCGACTCGACAACGATGCCGATCAAATTCCAGTCGGCAATCGACCCCATACAGAGACAGCCACGGCCAAACCACACCGAGCACTGTCAACGCAAGCACAAGGGCGGCAAATCCGAACGCCACCTGATTCACATAAACGCCGCATAAAACCGACGAAACCAGAAGGCTCCCCAGCACGCTGAGCGGGTGCTTCATCCAATACACCCAACGATTGGCCCAGAGACAGAAATCATAATTCAAAGCCGAGTTGGCAGCCTCGAGTCTCTGCTGCATCACCACCGGGCTACGTTCAAGAACATCCGCGATAGACATCGTCTTCCCCCGCAAAAACACGTGTAAGAAATGTGACAGACGTGTTGGCGAAGAACGACAGCTTTCCAGTTCGGACACTGACGACAGAAGGGCATCACGACAGGTCAGACGGATCACTCAAGCGCGAGCAATCAGTCATCAAGACCCAGTCAAACAGATGCGCAAGCAGCAGCGACCTGGAAAAGCAGTCGGTCTTCAGGCGAAGAAAGCAGGCGGACCGCGCGTCTGCGGAAAAGCAACAACCACCGCATGATAAAAGCGTTCCTGCGGCATATCGAGCGGAAGGACAGAGCTCTGCTCAACCATCAAACAGGCAGGCACAAACGGAACAGCCACATGCGCAAGATGATGACAGATCTGACAGTCGTCTTCGCTGTGATCCCCATGATGCTCATGCACCGGCGATTCATCGGAACTGGAAGACGTATGGTGATGGGAACAATGGTGATCATGCTCACAAGGCGATTCGTCGCCCGGTGCATGATAGCAACTGACAATGCGAGCCTCGGTCTCCGAATCCTGCTGAGCAGGAAAGTGGCTATGCCCCGACAACAAATGCAGCCCCGCATGCCCCATCAACGCCTGGGACGCGTATATCACTGCCAGAAGTGTCGCAACAAGGAACCGCATGCCTGATATTTACGCCAGATTCCAAACGCTTTGCTAGTGCCAATGCAACACTTTTGCACAAAATTCGCAATCCGGCAAAATATTTACTCCCAGGCCAGACAGTAAACCTTGCCTTCAGGATCCGCCAGGATGAGTTCTCGACCGAGAGGGTCAGCCTGCAAGTAGGCGATATTGAACGGGACGTGAGTACTCCAGATGATCTCGCTGTCCTTGTCCATCCACAGCAGGTTCTGCTCGATGGTAAAGGTCGCAATCTTGTCGCCGCGGGCAGAGACGGAGACCTTCGAGGCATTACCTTCAATGAGGTACGATCCTTCCGTCTCGCCGTGGAAGCCAAAGATCTGCAGGCCGTGCATATAGCCCGCCAGCCAGACCTGATGCGAGATCTGCGCCAAAGAAAGATCCCCAGCGTTTGACCAGAGCTTTTCATCCCAGATGCTTTTCCCAACAAGATCGAAGCACGCGATCATGCCATGCTCAGCCGCGACGATGATCGCAGGTTCGTCCTGAATGAACTCCATGTACTTGACCGGACGCATTGTCTGAAAGATGCCGACCTTCTGGTGGTAGGGATCAAGAACCAGGTTCCCCGAGTCTTTGAACGCAACAGCCGTGAACTGGCCGTAAGCATCAATCGCGATCGCTTCACAATCGACGCTAAGCTCGACTTCCCAGATCGCAGTGAACTGTCGATCAAACCGGATGAGAACGTTGCTACCGACGATGCCAGCGCCGTACGCTCCGTTATCGCTCCACGTCAGCAGACGGATCTTCTGTGGAAAACGAGTCATCTGGGTCATCTTGCCCGTCGAACTCAGACGGTAAATCCCACCGATCTCGTCAGTAAGATGAAGCTCGGACGTTTCGCGGGTCAGCCTCATCGAGGTCAAAGGACCATCGGCTTTGAAGGTCCATTTGAGTTCGGGCGTGTGTCCACGTCCTGCATCGACCCAGTCTGGGACATCGGGCATCGTTGTCGGCTCGTTGGTGATTACTGGCAGGGGAATGTCTTGGGTAAAGTATAATGGGAAACAGACAGACACCGCCACGGTTGAGCATCAAACCAGCATTTCTCCCCGGATGGTTCCGGCGCACCTGGAACGACGACTCTCGCCAATCAACTCCCTTTTTCGACAAAAACTTGTATCCACTCCAGCAAGGGGTAAACTCAATCAGATGAATTCTGGTGAAACGCTCCCTGCTTCTGTCCACTCGACTGATGAGGAGACCCGACGATGCCAAGTCCTATTCCCCCAGGCTACCATTCGGTCACCCCTTACATCATCGTTCGCGATGCTCCCCAAGCGATTCATTTCTACGAGAAAGCATTTGGCGCCAAAGAACAACTGCGTCTGGAAGGTCCCGATGGCGTTGTTGGCCACGCGGAAATCCGCATCGGCGATTCCGTCATCATGCTCGCTGAAGAAAATCCCGCCTGGAATGCCCGTTGCCCACTGACTCTCGGAGGGTCTCCTGTCAGCCTGATGATCTACACCGAAGACGTCGACGCAACCTTCGCAAACGCGATTGCAGCAGGAGCCAAAGAAGTCCGTCCCGTCAAGGATCAGTTCTACGGCGACCGCTCTGGCTGCGTCATGGACCCCTTCGGCCACAGCTGGACGATCTCGACAAACAAAGAAGAGCTCTCGAAGGACGAACTGACGAAACGGTACCGCGACCTGATGACCCAAGCCATGGAAATGACTGAAACCCCACAGTCAGTCGCGTAGTAAATGTGCTAATGAGCTGTTTGAAGAATTGCAGTTCGTCTTTCCAACACAAGCATCAGCGGCGTCGGGAGGGCGAACCTCCGTGTGAGCCGCTTCTTTGCGTTGCGAAACTTGAGCTGTGCAGTTGGACTTCGACGGCCTCGACGTTTTCTAGCCCCGGCACATCATACAACCTCGATTTGCAGATCAACCATTGCAACGCGGGACAGCGGCTCGGACGGAGCCTCGCCCTCCCGAGGAGGGCATTTGGAGATTCTCGAACAGCTACTGATGCAGCCAGTCTTCAAAAGATGGTCCCCGAGCATTTACTAACTCATGCCACACGCACAGACACCTCACGAGAGTTTACCCGTCCGAAAACGACTCAGCCGACGACTCTTCTGGTCGTCGTCGCTGGTCATCACGCTATGGCTTGGACTGAGCCTGCTGGTGGCTGACTACTTGACGAGCCGTCGGTCACCGCGACTGACAGCAGAGACCCCGCGACTTCTGAAAGACATCACCTACGAGAATCTCCGCCTTCGCACCAGCGACGACCTTGAGATCGGCGCCTGGTACTTTCCTGGTCAGTCTGGCAAACCCGTCATTCTTCTCCTCCACGGCAATTTTGCGAGCCGATCCGTCGCCGAGCATCATATCCAATGGCTTCTGAAAGCCGGTTACTCTGTCATGATTCCCTCGCTGCGGGCACACGGAGATTCACAAGGTGATCGCAATGACTTCGGCTATTCAGCCCAGCGGGACGTGCTCGCGTGTCATGACTGGTTGCAAGTGAATCACCCTGACCAGTCACTAGTTGTCTGGGGGCAGTCGCTGGGATCGGCTGCAGCGGTGTTTGCAGCAAATGAACTCGGCCAGCGTGCCCGCGCCTACATTCTGGAATGTCCCTATCAGGATCTGCAGACGGCTGTCTGGAATCGCTGTCAAAACATGCTGCCTGATTACATTGATGCCTTTGCTTATCGCAGCCTGCGACTGGCTGCCCTCACTGTTCTTCCTCAGTTTGATAACATCTCGCCGCTGAAGTCGATTTCCGGCATGCCAGCGGATGTTCCCGTTTTGATCCTGGCAGGAGACCAGGATGTTCACGCCAGACCCAGCGAAGCACAAGCTCTTCATGAAGTCGTCAAAGCCCAGTCGACGCTCAAAATCTTCAAAGACGCGACTCATATGGGACTGGATGTCAGGGACAAGGACGCTTATCGTAAACTCGTGATCGAGTTCATCGATACATCTGTCGCTCGCTCTATCTCTGCAAACTGAACTGGCTGCGCATGAAATCTCAGATGGCCATTATCGCTATCGTTACGGTACTGCTGACATGCGGCGTGTCGGTTTCTGCAGAAGAAATCTCGGCAGAGAGTCTAAAGACGCTGCTGACGGAAGTCATCGAGAAGCACGAGCATCCCGGCGGTATGGGAGTTCTCGTTGTCCATGATGGCAAAATCAAAGCCCAGGCAACGGCTGGCAAGCGACACCATCGCAAAGAGATTCTCATCACGGATCAAGACCTGTTTCACCTTGGTTCCTGCACCAAGGCAATGACAGGAACATTGATCGGACTGGCAGTCCAACGTGGTGAACTCAAGTTCGATTCGACGCTCGGTGAGTTACTGGCTGACTGGGAAATTCATAACGATTTCAAAACAGTCACCGTCAAGCAGCTGCTTCATCATCGCAGTGGTCTGAAAGCCAATGCGTCCGTCTCGGAGATGTTGCTGAAGAGAGCGGTCAAAGTTGACCAGGGGAAGATCAAGCAGCGCCGTGATGTTCTACAGCCGGTGTTAAAAGAAGCTCCCGAGTACGCGCCCGATACCGATGATACTTATTCCAACCTTGGCTATATCCTGCTCGGCCATCTTCTCGAACGTCAGTCCGGCAAGGCCTGGGAGACTCTCATGCGAGAGCAGATCTTCGAGCCGCTGGAAATGAAGTCGGCTGGTTTTGGCCCCGTCAAACCCGGCAAAAACGTGACACAGCCGTTCGGCCATGTCCGCAACGCGATGAATGTTCCTGCTGCTGTCGAAGGAGACAATCCACCATTTCTCGGCCCGGCTGGGACTGTTCATGCCAGCTTGGAAGATTGGTCAAAGTTTATCGTCGCGCACTTCTCCAGCGAGCCCAATCCTCTCGGCCTCACGGAAGAAACAATGAAAGCGCTCCATACTCCCGGCCCTGATCGCTACGCGGCCGGCTGGGTGGTCTTTTTTCCCAACAAGCCCGAGCCGGTGTTGTTTCATAATGGCAGCAACACCATGTGGTACTGCGCCGTCTGCTTCATACCAACCCGGAAAGAGGCTGTCCTCGTCACTTCCAACGCCTTTGAACAAAAGCCAGTGCATGAGGTCATGAAAAAACTGCTGAGTATTCCCATCCAGCTCGAACCGTGAGCTTGATACCCATCGTTTAGAAACCGAAACAGGCCCAGGCCACCAAAGTCGCCTGAGCCTGCCGTTTAATTGTTTTGATCCTTCTCCCCCGGGGAGAAGGTGGCGGCGCTTCGCCGACGGATGAGGGTGGGCGCTAGGCATGTGTTCGCTTCACGACACTTTCGTCGCACATCTCATAGCGTTGCCTAGTACTTCATCAAGATCGGTTCCGGATCGATTCCTGCAATATCGGAATACCCACCCTCTGCAATCGCAGCCCCGAGTTTGGTAACCGTACGGTAATACTTCGCACCGAGTTTCTTACCCGTGATGCGCTGCCTGAGCTCCTGGCACATGACATCCGCTGCCGTCGCATGAAGCTCGTTGTTCTGGGCATCAGCCCACAGCGCAGTCACAAGCATCGTGACAAGGTTCTGGATTTTCAACGACGCATCCGCCATCGAACACTGACGATCCGCGAGTTTGAGCTGATACTTCTGCATCAGCCCATCGACGGCAAAACGAGAACTCTGCAGTTCGTTCGCAGCGTAGGAAGCATGTTCAGCCAGGACGTCAGACATCCCGCCGAAGTTCAGCTTCTTCCAGCCGTTCAGGTTCTGGGCAACACGCCATCCCAGATAGGGAATGGCTGCATCCTTGATCGCCCAGGCATGCATCGGGTTCATCGGGTTGGGATTCTTGATGCCCGCCTTCGCGATCGCTTTACCAATCGGCTCATAATACTTGCGACCATGATCCTTGATCAGCGACTTGAGAAACGCCATGCCGAGCATCTCGCCTTCCCCTTCGTAGATACAAGGGGCCAGGAACTCATGGACGTAATCGCCGAACAGGTGTCCGTGAAGGAAGGCACGACCGCCGTGCGTTTTCATGAACAGCTCAATCGCGGCTTCCTTTTGTGATTCACTGCCAAAGATCTTGGCGATGATGCACTCCATCTCGCCACGGAATCCTTCATCAAGCAGCCAGCTTGTCCAGTCGACCAGTGCATCCGCAGCAACGATCATCCCGGCCAGTTTACCAATGCGCTTTTGAACCAGTTCACGCGTATCAATCGGGTTCCCATACGTCCGACGAAACTTCGCCCACGGCAGCATGTTCGCCATCATCAATCGCATCGTCCCCGCAGCAGTCGCACACAAAGCAACGCGGCCACGATTGAGGCCGTGATAGGCAATCGTCAGCCCGTCACCAGCGGGAACAGCCAGCAGGTTCTTCTTCGGCACGCGGAAGTCTTTGAAAACCAGCCCGTTGTTGTACGAGTGACGCAGGGCGTGGATCCCATACTTTACCAAATGGAACTGTTCGTTTTCTTCCTCGGGAAGATCAGCAATCAGGACGGCGGGTATGCCATCAATTTTGCAGACAAGGCCAATGGTTCGTCCGAAGGTCGCATTGGTGATAAACAGCTTCTCGCCATTGACGACATAATCATCGCCGTCGAGAACAGCAGTCGTCTTGAGCGCGGTCAGATCGGAACCCGCCGCAGGTTCCGTCAGCGCGAAACCAGACAGCTTCTCACCGTTCGCCAGCTTGGGCAGATATTGAGCCTGTTGCTCATCGTTACCAAAAGCGCGGATGGGATCGACGGCACCGATACAGCCGTGGACGGAGCCTAAACCAGCGACTGTCGGGTCGACGGTCGCCATCCGCGTCAAGAATTTGGAGAAGACGCGGAACGGGGCGCCCGCGCCTCCAAATGACCGGTCAACCAACATGCCCCAGTAACCGGCTTGCGCAAGGTCCTGAAGGGCCTGTTGGCTGATTTTGTTCTGTTCATTCAAAAGTGTCCCGGCGGCCTTATGACGCCTGACAACGTCGATCGAATGATCCATGACACGCTGGGTATGCTCATCGGCTTGCGTGGGGTGCGGTTTAAAAAGGTCCACATCGACTTCGTCATCCCAGACAGCTTTGTGAATCGGGCTGCCGATCGTCTGATACTTCTTATCAAACATCTTTTCGAGCTGGTCATCGGCTCGGTCCATTTCCCCGGTTGTCCGTGCTTCCTCTTCGCTTTTGCCGGACAGCCTGAGGGCAACTTCAACAAAGTTATCATCTCGTGGAGTCGTCGTTTGTTCTTCTGGTTTCAGCATTTGCGTCATGATGTCACCTCTTGCATTCGTGGTCAGCGGAAAGGCTGTCTCATCGCCGAAAGATTCCCAATTGAGTTACTTGATACGTCAATTATAGGCTCAGTGGGATCAAAGGAAAGACGACGCATCAGTTTTTGTTGATACATCGGCCTTTGGCTGCTCCTCCAACCACTTCTTTCGGCTCAAAAGACACGAAGTGCCTCCCAGCTCATAATCACGGCAAATCTGAGGCCGAAGGTCGTAATGCCGGCATCCTCTCGCCACTGGGTCAAACCACAAACAGCGTTCCAGCGGCTCCTGCCCCCTGCAAAGCCCGGAGAAATGGAACTCGATCTCCTCAATCAGCTCCGGGGTCATCCCGGCTGGTCGGGGCGGTACGTAGCCGGTGTACCGTGTCGCGTATTCGAGCACAGGCGAACCAATGCCTTCGCAGCATAAGCCACAGCTGTCACAGGACTTCGGAGATAGTTGTGTCAGGTGAATCATCGATATCAAATCAGCCAAACATGATGTGTCGAATTCATGCCTTCCGATATGTCAGGCGAAATTATCCAGATTCTCGTACCGGCGCATACCCCGCATCTTGCATGTGCCATGTAACAATTACAATACTCACGTACTGAACATTACGCGCGAGCGATTCGCGCGATTCATGACAATTCTGTCTATGCTACTTTGGAGAAGCCTCGAATGTCCAAGATCGTTCTCTGCACAACCCTCGCGTTGGTCATTGGTGCCAGCTCACTGTCACCAGCGACCGCTGGTCTGTTCCGTCACCGTGGCCACGGCTCAAGCGGCGGATCAACTGGCGATACCTATGGTTCAAGCGGTGGCGACACCTACGGCTCAAATGGTGGTTCAAGCGGCGGATACGCTGATGACTACGGTTCAACCGGCGGTAGCTCAGGCGGCGGTCGTCGTGGTCACCTCCGTCACAAACACCGACACAACGGCAGCTCAGGCGGCAGCGCTGGCAGCTACGGCTCAACCGGTGGTTCCAGCGGCGGTTACGGTTCAACTGGCGGTAGCTACGGTGGATACGGCAGCTACGGCTCGGTCGGAGCTCCTGTCTCTTCCATCCAGTTCAATGGTTACGGCTCTTACGGCAGCTTCGGCTCAACCGGCGGCAGCTACTAAGCCTTGATCACTTCTCATCGGCAAATGAGGTGATGTTTGCCCTTCTCTCTGAACGAACAGAGAGAAGGTGGCGAACTAATTATTTACCGGCGAGCTTCAATACCGCATCCCATTCCTCTTTGGTGACCGGCTGGATCGAAAGGCGAGAGCCTTTCTTCATCACCATCATGTCGGCTGTAACGGGATTGTTTTTCAGCATCTCCCGAGTGACTGGCGTTGCGAACTTCTCGACGAATTTGACATCAACCATCACCCAGGCGGGGTTATCCGGATTGCTTTTCGGATCGTAATGGCATTCGTCGTTCTTATCGAATGCAGAGTGATCGACGTAAGACTCTTTCACGATTTCCATGATTCCCACAATCGCCATCGGCTCGGCGTTGCTGTGGTAGCAGAAAACGAGGTCCCCCTTCTTGACTTCGTCACGCAACATGTTGCGGGCCTGATAGTTGCGAACGCCGTCCCAGTACGTTTTCTTGTCGCGAGCCAGATCATCGATGGAATAGGCCGTGGGCTCGGATTTGAACAGCCAGTAGCGTAGGCCGGTCGATTTCTTGGGGGCAGGGGAGGCTTTAGGCACAACAGGATGCTTTCAAAAAGAAGATGCGAACGACTGCGAAATGATCGTAACTCCCGCCTGAAAAATGACAACACTGGGCTCAGCATCGCTTCGACACTGCCAAACTGAAATGACTCAAACAGATCAGCCACCATGAATTCTTACGACGTTCCCAGCGCGTGCGCTTGAATCTCGGCGCCCTCTTGATACCTTTGATGAAATTTGCGCTCGCGCGTGGCTGAACTTACGCGCCGCCTGAATTTTGACGTCCTGACGTGACTGTCAATGAAGCAGTGTTGTTCTGCTTCATGGCTGAATACTCGCCCGAATCCACAGTAAGAAATCTGCGCCCGTGCCTAAACGTACCGACCTCAAAAAGATCCTCATCATCGGTTCCGGCCCTATCGTCATTGGGCAGGCCTGCGAATTCGACTACTCCGGAACTCAGGCCTGCAAAGCCCTGCGTGAAGAGGGGTATGAAGTCGTCCTGGTCAACTCCAACCCGGCGACCATCATGACCGACCCCGATATCGCCGATCGGACCTACATCGAACCGATCACCTGGCAGTACGTTCAACGCATCTTGGAAAAAGAACGACCCTGTGCCGTTCTTCCCACCCTCGGCGGCCAGACCGGTCTGAACACCGCCATGGATCTGGCTCGACGCGGCATCCTCGATCAACTCGGCATCGAGATGATCGGCGCCAATGAGCAGGTCATCTCCAAGGCCGAAGAACGCGAGTCCTTCAAGAAAGCCATGATCAAAATCGGTCTGGATGTCCCTCGCTCGGCCATCGTCCACAACATGGACGAAGCCAAAGCCGCTCTGAAGGAAATCGGCCTGCCAGTCATCATCCGCGCCAGCTACACCCTCGGCGGGGCAGGGGGCGGGATTGCCTACAATAAGCAAGAATACGAAGAAAAAGTCGCCTACGGCTTGAGCCTGTCTCCTGTCAGCTCGGTCCTTCTCGAGGAATCGGTCCTCGGGTGGAAAGAATACGAGATGGAGGTCATGCGGGATAAGAACGACAACGTCGTCATCATCTGCTCGATCGAGAACTTCGACCCGATGGGCGTCCACACCGGTGACTCAATCACGGTCGCTCCTGCTCAAACGCTGTCTGATAAAGAATACCAGCGGATGCGCGATGCCACGATCGCTGTCATGCGTGAAATCGGTGTCGAAACCGGCGGCTCGAACGTCCAGTTTGCCATCGACCCGAAAACGGGACGTATGACGGTCATCGAAATGAATCCCCGCGTCAGCCGTTCTTCCGCCCTGGCCTCCAAAGCGACCGGCTTCCCGATCGCCAAGATCGCCGCGAAACTGGCTGTCGGTTATACGCTCGACGAAATCCCCAACGACATCACCAAAGAAACGCTCGCCTGCTTCGAGCCGACGATCGATTACGTCGTCACCAAAGTGCCGCGCTGGACGTTCGAGAAATTCCCTGACGCTGATCCAACTCTCACCGTCCAGATGAAGTCGGTCGGCGAGACGATGGCGATGGGACGCACGTTCAAAGAGTCGTTGCAGAAAGCCCTGCGTGGTCTGGAAACCGGTCACGTCGGACTCGGCGGCGGTCGCAAGGACCTGTGGGGAACTCCCGAGCAGCCCACGCTCGATGAGATCAAGAGTAAGCTCTCGATCCCGAACGCCGATCGCATGTGGTACATCCGCTTTGCGCTGCTGTCCGGCTTGAGCGTCGATGATATCTTCGACCTCTGCAATATCGACCGCTGGTTCCTCAACCATATCCGTGAGATCGTCGAGTTCGAACTTGAACTCCGCGCCGTCGGCAAGCTGTCGGAAATCAGCGACGAGATGCTCCGCAAGGCCAAACGCGCCGGCTTCTCCGACCCACAACTGGCCGCCTTCCTCAATTCGACACAGATGGAAGTTCGACACCACCGCATCTCCCGCGGCATCGTCGCAACCTTCAAGCAGGTCGATACCTGTGCAGCGGAATTCGAAGCCAAGACACCGTACTTCTATTCCACCTACGAAGACGAAGACGAAACGCCAGCCCGTAACCCTGACAAGCCGAAACGCATTATGATCCTCGGCGGCGGTCCGAACCGCATCGGCCAGGGGATCGAGTTCGACTATTGCTGCTGCCAGGCCAGCTTCGCGCTGAAGTCGCTGGGTATCGAAACCATCATGGTCAACTCGAACCCGGAAACGGTTTCGACCGACTACGATACGTCCGACCTGCTATTCTTCGAGCCACTCACGCTCGAAAACGTCCTCAACGTCTGCGACCGTATGAAACCCGACGGTGTCATCGTGCAGTTCGGTGGTCAGACTCCTCTGAACCTCGCCAAGGGCCTCGAAGCTGCGGGCGTCAAGATCATCGGCACATCGGTTGAAAGCATCGACCTCGCTGAAGACCGCAACCTCTTCAAGAACGTCCTCGATAAACTCGGCCTGCATCAACCGCCGAACGGGATCGCCAGCGATAACGAAGGAGCAGTCGCGATCGCAGAACGCATCGGCTTCCCCGTTCTGGTCCGTCCGAGCTTCGTTCTCGGCGGTCGTGCGATGCAGATCTGTTACGACTCCGATACGCTCATGCGTTACATGCAGCATGCCGTCGATGCCTCTCCAGAACACCCGGTGCTGATCGACAAGTTCCTGCAGGATGCGATCGAAGTCGATGTCGATGTCATCTCCGATGGCGAAACGAGCCTCGTCGGCGGCGTCATGGAACACATCGAAGAAGCGGGCGTTCACTCGGGCGACTCTGCCTGTGCAATTCCTCCTCACTCGCTGTCTCAAGAGACCATCGACGAGATCAAAGACGCGTCGTATAAGCTCGCCAAAGGCCTCACCGTTCGCGGCCTGATGAACATCCAGTTCGCGATCAAGCAGGAAGAGGGCAAGAACAAAGTCTACCTGCTCGAAGTCAACCCGCGTGCCAGCCGAACGGTCCCGTTCGTCTCGAAAGCCACCGGCGTGAACCTCGCCCAGGCAGCTTCCAAAGTCATGGTCGGCGTCTCCTTAAAAGAGCAGGGGCTGACGCGCGAAGTTTGGCCGAAGCATACCTCGGTCAAAGAATCAGTCTTCCCATTTTCTCGCTTCGCAGGCGTCGACATCGTGCTCGGTCCAGAAATGCTCTCTACCGGGGAAGTCATGGGGATCGACATGGAATTCGCCCGCGCGTTCGCGAAAAGCCAGATCGCCGCGGGATCGCCGATTCCTTTCGAAGGCAAGATCTTCATCAGCATGGCTGGCAACATGAAGCATCAGATGATCGAGCCCGCCCGCAAGCTCAAGCAGCTCGGCTTTAAGATCATCTCGACTTCCGGAACAGCAGCGGTTCTGCGTGAAGCAGGGGTCGATGTCGAAGTCGTCAAGAAAGTCCAGGAAGGTCGCCCGAACATCCTGGACTACATGGTCAACGACGACATCCAGTACATCCTCAACACACCCAGCAAGAAGGGCCGTCAGTTCGACGAAGGCAAGATCCGCGCCGCCGCCGTCACTCACGGCATCCCCTGCGTCACCACGCTGCCGGGGTGCTTAGCCGTCGTCAAAGCCATCGAAGCCTTCTGTGAAGACGCCACTCCTCGCGTCAAGAGCCTGCAGGAATGGCTGGCGGACGTCGAATAATTGATACTGGTCGTTCATAAACAAAAACGCCATCACGCGAGAAATCGAGTGATGGCGTTTTTTGTTTTAGTCACTGTGACCGTTGGTCAGACCGACACAACCAATCTTAATACAGCCCGAGCATGCCCCACAGGCCGGTTGAGCTTCGTGTCGTCCAGATGTAGGTATCACCCTCTTTGGTGCAGGTGGTGACGTTGGGGAAGAGCGGATCGATGATCAGTTCGGCAGGTGGGAGATCTTCGACATGGAAGGGGAGGGTTTGCTCATCTTCCAGGACGCCGCTGTTGTAGATCCCCGATTGAAAGAATGGGGAAATGAAGACCAGCCAGTTATAGGCCAGTCGGGTCGCGCCTCGGACATCAGCAAAGGCGACTTGATGGTATGACTTTGGCATTTCATCCAGGCATTCCTTGAGTTCTTCCGTTGGTTCCCAACTGATGATCGAGCCATCAAGACGATGGAAGAAGCCGGTCACGGTTTGAGGCATCAGTCCGATGACGAACCAGTCTTTATCGATGCCCATGGCGCCGTATTGGATCGAACCTTCTTCGATGTAGAACTCAGTCAGATACATGGTCCGGTCGAGCTTTTCAGAAGGGAGCAGGAAGACGGGTGAGTCGCCCACATCTTTCAGTTTGGCTTCGATCAGACCCATCGTCTTGAGCAGCTTCTCATTATCTTTGACTTTGATCGCGATCCCGAATCCGAGACCATAACTACCGCCATCGGGATCGACATAAAAACAAGCCAGATCGCCGAACGAGTCGAGCAGATCTTGCTCGATATCGAAGCCAACGACCTTGTTGAGGTTGTCAAAGATTTCAAATGCCTGCTCGCGCTCACGTTTCGGTGCAAACGCGAGTGCAGACTCCACCAGTTTCTTGAGTCCACGGAAATCACCCGTGAGATCGATATTGAGGGCGGTAGCAGCCGTCGTATCCCAGGGAAGCGGAGGAAGGTCGGTGAGCGAAAAGGAGGGTGTCTGCTCTTTCTCTGAACCCTTGCATTGGAGTTTTGTGACTGTCCAGATGGCAGCGTCTTTGTAGCCTGACTGGCAAGTCATCAAGCCGAGTTTGTTCATGCCAGTCATCTTGAAGAGATCGCCGACAGTGAGAGGTTCGCCGGAGTCGTTAGGAATGGTGAAGCCTTCATACTTACGAAGCAGAGTCGAGGTATCGAGAACGCTGTGCATGATGACTTCGAAATCAGCCTTCGTCGCCAGCCCTTCAGCGATCGTTTTGTTGGCAGTGATGTTTTCCATTTTGCCAGTCGCGACGGACATCGCCCATTTGGACGCCCCCAGCCCAATGGTCAGGAGGGCGTGGTTGCCTTCCTTCCAGGTCGCGATCTCAGCGTTGATGTCACCTTTGACAGCGATCGCGGTGACATCGCGTTCTTCGATGGTCTTCTGGATAAGTTCCGCGTTATCGAAGGCTTCCGGATACTTGTTGGCCATTTCGCCAGCGTACCAGGCCCAGTCGGAAACGAGTTCGCCCGAGTCATGGAGCACCAGCGTCATTCGCGGAACTGGCATGCCTTCCTGAGGGATGGCGATCGAGACAGAGACTCCATGCTCCAGGCCTCGGCTGACAGCCGTACGAAGGCCTTCGAAGAATTGAGCAGCATCAATCGTTTGTTCGTTTTTATTCAGGACTTCCTGAATGAAGTCCATGGTCGCGATGGAGAGCTCTTCAAGTCCGGAATCGTGAAAGGCGGCATGAGCGGCCGTATTGTGAACCGCTTCGTCGTGTTTCTCGCGGCCATCGTATTCCACGTAGAACACCGAATCGACCGGGTGAAGTTCACGAGGACTGTCAGCAGCATGGGTCGACGTGGCGAGAGAGCAGATCAGGGCAACTGACAAAGCGACGGGGGACCACGTCGCGAAGGCCTGGGGCGTTCGCATTACAGACAATCTCCTCAAAGTGAGCAACGAATCGATAGGTACGCAACACGCGTGGCTGCGCGATGAATGATTACTCTAAGCGGATTGGGAGGGCGTGAGAAGATGAATCGAGAATCGATCGCCCGTCAGATGGAAGTGTGCCACGGCCGTGTCGGCCGTGGGGTTGCTAAACGACGCTCGATTGACGTTCGTCACGGCTGACACAGCCGTGGCACACAGAGAAGGTTTACAGCAGCGAATCGTCAGCTTTGTCGACGGCTTCATCAATCCCCTGTTTGCCTTTGCGGGATTTGATCTGGTGCATCCAGAGTTCGTACATGACTGGAAGAACCGAAAGGGCGATAATCGCCAGGACAACGACCTTGAAGTTCTGTTTGACGATGCTGATATTGCCGAAGCCGTACCCCAGCATCAGGAAGAAGCCGATCCACACGATGCCGCCGACGACATTATAAAACAGGAAGTAGCCGTAGTTCATCTTCCCCAGTCCCGCAACAAACGGCGCAAACGTCCGAATGAACGGGATGAAGCGAGCGATGATGATCGTCTTGCCGCCATATTTCTCGAAGTACTCGCGAGTCTTCTCGAGGTGCTTTTCTTTGACAAACGGAATCTTCCCCAGCGAGCCAACGTTGGAGAAGTACCGGCCAATCCAGTAGTTCATCGTATCGCCCAGGATGGCTGCAATAATCAGACTGATCAGCAGGACGAAGATATTGATCTTGTCGGGCATCAGCGCCGCGATAGCGCCCGCTGCGAAAAGCAGTGAGTCGCCCGGCAGGAAGGGCATGACGACCAGTCCTGTTTCGCAGAAGACGATCAGGAACAGGACCACGTAAGTCCAGATGCCAAACTTATCGATCATGACCGCGAGATGCTGGTCAAAGTGCAGAATGAAGTCGACCCAGTCTTTGAGAAATTCCATCACTGTCCTTCGTTGGGCGGCGTGCTTGTCAGAAGCGATTCGCAGGCCTTAACCATAGTGGACAATGGCATCTGTGGGTAGCGGTTTTTGAACGATTTCTGAGGTGGGCAACACATGTGCAATTTCTGATTCACGCGTGTTGAGATTTTGATTCCTGTGGCGATTTGGGAACTTCGTAATGGGCCTCGATGAAGTCCGCATAACGTCGGCAGTTGAGCAGTCGCATCGGTGGCTTTGTGATCGCCCGAGGCAGCAGAGGCGCACCGGTCGTCAGCAGGACGGGCGCGATTTGCAGGATCAGTTCGTCAATCAAACCTGCGTCGAAGAAATGACCCGCCAGTTGACCCCCGCCAACAATCCACAAGTTCTGCGAACCGGCTGCATGTTTCATGTCTGTGTGAACCGGTTCGACCGGGCCGGTCACAAAACGAATGTCTGCCCCGAGAACGGACTTCAGCTCGCGTGTCGAAAAGACCCACGTGGGCTGCTGATAAGGCCACGGCTCTTTGAGGGAGCCGTCTGGATGGGAGATGTGATCGATGACCCACTCGTAAGTCGTTGAACCCATCGCGAGGGCGGCGACCGTCTTGATGAATTCGGGGTAGCTGGTGTCGTTGATGTCACCAAATTGAAACAGCCAGTCGAGCGAGTGGTTCGCGTCCGCAATATAGCCATCGACGCTAAGGGCTGAGTAATAAATGGTCTTGGACATGAGCATCTCCTGGATGAGTCACCAGTTCCATCTTGTATCACCCCAAGTCCGCTTGCAACTACGTGTCTGAAGACGATTCGCAACAGATCTCAGCGTGCCCAGCCAAATCTCTTGGGTGCCGTAAAAAACTCAATTTCTTTATCAAATGCACAATCGCCAACAGTTCCGAGAATCTCCCCTCAGCCGTTATATTGACGTTCGCTGATCGTTCTTTTTGACAGCATTGTCTCCCACATTCTTCTTCCCACAGGCGAGATCGCAGCAATGAGCGTCTACCTCGGCATTGATATTGGCACCTCGGGCACAAAGACTCTGGCGATGCAGGAAGACGGCAAGATTCTTGCCTCCGCCACCGAGATTTATCCACTCTACAGTCCCAAACCAGGCTGGTCAGAGCAGGCCCCGGAAGACTGGTGGACAGCCACAAAGAAGACCATCCAGACCGTCCTCGCCAAAGGATCAATCAAACCCGAGAGCGTCAAAGGCATCGGTCTGTCTGGTCAGATGCACGGCAGCGTCTTCCTCGACAAGAAGCAGGAAGTCATCCGTCCAGCCCTGCTGTGGAATGACCAGCGAACGACAGAAGAATGCCAGGAAATCGAAGAGCGTGCAGGCGGGCGCAAGAGGCTGATTAAGATGGTTGCCAATCCCGCGCTGACGGGCTTCACGGCACCGAAGATTCTCTGGCTGCGAAACAAAGAGCCCAAGCACTTCGCCAAGGTCACGCAGGTCCTGCTACCCAAGGATTACATCCGCTTCCGACTCTCAGGCGTCTATGCCACCGAAGTCAGCGATGCTTCCGGCACACTGCTGATGGATGTCGCTAAGCGTCAATGGAACAACAAGCTCCTCGAGAAGCTGGAACTCGATCCAACTCTGCTCCCTCCGGTCTTCGAGTCACAAGAGATCTCGTCAGCCCTTTCCAGCGATGTCGCGAAAGAACTCGGCCTGCCAGCAGGCGTTCCCATCGTCGGCGGTGCTGCGGACAATGCCGCAGCTGCACTGGGGAGCGGCATCGTCAAGAAAGGAGCCGTCTTTGCCTCCATGGGGACGAGCGGCGTCGTCTTCGCGCACAGTGATGAGATGGCCTTCGATGAAGGTGGTCGCGTGCATACGTTCTGCCATGCCGTTAAAGGGAAGTGGTGCGTGCTGGGCTGCATCCTCTCTGCCGGCGGTGCGTTCCAGTGGTATCGCGATCACTTTGGACAAACAGAGGCTGCAGACGCGAAGAAGCAAGGCACCGATGTCTTCAGCATTCTGACGCAACAGGCCAGCGATGTTCCGATTGGCAGCGAGGGGTTATTCTTCCTGCCCTATCTCACCGGAGAACGCACGCCTCACGCAGACCCTTACGCCCGCGCCGCCTGGATCGGGCTCAGTCTTCGTCACGGCAAAGCCCACCTGGTCCGAGCCGTCATGGAAGGGGCGACCTATGCCATGCGTGATGCGCTCGAGATCGTCAAAGGCATGAACATCCCGGTCAAGGAAATTCGTCTCACCGGCGGCGGAGGCAAGAGCCCGCTTTGGAAGCAGATGCAAGCTGACATCTATGGGCAAAGTGTCTCGACACTGTCCGCCGAAGAAGGCCCCGCCTTCGGCGTCGCGCTTCTGGCAGCAACTGGTACCGGTGCCTACAAATCCATCGAGGAAGCCAGCAAAGCCACGACTCACATCACCGAAACCACCCCGACCGACAAAGCCGCGAAGAAAGAGTACGATCGCTATTACCCCCTCTACGGCGACCTGTATCGTTCACTGAAACCGAACTACGAGCAAATCGCAAAAGTCGTCGGCTAAAAACTAAGTGGAGTGTAAGTGTGCCACGGCTGTGTCAGCCGTGTCTTCACTCGCTCATTATGAACAGCTAGAAGGCTCGCCCCAAATCACCATTTCGTGATTTGGCGGCGGGATTTCCGAGTCGATGCTCAGCCAACGTTCGGCACGGCTGGCACAGCCGTGGCACACAATTTGAAGAAAACATCAACGCGTGACCACCGTCGATGGCTGTGGCGTCGGTGCAGGTTCTGAATGTGCGACCTGCGTTTTCGGCAGCGGCGTATGCGTATCATCGCCAGTGATCAGGCGAGCGGCGCGGTCATAAGACAGGTAATGCCACCCCCATTGCAAGAGGACCAGCAGTCGGTTGCGGAACGAGACGATCTCCATCATGTGGATGAACAGCCACATCATCCAGGCTAGAAACCCGCTGAACTTCAAGTTCTTGCCAAGGTCGGCGACAGCCGCAGCTCGACCAATGGTCGCCATCTTGCCGTAGTCTTTATACTTGAACGTCGGCGGCGACTTCTTCTGAATACGTGACGTGATGACCTTCGCCACGAAAGTCCCCTGTTGGACAGCCACGGGGGCGACTCCAGGGAGTGGCTTGAGCTTTTCATCGTGAAGGTAGCGGGCCATGTCACCGATAACGAAAATATCGGGATAGCCCGGGATGCTGCAGTCAGCGGCGACTTCGACGAGCCCTGGGCGATCGACTTTTGCGCCGGTCTTCTCCGCGAGCAGTCGTCCCAGAGGAGACGCCTGCACGCCCGCTGCCCAGAGGACTGTCCGCGTCGGCATGCGGTCTTCCTGGCCATCATGCTTGAGAGTCACGTAGCTGCGCGTGATGTCGGTCACCATCGTGTTCAGCCGCACGATGACGCCGATTTTCTGCAGCTGCTTGAGGGCACTTTGAGAAAGGTCGTCGGTGTACATGCCGAGAACCTTCGGGCCTGCTTCGACCAGATAAATCTTGGCATGCGTCGACGAGATGCGACGAAAGTCATGCTTAAGCGAGTTCCGCGCGATCTCAGCCACCGCGCCCGCGAGCTCGACACCGGTCGGACCTGCACCGACGATGACGAAGTTCAGCCATTCTGCGGTATCGGCAGGATCGGATTCGCGTTCTGCAAATTCAAACGCGCTGTAGATCCGGGCCCGGATTTCAGTCGCGTCTTCAATCGTCTTCAATCCTGGCGCGGCTTCTTCCCATTCGTTGTGGCCGAAGTAGCTGTGACTGGCTCCTGCTGCCACGATCAGTGAGTCGTAATAAATCTGGCCATCGTCCATGATGACCATCTTGTTGTCCGGGTCAAACCCTGTGACGTTGCCCATGATGCAGCGACAGTTCTTCTGATGACTCAGGATACTGCGCAGCGGAGCAGAGATGTTGGCTGGCGAGAGACTGCCCGTCGCGACCTGGTACAACAGAGGCTGGAAGAGGTGAAAGTTGCGTTTATCAATGAGCACAACTTCCACCGGGGCTTTTCGCAAAGCACGAGCCGCCTTCAGCCCGGCAAAGCCGCCACCAATAATCACAACACGATGCGGACGGTTGTTCTGACGAAGAATCAAAGAGTCGTTCACGGTGACCTCAATATGATCGTGGGATCATCCTGATACCGGTGAAAATAGGATGCGTTTCGATGTTCCTCTCCATTGTAGGAGCATTCGTGACCCACGTTGAGACAAAGGGACTCGAAAACTCAACACATGAAAATGATTCCATACGAACCGCATCAGCACGATTCGTTTAACGTCTCGACGACCAATTGTTCAGGAATATCTTTGACGAGTTCCACATGACCGAGTTTCGTCGGCAGAATGAATCGCAGCTTGCCCGCGACCGATTTCTTATCGAGCCGCATGACATCGATCATTTTCTGCGGATCAGGACGACCGTTGCTCGGCAGGATCGTCGGCAGCCCAATCGCAGTGAGCAAATCACGCTGACGCTTCGTGACATCAGCAGGAATCCGTTTCAACTTCTCAGCCAGACGACTGGCATCAAGCATCCCGATCGCGACTGCTTCGCCGTGAAGCAGAAGGCCATAGCCACACAGGGCTTCATAAGCATGGGCAAAAGTGTGGCCGTAGTTGAGGATCGCGCGGAGGCCGCTGCGTTCAAACTCATCCTGCTCGACGACCTCCGCTTTGCACTGACAGCTCCGCTGAATCATTTCGCGAATCACAGCCGCATCGCGTCGGTTGATCGCATCAATGTTGTGTTCCAAATACGCAAAGAACTTCGCATCCATGATCACGCCATACTTGACGATCTCCGCCAGTCCCGATCGAAACTCGCGGTCAGGCAGGGTCTCCATGAACGAGGTGTCGATGAAGACTCCCAGAGGCTGGTGAAACGCACCGACGAGGTTCTTCCCTTCCGGCAGGTTGATACCGGTCTTACCCCCCACAGAACTATCGACATTCGAAAGCAGCGTCGTCGGGATCTGCACGAAAGGCAGACCACGCGCATAAGTCGCCGCTGCAAAACCTGCCAGATCCCCAATGACTCCGCCACCGACTGCAAAGATCATCGTCTTGCGGTCCACATGCATCTGCGTCAGTTGAGTGTAGATGCTCGCCAGGTGAGCCAGGGACTTGGTCTGCTCTCCTGCGGGAAGAGTGAGAATGGTCGTCGACCATTTATCTGCCGCGAGAACACTCTGGACACGCAGAGCATGATCCGAGACGTTATCGTCGGTAATGATCAGGCCCTTGGGCGAAGACTGATGCCAGTAAAGACGGGTCGTCAGCCAGTCGGAGATCAGCCCGGGAAGCGCATCGATTCCGTCCGTCGTGATATGAATGTGATAACTGCGATCACCAAGAGAGACATTAAGACTGGTCGCGGGCATGATGGTAATTTGAATTCCGGCGAACGTGGACGGAGATGGATTTTCGCTTCATCGTGGCCTGTCAGCGCTCTAAAATCAATGATGGAGGGATCACGTCATGAAGATTGGCATCATCAGCGACACGCACGGGCATGTCGGGCACACCATGTCCGCCGTCGAAGTCCTGCTCGATCGCGGAATCAAAACGGTTCTCCACTGCGGCGATATAGGCAGCCCGGAAGTCGTGGAACTACTGGCCGGGTTTGAAACGCATTTCGTGTTTGGCAACTGCGACTGGGATCCCGAACCACTCCAGTATGTGATGCGCGAAATGGGATTATCGTGCCATGGCCAGTTTGGCGATCTGACGATTGCAAATCGCCGAATCGGGCTGATTCACAGCCATGACCCGATCAAATTTCGGGCCGTCAAATCATCGGGCGAGTATGACCTGGTCTGCTACGGTCACACGCATGCCACCGAGACGCATCACGAGGGACGAACGCTGGTTTTGAATCCCGGAGCCCTCTACCGGGTCAATCGACATACGATCGCAATTGTCGACTTGGAGACAATGCAGGTCGAGATCATCGGCATCGACAAGCCGGGTCTCTAGTTCACTGATCAGTAAGAAGCTGTCCGGAAAATTCAGAACTCGTCCACGGGAGGGCGAGGCTCCGTCCGAGCCGCTGTCCCGCGTTGCAACGTCTCACCAACGAGTCGAGGTTGAATCGTGTGCAGAAGTCGCTGACCCCAGCCGCCCGATCGACAAGCCGAGTCGGTAGTCTCAAATCACCATCGTCTCCTCACATGCCGGCCGTCAGCAAACCAGCAGGCACCAGCGTGCTGCGACACAGTGGACTCAGCGTTTCATCCGCGATCGCAACAACGAACTTGGAATGCAGCCGCTGTGCATTGATGCGCAATGAATCCTGAAGTGTTTTCAAACGATGTCGATAATTCGTCAGAACGGACTCGTTGAGATAAAGGTCGATCTCCTGGCCCGATTCGACATCGGTCAGTCGATGCCCGCCGAGGTTCGTCGGATGGGACTCCCAGCGAGTCAGAAGTTGGATCATCCACAGCGCGGACGCGTTCGTGGCAAGACGTCGAACGAGTGACTGCGGATCATGCGGGAACATGAAATCGCTGATAACAATGCGGATCGACTTGCCACGAAAAGTGACGGCGTGGTCCGTCAGAAGTTCGTCGATGTTGGTGACAGAGGAAAACAGACTCGGAGTCAGCAGGTCGAGTTGATTCAGCCCATACGCCGGACAGGGGCGTTCCGACTTGGCGACAATAACCCGAGGCTGGCCACTCATGCGTCCACACAGTTGAGCCAGCAGGCTGGTCAGTTGCAGCGCCACGCGAGCTTTCGTGCCATCGCCCGTATTCATGGAGCGGCTGGCATCGAGCAGGATTTCGACATGAGGCGAGATCTCCTCCCGAAAGAGGCGAACCATCAAGTGATCCGAGCGCGCATACGCCGCCCAGTCGAGGTGCCTGATGTCATCACCCAACTGATACGTGCGGTACTCCTGAAACTCCAGAGAAGAACCCGTCCCCCGCCCAAGCAGTTCACCAGATCGTCCACTCGTCGGAACGAACGGCAGCGCCAGCGAATAGCGGGCGAGGTTCTGCTGGACTTCAGTATCATGACGCAGGGACATCAGCGAGAACTTTCAATGAAAACAGACTGGCCATGAGACCGACGGGACCTCTTCATTAACCCATGACGGCAGTCACGCCCGTTTCCTCGGCACGCTGAAGTTGTTCCCGCACCGTGGAGTAATCAAGAGCCCGGTAAGGGTCTGGTCGCTCCGGCCACAACCCCTGACGAAGTCCTCGTAATGTCCCGGGAATGTTGGCCAGCAGGACGAATCCACCCGCGAGGACGGCAAAACTGAAGATCAGCCGGGACATCGCGTCATTGTTATCGTTGACGTAGCGCAGCGACTCAACCGGGTTAATGACCATCAGCGGGTGATAATCAAGTGTCATACGATTCTCGTAATAGCCAACGAGCCACAGAATCAGGTACGGCGAAAGTACGCACATCAGAGTCATGATCAGCATGACCACGCGCCCGTGAGCAGGACGCGTACTCGGTGCAGCTTTCATCATCCCGGCTGTGATTAACCGTCCCATGCCGAGGAAGAAAATGATGTACCCAATCTGGGCAATCGACGATTGCGTTTTATGCTCAGACAGCAGGCCGGACAGCGTCGGGAGATTCGTTTCACCCGCGGCTAACGCAGTGACATACTGCAGGCCCAACATCAATGGAATTGTCAGCAGCAAATGTTTGGTGACAAGGAAGAACCCTCGTGATCCCCCCGGCAGAAAACTGACCATCAGCCAGCGCTTCCAGAACGATTTGGGAAGATCGCGACGAATCCGTCGCGAGAGAGGCTCCGCTTCAGTGACTGCAAAGAAGCCAACGATGGCCCAGTGAAAGTTGGAGATCACCGCACAGGACCAGGCGTAATCATCACTGTATCTCAGCATCGTCGAGGCATACATGATCGAGATCGCATACATGCAGATCCAGAGCAGATAAAACTGAGCCGTCGCGATGACCCGAATCCCAAAGCTGCGATTCTCTGCTTCGAAGGTCAACTGAGCCACGGTGATCTGATGGAAGAGAAAAAAGTAACTCAGGCCACCCAGGAAGAACAACAGATTCCAGAGATAAAACTCCGTATCAAAGTCCGCTCCTCCCGCCATCACATAGGCCGCAAACGATGCCTGCGAGCTGAAAAGTGACACCAGTCCGCCCAGCAGAAACAAGACCATCAGAGTCCGGAAATTCTTCTGCTTGCCCAGCGTGCTGAGCATCAGGCAGCACATCGATGCCCCCATGCAGATCGCCAGCGAGATCGTCATCTCATAGCTGACACGCAGCAGATCAAAGCCCTGCAGCAGAGAAGAAAACGCGATGAATGGGGCAATGACCGCATAAAGAATGATCGCCTGCAGCATGGCGCTCGCGAGTTTGCCGGTCACAATCTGCGAAGGCTGAAGGGTCGTGATCTGCAGGATTTCAAAGGTGTTCTGGTCGCGCTCTGTCTGCAGAGAACCGAAGGCACCAAACGGAATCACAACAAACAGCGCAAAGGCCAGAACCCAGTAATAGCAGATGAAAAACTGCAGACTGACGGGGGAATACTCAATCACGTTCCAGAAGAACATGATCCCGATGACAGAGATCGCCCAGCAGGCGGCAAGGCTGAGCATGAACGTCGTCACGAAGAGCTTGCTCTTGAGTGACTGGCGTACCTCTTTGATCACGATGGGGTTGATCCAGTCGCTGTAGGCATTCATGCGCTGCAGCGCCAGATCGATTCGTGAGGTCTTTTCGGCTGTAGACATCGAGGCCTCTTTATTATCCGACTCTATCATGAATGACTGGGGGGGCGAAGCTCACGTTTCCGTCAGGTCGCTTTCGCGAGTGACTTCGACGCGGCCTGGTTGGACTTAACCGGGTTCGACGATGGGTCCCGATATTCTTCAGGGACTTCCTGGTACAGAAGCCGGGGAAGAAAGATCACTTTTCCTTCGCCATTGATCCTCACGCGGAACGGAGGACGCATCAGGCGAAGTGGTTTGAACTGCTCATGGGCGGCATCAAGAAAGATCAGCATCGAGAAGTAAAGCGGCGTGTTCGCAACCAGAACCCCAACGAGATAATAGACGCTGGAAATTCCACCGAGCACAACCGCGTCTGCTGAAAAAAACAACGCGAAGTACAGAATCGTGCTGAAGAAAACTAGAGACATGCGCGACAGGTACTCCCAGATCCGCGTTCGGCTCAAAGCCGAGTAGAGAATCGTCACCTGGTAAAAACACAAAAGCGTAAAGACCGTTCCTGCAACGACGGTCAGGATCTCGACGATTCCGATCCCTTTCAGTAGATAGCAGAAGACAAGAAACGGCAGCGAGGCAAACAGGAACAACCCGGATTGAAGCAGGCCGCACATCAGCTTGCCTCGAAAAATACGACCGGAAGAGAGCGTCGTAATCGTCAGCATCTCGATGGTGTGCATGTGGAATTCATCGCGCATACGCTGATGAATTCCCAGAGGGATCGCAAAGCACAACGGAAAGATCGTGATCTTGTACAACAGCGAGAAGAGCAGGTCACCCGCCTCAAAATCAGGCTGGTCGGTCTGTGGCTGCATCATCAGCATGTACAGTGAACTGCCCCAGACCAGCAGAACAAACAACAGATAGATCATCAGGAACAATCGACTCTTCAACTGCTGGTTGATCTCTTTAATCAACAGCGGATTGATGCGGTCAGACCAGCGATCCAGCGCAGGATGAGCGCAGAAGAGCAAGTCTTCCCTGCGAACCTCATACTGTGGGCTGATCGTCGACATCTACTGGACGATTCCTTTTGTGATCGCCATGAACGCATCTTCCAGCGTCTCGGCCTTGCGTTGGAATTCGATAATCTCAAACTTCGTGTTGATCATCCGTTTGAGAAGATCATGCTGAGCATGAACATCCCCCTCGAAACGGAAGCGAACCAGTTCCGACGCGACATTGGCGTCGAGAACGAAAGGCTGCTCGAGCAGCCAGGTCGCAAGCGCTTCCGCCTGCCCATTCAGGACACGAGTGATGAACAGGATATTCTTGGAGTCGGCAAGATCCTTCAGGTGCTTGTCGTTGATATCCTTGATCGTCCCAGAGGCAAGGACCTGACCGGCTTCGATGATCACAGCCGAATCACAGATTTCACCGAGCTCGGTCAGAATGTGGGAACTGATGAGGATCGTCTTCCCAAGTTCCGTCGAAAGCACGGCGATGAGTTCGCGCAGCTCGACGCGGGCACGCGGATCAAGACCAGCGGCTGGTTCATCCAGGATCAGAACAGGGGGATCGTGAATCAGTACGCGTCCCAGTCCAAGTCGTTGAGACATCCCCTTCGAGAGTGTATTGATCGGCTTGTGAGCCATCTTGCGAAGTTCAGTGAAGATGAGCACGCGCTCAAGAGCATCAAGACGCTTCTGACCTCGCAGGCCATACGCGCGGGCGAAGAAATCAAGATACTCGACCACATCCATATTCGGATATCGCCCGAACGCATCCGGCATAAAGCCAACGGCATGACGCACCTTGTCAGGGTCATCAATCACAGAATAGCCGTTGACGAAGGCATCCCCAGCGGTCGGCAGGTCCAGCGTCGCGAGGATACGCATCGTCGTTGTCTTGCCCGAACCGTTGGGCCCGATGAAGCCCACGACCTGCCCAGGGTAAGCCGTGAACGAGACATTATTGACCGCCTTCAGCTTGCCAAAAAACCGGTGAAGGTGACGAACTTCGATCATCGGTTTGCGTTCAGGCGTCGTTCCACCGGCATCGATACCCGGATTGGGGTGGCCATTGATCGCTGTTGCGGGCGATGCACTATCAGTCGGAGCACCGACAGTCGATGCACTTTTAGTCGCTCGTGATTTGTCGAGTTCTGTCGAAGACATGAAGTCGTCCTAAGTGTCTGGAATCCGTATCGCGTCGCGGGAAGGTCAATCTGCAGAACATCAATCTGGCTGGTACACGCCGATGATCAGGTGAGAACTGGCTTCTGACTTTGAGCGAGCCAACCCCGTATCAGCATACACCGGGCGATCAACAACCGCGATGTAAGTCGCTGCTTCGGCTGCACCCGAGACTTCCGGAACATTTCCAGACGTCAGTGATGTCTTCCAGTCGATCGCGATCTTCTCCAACTGACTGTCTTTGTACTGGGCTTTCGGCTGCTCAGCCGCGTCGCCGTACGAATGGGTGTAATAGCGACGTCGTGAGCCGAAGATCTGGCCAACATTGACGGCATTCTCATCGACCGTTGCAGGGATCTCCATGGGATAGGGATCGAGCAGGCCGTTCGTGATGTCGGTGATCTTGAAATCGGGGTCCGTTTTCATTTCTGAAAGTCGTCGTGCCTGAGTTTTGTCACCGGCTTTCAAATTCTCGACGATAAAGAATTCTTGATCGCGTCCAGGAATGATCACCATGCGGAGATCGAATTCAAACCCGTTCGAGACGTTCATCGTCGTGTCGGTTGGCTGGTTGATCACCAGACGTCCGCGTTCATCATGCGGCTCGATGGTGACGAATTGAGTTCTCGTTCGAGACTTGAGCCAGCCGGCATACCAGCGCTGATTTTCAGACCAGTCGATGTCACCCGTGGTAAATTCATCATCCATCAGCCAGACAGGGAGGACGCTCGTCGCAGGGCGGAAGTTCAATCCGCCCGAAGGAGTCAGTCCAGCAAAGAAAGACACGCGAGATTTGGTGACCGCTTTCTGAGCAGTCTGATCAAGATACGTCACGCTGCGGATGCGGGATTTGACACCAAATCCGTGGGCGATCGTCGAATAAAGAACCAGCGAAACACTCGCGACCAGGGCGATCGTAGGGACCGAAACCAGCATCATCGCGAGTTGTCGTCGACGCAAGAAATAGAGATAATTGAGCGGCCCGATCACAATGCTGAAGATCGTAATCAGAAACATGAAGGCAACAATCGGAACACTGCGAATGCTCGGGATCAAGAACGTCAGAAAGTCGTCTGCCGCCCGATTGGACGAGACACCAGCCCGCGTAAAGGCCTTCAGATTTTCCCGGGGTACATGCTGGAGAAACCCGATCCAGTCATTGTAGGTCCCATCGAAACAGTTTCCTTCGAAGGCATAAACGGTCCCCAGCATGACGTCCCGTTCCTGCAGGGTTGTTTTACGGTAGTTCCATTTCTCTCCAGGTCCTGGAGGAGCATTCCCGGGACTCGTTGTTTCGACAACGCCTGAACCTGGGAAGCGAGAAAAAGCAGTCGCGTTTTCATCGAGCTGAAAGTTCTTCGGAAGGGTCAGCCTGACGTCACGCCAGCCTGCTTCCCCTTCCGCCAGCGTCATCAGTGATAACGCATCAGTCAGCTCCCGAGACTCAGAGGGCTTTTTCCCGATATTGAAGACCAGCAACTGACCACCGGCATGAACCCAGTCCACCAGCGGCTTACGTTCATCAACAGCCAGCTTGCTCAACGTCTCCATTGCAATCGCGACGAAATCAACTCCTGAGTACCCCTGCCACGAAGTTGGCAGAAGACGCGGCTCGACGACGAGGGCATCGTTCATCGGACTGCCAGTATGCGGGATCAGACTGCCAGCCTGCTGAGCCACATTGAACGACTCAGCGGCTACCCCGAAGGGAGTCCATTCGATCTGGCTGGGGTGAATGATCAACATCTTGGGACAGGGATTACCGTCCTGCAGGGATGGGATCGTAAAAGGGAGGCTGAACGCGGGCAGCAGCGTGCCATTTCGTCGGACAGACAAAGTGTAGCTCTGGGAAGCATCGACGATGGGAATGTTGAGCGTGACCTGGCTTTTCGCATTCTGATCAAGTTGAACGGTCGTCGTCACGCGGGGAGCAGGATCCCTCCCGACTCCTTTATCAGCCACAAACTGCAGAGTCGTCGCAGGTCCGCGATTGGACACGCGAATCCGGACAGGGTGATACCCCCCCTCCTGCCCACCGATCCAGTCGGTCGCGATCATAAGATCAAGATCAGCTCCGGTGCGCGTCACCACTCCCACGGCTGCCTGTGCAGACGAGGGAAAACCGGTGACACACAAAGCAGTCGCGATCAGCAGAGAACAGATTTGACGATACATATCGGACAGCCTTTAAAGGCAGGAATTCATTCCAACGAGAATTTGAACACCAGGGATCACAGCCAATCAGGATCAGTCAGGCAGGATTAACCTGCAATATCGGCCGGGATTTCCTTGGCCACCGACGAGACTTCCTTGAGCAGCGCCTCGACAACCTTGGGGGTTGTCCAGCCTTCCATGCGGGCCGAGTAATCGAGGATCAGGCGATGGGACAGAACCGATTCCGCCACCCGACGGACATCGTCGAAACCAACATTCGGCTTGCCCTGCACTAGCGCAGAAGCTCGCGAAGACGATGCCAGCGCAATCGCCGCTCGAGGCGAGGAGCCGAACCGAACGAACTTCGACACGAACTCCGGACTCCCAGGAACATCGGGATGAGTCGAATTAACCAGACGGGCGATGTAATTCGCGACTGCTTTCGGGAGGTGAACCTGATCGACTAGGGCAAACAACTCGTTGAGTTCATCCAGGCTGAGGGCCTGCGACAACTGAGGTGTCTTGCCTTGCTGGCGATGGTTGATGATCAATTCCAGTGTCTCGCTGGAGACGTTATTCACGTTGACTTTAAACATGAAACGGTCCAGCTGCGCTTCCGGCAGCGGGTAAGTTCCTTCCAGCTCGATCGGGTTCTGCGTCGCGAGGACGAAGAACGGCGCGGGCAGAACGTGCGTTTCACCCATCACAGTGACGCGTCGCTCTTGCATGGCTTCCAGGAGGGCCGATTGAGTCTTTGGTGTCGCGCGGTTGATTTCGTCCGCGAGCAGCAGGTTGGCAAAGATCGGTCCCTGATGGAAACGCAGACGACGCCCTGCGGACGTTTCCTCCAGAATCGGCGCCCCGAGGATGTCACTGGGCAGAAGGTCCGGCGTGAACTGCACACGTCGGAAAGAAAGCCCCAACAGACTGGAGAGTGCTTTGACCAGCTCCGTCTTCCCCAACCCGGGCAGACCTTCCAGAAGCAAGTGGCCCCGCGACAGAATACAGATCGTTGTCAGTTCGAGAAGCCGCGACTGACCATAGATGGCTGATTCCAGTCCCGTCGTTAATTTCTGTATCAGACTCCTGGCATGTGCAACCTGTTCGGGGGTAAGTAGAGACGTGGACGTCGGCTCGTTTTGCATGAGGACTCTTCTGAGTTGTGTGTCTGCTAAGTTGTTTGCCAGCTGAAGAACATTTCCGAAATTGACTTGACCATCTACTAAATCACAAAAGACTCAGAGAAGAAGTGAACCACGGATAAACACGGATCGACACTGATAAGAGAAGTCATCAGGACGAGGCACAAATACATCCATTTCATGACTTCTCCCGATCTGCGTCCACCTGTGTTGATCTGCGGTTCAAATTGTCTCCTCTTATCCGTGTTTCTTCGTGTTCATCCGTGGTTCGATCTTCTCTACGGATCATTACTCTTCGGTTGATCACTTTTGAAGTAGTCACGAATCACCTGCTGGTGACGTGGTTTGAGGGAGCGATTCCAGGACTGGCTGCCGGCGGTATCGGTCTGGTCACGAGAACCATCGCGAGGGGCAGAAGCCGCGGGATCTGCTTCAGGATCTTTCTTGGTCAATCGGAGAATTTCTTCCTTGGGCATCTCTTTGAAACCAGGCGGAAGGACTGTTTCCTTGAACTTGATTCCTTCCTTCTCATTTTCAACTCCCCAGGTCAATTCCGCATCGCCTCGGCCACGCGAGGTGCCCCCTTTACCAGGACGGTTACCCTTGGCCTGGCCTTCACCTTTGCCCTCTTCGCCTTCTCCTTCGCCCTCACCTTCACCTTCACCCTGGCCAGCTTTGCCGCCCGGCTTTTTGCCCATCCCCTTCCCCTGGCAGTTTTCGCAGACTGAGTTGGAACGCATCGCTTCTTCCTGCAGGAACTCTTTGAGTTCCGAAAGAAGCTGCTGACGCTTGCCAGGATCGCCGGGGATCTTCAATTGACCAGATTTCTGCAACTGCTCGGCGAGCTCTTTCACGCTCGGCGGTGCTTCAGCCAAACGTCCGCTTTTCGCGAGTTCCTTGAGCCCTTCGCCCAGGGCATTCTGGAGTTGCTCAAGCTGTTCGGCTGACAGATTCAAGTCTTCCAGGTTTAATGATTCAAGAGCTTCCGCAGCTGCAGCTGACTTGGCCATATGGACCGCCATCTCCTGCAACTGAGAGAGCATCTGTTGCTTGAGGGCTTCGACCGTTTCCCATTTTTCGTGAGTCAGCGGAGCGGATTCCGTCTCCTTAACGAGTTTTTCGATCTGCTCGTTGAGTGTTTCCTCTTCTTTGCCTTCGACGACCTTCTCTTCCTTGAGCGTTTCCAGAATGGCCTTCAGTTCCGACGTCGCTTCCTGCGCCACATCATTCTTAACGACAGGCTTGGCGGGCAGTTCTCGCAATGGAATTACACAGGCCGCCAGCGCAAACAACGCCGGCATCTGAACATACGAGAGAAATCGCTTGGGGTAAAATCCAGGCAGAGCGTCCCGCCACGTTGCCAAAGGGAAATCGAGGCGCGACTGCCACGTCAGATCAGGCTGCTCTTCAAGAGTCATGAGCAAGCCGCCGGTCTGAAGGCGTTCATCGAGATAGGCAACGGCTTCGCGTCGAGAAAAGAAACTACGCTTGGCATGAAACCAGGCAGCGACTCCAATCGGGACCAGTCCAGCAAACAGCCAGAGCACCCCCGGCCACAAATCCATCACTCGCAATTTGACGAGCAGGATGACGACGCCAACAATGAGCAGATAGATGGCAGACCAGTCGGCAAAGACTTTCAAAAACTGTCCGAGATTGAGCATCCGCAAACATTGATCGATTTTGCGTCGCGACGTTTCAGATTCAGTAGACATGGTCGGTCGTCCAAATTCACTTTCCAGAGGTGCGCCAAGATCGTCTAATTTTCGTCTTTTGACGAGTCAAACGCAAGAAGGTGTTCCAGTTTACAATACGCACAGACGCGGATTCGGACCTAATTGTTTTGGTAAAAACCGCCGATTTTCGGAAACTTGGCCCGTTTGAGAAATTTGTATCTCCCCAATGACCGTCACAATCACCCATCAGATTCACTAACTCTTGTTCCTGACTCAGGTTTCGTGTTTGATAGGTTGTCTCACCTGCCGGGGGAGGTGATGATGACGAACGTTTTTTCATTCTCTCAATCCTGTTCTCGACCCGGAGTAAAACTTTCTCCAACGGGAAAACTCAATCAGTCGTCTGCTCAATCAGTCGTTTGATTGACACGAACAACCTGTTGACCCATTTGCGTTACACACAGTCATCGTTCGTCATGTGGCGAACGGGTTTCTTTAAAGGGCCATTGTGGGCGATCTTCAGTCGCGGATTGTGGAAGACCTCTCGGGCGTCCTCGCCGGCGAGGTTCACGGCGATCCCGTGACACTGGCGATGTATGCCACGGACGCCAGTCTGTATGAAGTCACGCCCTGCGCCGTCGTCGTCCCCAAGCATCGTGACGACATTCTTGCGACCATCAATTACGCCCGAGAACACTCCCTGCCCCTCATTCCCCGCGGCTCCGGGACAGGTGTCGCGGGCGGCGCACTCGGCAAGGGAATCGTGATCGATTTCAGTGTCGCCTACAACGAACTCATCGCTGACGATGGCGATACCGTCACCGTTCAAGCCGGCATGCGACTGGCGACCCTCAACCGACTTCTCAGACGCACTGGTCGCTACTTCGCCCCCGATCCTGCAAACAGCCTGACAACAACCATTGGCAGTATGCTCGCCGTCGACGCCGCCGGCTCGCATGCACTGCGCGTCGGCTCTGCTCGAGATCACGTCCTCGAACTGGAAATGCTTCTGTCCGATGGATCGAGCTTCGATGCAACACGAGTCAACCTTGCCCTGATCTCGTATCTCGATGATCCATCTCAGGAAATTCCGATCGACCTGCGCATGCCGGTCTATCGATCGCACCCACAACTGCTGCGCAGCCTCTCGACTTTGCTGTCTGCGAATGCGGAATTGATCGATAAATTCCAGCCCCCCTTAATGCGAAACGCCTCCGGCTACTTTCTGCGAAACGTCCTGCAGAACGAAGTCCTCGACCTGCCCCGCATGTTGATCGGCTCAGAAGGCACGCTGGGCATCTTCTCGACCGCCAAGCTCCACGTCTCCCGTCAGCCTGAGCATCGCGGGATGTCGATGTTCTTTTTCGACCATCTTTCCTCGGCTGCGACGTCGATCAAGACCATCCTGTCTTACCAGCCATCCGCCTGCGACCTGATCGACCGACGTCTGCTGAATCTGGCTCGCAACGACGCCCGATTCGCTAAGATCATTCCCGCGAATGCCGAAGCAGCCGTCATCGTCGAGCAGGAAGGCGCGACGCGCCAGCAGATGAGGCGACGACTCGCTGAGATCGTCCGCGCCGTCCGTCAGGTCTCCCCCAATGCCTCGATTGGCTATTCCGCCGACGATGAAGACGATGTCCAGTTCCTCTGGTCGCTGGCCGGCGGGATCGTCCCGATGCTTAACAAGATCAAAGGCGACCTGCGTCCGCTGCCGTTCATCGAAGACATCGCCATTCCTCCCGACCAGTTCGAGTCGTTCCTCAACCATGTCCAGAAAGTCTTTCAGAAGCACCAGCTCACCGCGACGCTTTACTCCCATGCGGGCACGGGACAGATGCACTTCCGTCCTTTCATGCAGCATCCTGCCCTGGATGGCGGTGTGAAGATGGAATCGCTGGCGCGCGATGTCTATCAAGTCGTCTTCGATCACGGCGGTACGATCTCCGGCGAACACGGCAACGGCCTTGCCAGGACATCCTTCATTCGTTCGCAGTACGCACAGCTGTATAAAGTCTTCAAAGAGGTCAAGCTCCTCTTCGATCCCGTCGGCATGATGAACCCTGACAAGATCATCAGTGACGATGCCCACCTGACTCGCAAGAACCTCCGTCTGTGGCGAGAAGAACCGGAAGTCTTCGACCTCGATCTCAACTGGCGCACATCGAGCGCGATCGAACAGGCCCAGTCATGCAACGGCTGCGGCGTGTGTCGTTCGACCTCGCCTGGTATGCGGATGTGCCCCTTCTTTCGCAATTCGCGCAAAGAAGTCGATGCCCCGCGTTCCAAAGGCAACATTCTCCGCCAGCACATGCAGGGGATTCTCAATCCCGAGTCGATGGCCAAGGAAGACTTCCAGGCGATCGTCGATTCCTGCTTCCAGTGCAAGCAGTGCGCCATCGAGTGTCCCAGTGAAGTTGATATTCCCCACCTTCACCTCGAAGCCAAAGCCCGCTACGTTGCCATCCACGGGCAGACTCGTTCCGACTGGTATCTGTCGCGGATTCATCAAGTCGGCAATCTCGCGACACGCCTCCCCTTCTTCGCGAACATGCTGCTGACGTCGCAGTATTCGCGCTGGCTGATGGAGAAACTCTTTGGCCTCGCGCGTCAGCGGAAGCTGCCTCGCTACCAGTCCAAAACCTTTCTGCGACACTTCACGAAGGACATGCCCGAAACGCTCGAGCAGATGCCCCCGGACCGCAGCGTCGTTTATTTCGTCGACTATTACGCCAACCAGCACGATCCTTTCATCGGCATCGCGCTCATGCGTCTGCTTACATCGCTCAACATCAACATCCTGATTCCTCCCGAACAGACGATCTCCGGGATGGGGTACCTTGCCGCGGGAGACTTCGGAGCCGCTCGAAATGTCGCCGATGTCAACCTGCGACTGCTCGGCGAGTATGCGCGAGAAGGCTATTCGATCATCTGCACCGAGCCTTCCGCAGCGATCGCGCTCAAGCAGGAATACCCCTTCCTCTCGACCCATCCCGACGTCAACGACGTCGCCAATAAGACGATCGACGCCGGCCAGTACCTGTGGAACCTGATCCTCAACGAATCGCTCAAGCCCGGAGCAGATGGTCCCGTCAGTCCATGGAAACTCAACGCCATGCCCGGCTCAGCCTGGTATCACACCCCCTGCCACACCCGCGCCCTCTGGAAGCACAGTCCCTATCTGCCACTCTTGAAACTGATTCCCGAACTCGAAGTCGATTCCCAGGACCGGGGCTGCTCAGGTATGGCCGGGCTCTTCGGCCTCTCGCAGAAGAACTTCGACCGCTCACTGGCTATGGGCAAAGACTTGATCGAAGCCAGCGCCAGCGGCGGCTACGACTTCCACGTCTCCGAATGCAGCAGCTGCAAAATGCAGCTCGAACAGCAGTCAACCACCCGCACCTTCCACCCTCTCAAACTGCTCGCCTACTCCGCTGGTCTACTGGACGAGTGGGACCCCAACAACATGTCCAAAGCCAATAGCATGCTGCTGAGCCGATAAAGGCGCGCTCGATAAAAGCAACTCAGAAGACGGGATTCGGAGTGAATCTCTTATTCCCTGTTGCTTGCGGTTGTCGGTTGTCGACAGAATGAACGATTGTGTATTGGGCGATGATGCACGCAGCGAGTTCTTGAGAGGGGCCAGGCCATGTTGAGTTTTTTCGAGACGATTACAAAGCGATTGACGGACGCCTGGAAGACTGGCGGGACGCCCGAGGAGAAGAGCTCTTATGAGTGCGTTTGTGGGCGGCCCATCTATTTTCGGAACAGTTTGTGTATCGGGTGTCAGAGAGCCGTGGGGTTTGATCCTGAAACGCAGACATTATCCGCGATTGAGCCAGGGAAGGTAGCAGGAACCTGGACGCTGGCGGAGAACCAGGAATCCGCTGTTTATAAACAGTGCGCCAATTTGAATTCGCCGATTGGGTGTAACTGGCTGGTGAGTACCGATGATGGGAATCCGCTGTGTCGGAGTTGTCGTCTGAACCGGATGATTCCGGATTTGAATGATCCCAACAACGCGGAATGGTGGCGAAACATCGAGATCGCGAAGAGTCGCGCGGTGGCCCAATTCCTGCGACTGGGGCTGCCCGTCGAATCGAAGGTGAGTGAGAATCCCGAGCAGGGTCTGATGTTTGATTTTCTGCGGGATCCTGTCGAGGGGCCACGGGTATTGACGGGACATGATGAGGGATTGATCACGCTGAATATCGAAGAGGCGGATGATGCGATTCGGGAGAAGACGCGTGTGCAAATGCACGAGCCTTATCGGACGCTGTTGGGGCATTTTCGGCATGAAGTCGGTCATTACTACTGGGATCGCCTGGTAATGGACACGCATTGGCTGGAGCCGTTCCGTGCGTTGTTTGGAGATGAGCGGGAGGATTACGATGAAGCACTGCGTCGGAATTACGAGCAGGGGCCTCCAGCGAACTGGCAGGATCAGTACATCAGCTCGTACGCGTCGGTCCATCCTTGGGAAGACTGGGCCGAGACGTGGGCACATTACATGCACGTCGTCGACAGTCTCGATACCGCGCTACGTTTTGGGTTAAAAGGTGAAGATGTCGAGCAGTCCGTCGAGCCGTTCACGGTGGAGGATCTCTATGATCCCACCGCACCCGATGCCGAACGGATTATCCTGCTGACGAACTCGTGGGTGAAGTTGACGATGATCCTCAATGAGTTAGCCCGAAGCATGGGCCAGCATGATTTTTATCCCTTCGTGATGTCACGACCGGTGCTGAAGAAGATGCACTTCATTCAGATGGTGGTGAAAGAAGAACGAAAGCGGGAAGACAAGGAATCACCGCTGGAGAAGTTCGTATAAAACCCGAAGCGACTCTGCGATTGAATGCCATCAACATTGAATGAACCCGGTTTAAGATGAGGACAAGATGTCATTAAAGCCGTTGATGATCGCCAGTTCGATGATCGAGCTGGGCGCAGGACTTGGGCTCTTGTGTCTGCCGTCGATGGTGGTTGAGCTGTTGACCGGCGTGGCGCTGGCGAGTCCCGAAGGACTGACGATCTCGCGAATGGCGGGATCCGGCTTGACGGCACTCGGAATCTCATGCTGGATGGCTCGCAACGAGGCAGGCCGAGGACCTGTCGTCTCGATGTTGTTCTACAACGTCGCGGTGGCGATCGTGCTGGCCTATGCCGGGGCAGTGCTGAAACTGTCAGGTTGGGTGCTCTGGCCGGCGGTGGGGTTGCATGGTGGGATGAGTGTGTGGTGTCTGGTCGGGTTGATGCGCAATACCAAACAACTACAAGTTAACGACGCTCCATGACCTCGCGCGGATTGTCCCCCCGTGACTCACGGGGGGCTAAATATCACTCTTCCAACACCGTATCGTCATGCTCATACCCCGGCGCACAACAACACAGAAAAACCAGATCGCTGTCCGTATCGTTATGAATGGAGTGCGACGTGCCCGGCGGAATCGGAATCGCGTCGCCAGGGCGGACACGCTGAGGTTGCCCCTGGAGGTACATGATCCCTTCGCCGTGGAGTATGTAGTAGATCTCTTCGGTTTTCGGGTGGTGATGAGACGTCGTGTGGACGCCGGGAGGGACGGTGGCTTCGGCGAGGCTTTGATGGCGAATCGACGAGTTGCGGTGCGCGAGGAGTTCGCGGATCGTGGAACCGTCTTTGGTGATGAAGGGTGGGCAGGTATCGCGGTTGATCATAGGGCTTGGGGATTGGGGCTTGGGGCTTTAATGAAGAGGCAAAAATGGGGATCTCGGATTGGTGATGATAGTCGATGAGCGGGAGAGGAATGAAGGCGAGACAGAGCGGAACCTCGCAGTGTTCATGATGATTCTTCGACAGGACTTTTCAGCCAGCGATTGATTAGATAGGATGTCTCTTTGACCTGAGCCTTGGCGGGCAATGCTGAGGCGGGTGAGTTGGTTTGAACTCCATTTTTTGTACGTGGTTTTGAGATGCCTCCACAAAAGCTTTACGACTACAGTCAGTACAATTTCGACAAGCCGATGTTCGACATCCATGAGATTCGCAAGGTGAATCCTCAACGGGATTCGATGGAGCAGCTCTCTGGTGTTGTCCACGTGGACCCAGAAAAGCACGGAGTCGTCGGGTACAAAGATGTGACCGAGAATGAATTCTGGTGCACAGGTCACATGCCAGGTTTTCCACTCATGCCCGGCGTGATTCTGTGTGAATCAGCCGCTCAACTGGCAGGGTTTTATGCCCGTAAGTACAAAGTCCTCGGGGGAGATTTCCTGGGGTTCGGCGGGATGGAAGATGTCCGGTTTCGCATTCCGGTCTATCCGAACAACCGCTTGATCCTGTGTGCCCAGATGACGAACCTGCGTCCGAATCGAATGGCACATTTTCAGTTCCAGGGCTTCGTCAACGATCAGATGGTCTTCACAGGAACAATGATCGGCGTACCGATTACACGGGCGAGTTCGATTCAGCATGACCCGCAGTAATCGCGAGGAAGCTGACACGGATAAGATAAGAGATTGAACCGCAGATAAACGTAGATAAGAGTCGAGCGTTTGAAATCGTCTGATGAAACTGAACGGTGATTGATGGTCTGCACAGCGGACCCTACTTGATGAGATTCGCACGGATGCGAGATTGTGCACGGAGGCACGTTTTCTTTTTTGGAATGATGGGATGTGGGGTTGATGGCTCAGCTTGCTCCGCCGGTTGATCTTCGGCCTTATTTCATTTCACTCGATGAACTGCCGCTGCCTCTTGATCCGCAGGAGCTGTTTGTTGCGCGACAGCCTTTAGAGATCGATGTTGGATGTGGGCGCGGGTTGTTTGTGCATAATGCTTCGACGTCGACGCCAGAGGTGAACTTTCTGGGTCTGGAGCTCGACTTCAAAGAAGGCCGACGCGGGGCGATGCGGCTGAAAAAGAAAGAACAGCCGAATGCGCGGGTGATTGGGGGAGATGCGAAGAAGGCGTTGTCGCAGTATTTTCCGGAAGCGTGTGCCGAAAAGGTGCATGTCTATTTTCCGGACCCCTGGTGGAAGAACAAGCATCACAAGCGTCGGCTGTTCACGGCGGACTTCGTCGAGATGGTGCTCAAAATGCTCGTCGACGGGGGGGAACTGCATCTCTGGACCGACGTGACGGATTACTGGGAGATGGTCCGCGAGACGATGCAACCCGTGACGCTGTTTGAAGAACTGGAGCCGCCCGCAGAGCGGGAGCCGGAGCATGATCTGGATTATCAGACGAGTTTCGAGCGGAAAAAGCGTCAATCCGGGTGGCCGATCTATCGAGGACGCTG
The DNA here is from genome assembly GCF_052161635.1 of Lacunimicrobium album. Taxonomy (GTDB): domain Bacteria; phylum Planctomycetota; class Planctomycetia; order Planctomycetales; family Planctomycetaceae; genus SXPC01. The sequence continues at coordinate 4,521,073 of NZ_CP197413.1, forward strand.
GAAGCGAGCAGCTCGATAACGCGCCCTGTGTGCCACGGCCGTGTCGGCCGTGAGTTTTTGATCGGGGCATACTTTGAAGCTCGGCAGGGCTGACACAGCCGTGGCACACGGGGAGAGGGGAAAAGAGAAAATCCGCTCAAACAGATGTGAAAACAATAATTGTCTTGACAATCTTTTGCCGATGTCTTTAATTTGATGAATGGAAACAGATCTCCCCATCGTCATGGGAAGTCTGTTATTCTGCATGGAAGTTTGCACAACGGTTGTTTTAACATTCGTAAGTCCGTTCTGAACCGCCACATCGAACCTGACTCTGGTCTTCGGGGAGAATGCTCATGATCGCTTCACTATCAGAAAGCAAAAAGCCGCATGTCATCGTGATTGGTGGCGGGCCCGCTGGGTCGACGGTGTCGACGCTGATCGCTCAGAAGGGTTACAACGTCGTGCTGATGGAGCGGGAGAAGTTTCCCCGTTTTCACATCGGGGAATCGCTGATTCCCGAGACGTATTGGGTTTTAAAGCGTCTCAACATGCTGCCAAAGATGCAGAAGAGTCACTTCATCAAGAAATACTCAGTGCAGTTCGTCAGTGAACGGGGGCGACTCTCGGCTCCGTTTTACTTCCATGACAACAAGCCCGAGGAGTGTTCCCAGACGTGGCAGGTTAAGCGGAGCGAATTCGACACGATGATGATCGACAATGCCTCGGAACATGGCGTCGATGTGCGTCAGGGTGTCCGCGTGATGGAAGTCGTTTTTGAAGGTGATCGCGCGGTTGGCGTGCGTTATCAGAACGAAGACGGCAGCGAGCATGTGATGAATGCGGATGTCGTCGTCGATGCCAGTGGCCAGTCAGCGATGCTGATCAACCGCTTCAAGATGAAAGTCTCAGATCCGCAGCTGAATAAGGGAGCCATCTGGACGTACTGGAAAGGTGCCTACCGCGATACCGGCAAAGACGAAGGAGCCACGATCGTTCTCGCCGTCAAAGAGAAAAAGGGCTGGTTCTGGTACATCCCGCTGCACGACGACATCCTGAGCGTCGGGGTCGTCGGAGACTTTGATTACCTGTTCAAAGGACGTGGAAATCACGAGCAGACGTACTTTGAAGAAGTCGAACGCTGCCCAGCGTTGAAAGAGCGGATCTCAGGCGCAACACAAGCCGACAAAATCCATGCCACCAAAGACTACACCTACCGCGCACAAACAGCGGCAGGCGATGGGTGGGTCCTGGTCGGGGATGCGTTCGGATTCCTCGATCCGCTGTATTCTTCAGGCGTACTGCTGGCGCTGAAATCTGGTCAACTGGCCGCCGATGCGATCTGCGATGCACTCGCCAAGGGTGACACGACGAAGGCTGCTCTCGGAGCCTGGGAGAAGGATTACGTGACCGGCATGAACCGCATGCGACAACTCGTCGTCGAGTACTACGAAGGTTTCAACTTCGGCGCCTTCATCCGCAAGCACCCCGACTATCGTGGCAAGGTGACCGACCTGCTGATCGGCGATCTGTTCAAAGAAGAACTCGATCCCGTCCTGGAAGCCGTCGATGCGATGAAAGCAGAACAAGCCGAAATGGCTGACGTGACGGCGATGTAAGTTTGATTGGTCAAAATGATTTTGAGAGGCCGCAGTTTCCAATGGAGACTGCGGCTTTTTTTCATTGCGCAACAGAAAACCTCGGACAGTGTGCCACGACCGTGTCGGCCGTGGGATTTTGAGACACAGGTCGATATGCTGTCGGCACGGCTGGACACAGTCGTGGCACACGTGTCGAGGTTTGCGTCATGACAGGAGTGAGTTGAATGCCGATCGTGCGAATTGATGATGTAACAGATGAGCGGCTCGCGGTTTATCAGGAAGTGCGGCAGACGAATTTGACGCGGTGGTCGGGGCGGTTTATTGCGGAGGGGTGGCGGGTTGTCGAGCGGCTGATTGCGTCCGGGCTGGAGGTCGAGTCGGTGCTGATCAGTGAGCGGAGAGGGGAGGAGTTCGGGCCGTTTTTTGATCGGCTGGCTCCGGAGGTGCCAGTGTATCTGGTTGAGCAGAAAGCGGCTGAAGGACTGGTCGGGTATAACTTTCATGCGGGGGTCTTGGCCTGTGGGAAGAGGCCGGGGAATGCGACGCTGGAGGAGCTGGTTGAAGGCAGGAGAGCACTGCAGGGCAAGCCAGCAGTGGCACACGAGGATAAAAACGCACTGGTACAGCCAGTGGCACACGGAGTTGGAACTGAGAGAGAGAAGACTGGGCGGCTCGTGTGGTGTCCGGGGTTGAACTCGCCGGAGAATCTGGGGACGATCATGCGACTGGCGGCGGCGTTTGGGGTCAGCGGGGTGCTGGTGGGGCCGGGGGCGCCGGATCCGTTCAGTCGGCGTGTCGTGAGGACATCGATGGGGAACCTGTTCTCGCTACAGGTGCGTGAGGTGGCGAATGCGGTGCAGGAGATTGAGTGGCTCAAGCGAGAAGCTGGGTATCAGGTCTATGCGACGGTGTTGAGCGAGAAGGCGGTTGATCTCGATCAGGTGGTGCCAGCTGAGCGGTCACTACTCGTGTTTGGGAATGAAGCAGAGGGTTTGAGTGAGCAGTACCGAAAGCTGGCAGATGTGGAGATAGTGATTCCAATGGCAGAGGGAGTCGACTCGCTGAATGTGAGTCATGCGGCTTCGATTTGTCTGTATCACTTTCGAGGGAGGAAGGCTGGAACGCATAGGTCAGGGAGTTGAGCGGACGAGAATGAAAGAGTGCTGGTGCCCTCGAATGTTGATTGCACGAAGCAGGCTTATTGGCGCGATTCCCTCATCCGGCCTTCGGCCACCTTCTCCCGGGGGGAGAAGGGAGCGAATCATGCGGATCAATCAGGTGATCTCACGAACAAGGATGCGATTCCCGCGGACTTGGAGGACTTCGACTTCGGCGTCCTGGGAGATAAAGCCCCCTTCGCTGACGACGTCGTAGATGTGGCCCTCGATACTGGCTTTACCGGCCGGGCGGAGCAGGGTGGCGGATTTGCCGCGCAGGCCGACGAGGTGGGGACCGACACCAGCAGCCGAGGTTGAGATTTCCCCCGAGAGGTCAGGGCGAAGGCGCGGGCCGCCTTGCTGGGAATCTGTGTCCGGGTGCAGGATGAGGGCGTTGAAAAACGGGATCGACGGCAGCATGTTCGAGATGACAGCCCCCATGATGATGACGGCTGCGAGCGTCCCTGAGAGAGTCCCCATCGTACGCAGCAGGTTGAACCAGTCGCCGCCGACTTCATAGTTGCCGAAAGTCTGGAAGGCCATGACAAGCGAGCCGATGACCAGGAGGATGCCCGTAATTCCAAAAACGCCGAAGCCCGGAATAACGAAGATCTCCATCAGAAGCATTCCGGTGCCGAGGACGAAGAGGATGACTTCGAGCCAGCCGGAGGTGCCGCCGAGAAACTTACTCCAGAAGAAAATCGAAAAGCAGATGACCGAAAGGATGCCGAAGAAGCCGGTGAAAAAGTGAGCTTCGATGTACAGAAACATAATCCCCAGAAACAGCAGCAAACCAGCGACAGCGGGGGAGGCGAGGGCGAAGATCATCCCATCAACCCAGGTACGTTCGACACCGACCAGGCGCGTCCCTTCAGGAAGTCCGAGGCGGGCTTGAAGGTCGGCTAGATCGCTGACCGTCGCGGTTGCCAGTTTGAGTTCGACGGCGCGGTCGCCGGTGACGGTGAGAAGGAGATCGTTCTCGGATTCTGGCACGACGCGGCCTTTGATCCACTCGCCATTCGAGCGGTGGATTTCGTCGTCGGATAGATACCAGCGACGACCGTTATCGCGGTGGGTGACTTCGTAGACATCCAGGTCTTTATCAGACATGGCTTCGAGGAGTGCAGGGGGGCGGCCCTTTTCTTCGCCCAGAGATTTCAGGCGCTGACGAAGCGGTGAGAGAATCTTCTCGGGAACGCGTTCGAACTGCCCACCAGGTTTGATCTCCATCGGCCCTGCATCGCCAATGCGGGCGTCGGGGAGGATGTAGATTTCGTCACACGCCAGCGCCACAATAGCGGCTGCGGAGTAGGCGTGGTCCGGGATAAAAGCGATCGAACGGACCTTCTGGTCGCGCAACTGGATGATGCGGTTGGCAAGGTTCTCGCCGGAGAGCAAATACCCGCCGGGGGACTGGATCTGGAAGATGATGGTGTTCGCGCGGGCCGAAGTGGCGCGGTCGATCTGCCGTTCGATGAAGGCTTCGAGCACCGGGTCGATCGTCTCGGTGATGTGAATGAGACGGACGGCGGGTGATTTGCCGAGAATGAGGTCTTCGCGCATTGCTTCGGCAGGAAGGCCATAGGTTTGGGCGAGGGCGTCTTTCGAGTCCGCCGTGTGTTGAATGAGGAAGCCAAGAGCACGGGCCTCGCTGGCAGAGAACGCGCCTTGCTCGCCAGGCTCTTTGATGGTTTCGAAATCAGTGATCTCCAGACCGGAGTTGATGAGCTCCTGCTGCTCGGTTTTGGTGACGACTCGTTTTTCAATCTCATCACCACGGGCGATCGTGATGACTCGAACCTCAGCTTGAGGATCCAGCATGCCTGTGACGAGAGCCCGACTGAGCTTGGGGTTATAGCGTTTGTCAATGAGTTCAATGATGCCCTGACGTTCGCCGGGTTCGACAGGCTTGCCGAGTCCGATATCGCCAAGCGATGCATCGGGGTGCATGACGATTTCTTTGCAGCCCAAGGCGACAAGAGCGTTGTGACCAGTCAGTGACTGTGGCACCCAGGCGACAGTCTTGACCCGGCTGATTGAGTTCGCAGTCAGGTCCTTGGCAACGCGCATCGCCTGAAGCAGTTCGCTCGAACCCGGCAGGACTTCGAGGACAAGAATGGCTTTGCGGTTTTCGAGGGTCGCTTGTTCCTGAAGTTTGAGCGCAGTGTTGCGAATGCGACCGACGGTGGAATCGTCGATAGTCCCTTCGACAGTCACAAATTGAGCCAGGACCGGTTTGTCGGCTGGTTTGGCTTCGACTGGCTTGGCGTCGTTGGCGGGCACTGGATCTTGAGCCGTGGTGACGCGGGCGTTGAGAACGCTCAGCAGAGTCAGCATCCAGGCCAGGAGCAGTCGGGATGGCCGAAGGTGTCGCATGGAGTCGTCTTTTCTCAAATCAACATCAGCATTGTCGAACTCGCCGAAAAACACATTGCGCTCGAACGATTTCGACACGCAGCAAGGAACGCGGTTCATTCATGATCGGTAACGCATTATAGGCTTAACAAATTTGCAGGGTCAAACTTTGAGGCCGCGAACTGCCACGTAGAACCTGAACGGGTTGGCAGCCGATCAGGATCACGCGGAGTAGCTTGATTTGGTGGCTAACCGAGAAAGAATCCGAAAAGCGCGGCAGGAAACAACACGCCGCTGCCATCGAATGCCGACAAACTCTTGTCGGTACAGCAGGCAAATCATGCTCGATGAGGGCTGTTTTCGCCAAAACGGATGAGTTCCGGGAACGGTCCTTGCCTCTGCTCCCTGTCTCCGCTTAGCTTTTATTTAGACCATTCTCGTAAGTGTTCTCGCGTTTAGATGCAATGCAAGCAGGCGTGGCAACCAGAAGGACGGTATTTTGCAAGACTCCGCTGAGAAAACGATGGAATCTCGAGGTTTGGCCGATTTTGACCCGCTGACCGTCAATCCCTCGTTCGACGAAAAAACGCTGCAACCTCCCGGATCATCGTGGCTGCACGTCGCGACGACTCTCGTGGGAGTCGTCGGGCCCATTTTGGGCCTGATCGCCGCCATGGCATGGAGCATCTCTCGTGGTTATCTCGATCTGACTCAATTCATGATCTTTTTTGTCGGCATCAACCTGACAGGGATGGGGATCACAATCGGCTATCATCGCCTGTTGACGCACCGTTCCTTCGAGACGATACCCGCAATCCGGGCCTTCTGGACGGCTATGGGCGCGCTCGCTGTTCAAGAGTCGCCCATCAAATGGGTCGCTGCCCACCGTAAACATCATGCCCTGAGCGATCGACCCGGCGACCCGCATTCTCCCTCTCTCCATGAACCAGGGTTCTTCAACAGTCTGTCTGCGTTCTGGTACTCCCACATGGGATGGCTTTTCACTGGTCATCTTCTCACGCCCGATTATGAGCGTTACGCGCCCGATCTGCTCCGCGATCCGCTCATTGTCTGGTTTCACAAAACCTGGTTATTCCTCTGGTTTCCCCTCGCTTATCTTCTTCCAACAGGGATCGCCTGGCTGATCACAGGAACGGCTGAAGGTGCGCTCCTGGGCTTCTTATGGGGAGGGTGTGCCCGCGTCTTTGTTGTGCAACATGCTGCCTTCACGACAAACTCGATCTGCCATTTATTTGGCTCCCGTGATTACCAGTCTCATGACGATTCCCGCAACAATTACCTGTGTGCCCTGTTCAGCAGCGGTGAAGGCTTTCATAACTCTCACCACGCCTTCCCGAGTTCTGCTCGTCATGGACTGGAATGGTGGCAGTTCGATACCTCATGGTACGTCATCTGGATGATGCATAAGCTCGGCCTGGCGTGGAACGTTAAACTCCCGACAGCCGCTCAAAAGGCTCAAAAGCGCGTTCGATAGTGGACACGGAAGGCGTCTTGGACAGCCTCGTTCTCTCTTCTGCTTTGTCGTGGGATAGGCTTTCTGCATTCCACAATCACCGACACCATTCCCTGTGTGCCACGGCTGTGTCAGCCGTGCCTTCGCGCAGTGAACGTCCACTAACACGGCTGACACAGCCGTGGCACACGTTCAACTCATCGCGATCCATAAAAAAAGCCCCGAGGATGAACTCGGGGCTTTTGGTTTTTGCTGAACATCGATGTTCGTTACGAAACGGCTTCGAGTTTCTTTGCCTCGTCTACGACGGCTTCGAAGTCGAGTTGTTTCTGATCGCCGACTTCTTTGACAACAACCCGGATGAGGTTCTTGCCTTCAAAGGAGCCTCGGAGGAGTTCCTCGGCGAGTGGGTCTTCGATGAACATCTCGACCGAGCGACGCAGTGGGCGGGCACCGTAATCGAGGTTCTCGCCTTCGTTCCCCTTGGTGATGAGGAATTCACGGGCGGCTTCGTCGAGCTCGAGACGGACACCACGTTGACCGAGGCGTTCGCGGACTTTCTTGAGTTCGATTTCGACGATGTGTTTGAGATCATCGCCGGTCAGTTTACGGAAGACAACGACTTCATCCAGACGACCGAGGAACTCGGGCTTGAAGGTCTTGTGAAGGACCTGCATCAGCTCGCGCTTCATGTTGTCGTATGTGGAATCGGCTGTCTTGGAGGCACCGAAGCCGAAGGAGGCTCCGCTGGTGATGATGTCAGCACCGGCGTTCGTGGTCATGATCAGCACGACGTTTTTGAAGTCGACCTTGCGACCGAAGCTGTCGGTCAGGTGGCCTTCTTCCATGATCTGCAGGAGCATGTTGTAAACGTCGGGGTGAGCCTTCTCGATTTCGTCGAGCAGCACGACGGCGTACGGACGACGTCGAATCCGCTCGGTGAGTTGGCCACCTTCTTCGTAACCGACGTAGCCTGGAGGGGCACCGATCAGACGGCTGATGTTGTGCTTCTCCTGGTACTCGGACATGTCGATCTGGATCAGGCTGTCTTCGTCGCCGAACATGAATTCTGCGAGCGTCTTGGCCGTGAGCGTCTTACCGACCCCGGTTGGACCTGAGAACAGGAAGACCCCGACTGGTCGCTTGGGATCTTTCAGACCGCTGCGAGAACGTCGAACAGCCTTGGCGACCTGCTTGACCGCTTCGTTCTGACTGACGATCCGCTTGTGAAGTTCTTTCTCCATCTCGAGCAGACGGGTCGCGTCTTCGCTGGAGATCCGCGTCAGAGGAATGCCGGTCATCTTGGCGACGACGGTCGCGGCGATTTCGCCATCGACGATGCCATCGACCTGTTGAGCCTTCTGCTTCCATTCGGTCGAGATGTTTTCTCGCTTTTGGCGGAGCTTATCGGCCTGATCTCGCAGATTGGCGGCTTTCTCGAAGTCCTGATTGGCGACCGCTTCTTCTTTGGCGAGATTGAGCTCTTCGATTTCGTCGTCGAGTTCTTTCATATCGGGCGGACGGACCATCGACTTCAGACGGACATAGGCACCGGCTTCATCAATGACGTCGATCGCCTTGTCTGGCAGGCAGCGTCCGGTGATGTAGCGAGACGACAGCTCGACCGCTTTTTCGATCGCGTCGTCGGTGATTTCGACACGGTGGTGTTCTTCGTAACGATCGCGCAGACCCTTGAGGATCTCGACAGTTTGCGCTTCGGTTGGTGGGTCGACGACGACGGTCTGGAAACGTCGTTCCAGAGCAGAGTCTTTTTCGATGTACTTGCGGTACTCGTCAAGAGTCGTCGCACCGATACACTGCAACTCGCCACGAGACAGAGCAGGCTTGAGGACGTTCGACGCATCGATCGCACCTTCAGCTCCCCCTGCACCGACGAGTGTGTGCAACTCATCAATGAAGAGGATGGTGTTGCGGGCACGTCGGACTTCGTTCATGACCGCTTTGATCCGCTCTTCGAACTGGCCGCGGTATTTGGTCCCGGCGACCATCATCGCGAGGTCAAGCACGACGATGCGTTTGTCGCGGAGCAGATCCGGAACGCTCCCATCGATCACCATCTGGGCAAAGCCTTCGACGATGGCGGTCTTACCAACGCCTGCTTCCCCGAGGAGAACCGGGTTGTTCTTTTGGCGTCGGCAGAGAATCTGGGTGACGCGTTCAATTTCTCGTTCGCGGCCGATGACCGGATCGAGCTTGCCTTGCTTGGCCAGTTCGGTCAGATCGCGACCAAAGCTGTCCAGGGCAGGTGTCTTGCTCTTGCTGGCCTTGGCAGAGCCGGTGGTTGCTCCGCCAGGATTGCCACGCTCGCCGGTGTCGGCGGTTTCGATGCCGTGACCCAGGAGGTTGAGGACTTCTTCGCGGACGTCTTCGAGCTTGAGTCCGAGGTTCATCAGAACTTGGGCAGCAACCCCTTCCTGCTCACGGAGCAGGCCGAGGAGCAAGTGTTCGGTCCCGACGTAGTTATGGTTGAGGTTGCGGGCCTCTTCCATGGCGTACTCGATGACTTTTTTCGCACGAGGCGTTTGAGGCAGTTTGCCCATGGTCACGAGTTCGGGACCGGGCTGGACGATGTTTTCCACTTCAATGCGGATTTTGCGAAGATCGACGTCCAGATTCTTGAGAACGTTAGCGGCTACCCCTGATCCTTCTTTGACCAGACCCAACAGAATGTGTTCGGTGCCGATATATTCGTGGCTGAAACGTTGAGCTTCCTGGTTGGCCAGTTGCATGACCTTGCGGGCTCGATCGGTAAATCGTTCGTACATGTTTTGCTTTCCCTCTTCTTAATGCTGCTGAAGTTACCCGCCGTGGATCGGTCAGCGAGCCGGGGCTCTGCCGTTATGGCAGATAATTCGCTTGTGAAGGCGCTAAATGGGAATGATATGCAGGTTGTGTGCCCGAAGTTTGGATGTGCGTCGGAACGTCGATCACACTGGATTCTAGTTCGGGGTCGGACTTCCGACAAGACAGGGCGGAAAAGTTGGGGCCGGTAGGCTTCCAAAGATCCGGATTGCTGGGGTTGGGGAGTCCAGAGTCAACGCATAGGCGCCAAGACGCGGAGAAAATCTTCGACAGGTAGGATGTCGGTTGTTGCCAGACATCCTTGCGGCAGCCAACAGGCAATTTTAATGCATTGCTCAAAGATAAAGAGTACTATCAAACTCAGATTCGATATTCCAAGATTCGAGGCAGTCATGGGCTCAGTCACGCAATACCCACACATTTCTACGGCAGCGATCGATCAGGCAGTCATTGATGGAACTCGCTATAAGGTGATCCATCTGGCGGGTGAACATTACGCTTACGGCTGGTCAGCTGACGAATTGATGCACCAGCACCCGGACTTGAAGCCGGAGCAGGTCTATGCTGCTTTGACGTATTTTTACGACCATTTCGATGAGATGGTCGGGCGCATGCAACTGCTGGATCAGGATCTTGAGCGAGACGCAAGTCGCAATCAACGGCGCTTCCGCGATCGCCAATACCCAGGGCGACGTGCTGAGTGCTTGACGGCAAGGACTTCGACCCGGTGATCGATCACTTCAAATACAATCTGGTAGGGATATCGGCGTACCATCGCGATTCGAGTTTCGTCGATGAAAGGAAGCGAGTTCATCGGATTGACAGAGATTTTATCAATGACTGCCGCGAGCTGGCGATTGAAGTTCTCGGCGACTTCCGGGCCTTTGGCGCGATACCAGTGCCAGGCTTCGACAACTTCTTCGGTCGCTTCCGGTCGGAAAATGACCTGATACTTGTTCAATGAATTACTACGCCATGAGCTTCTGGACCTGCTCCCATGGGATTCCAGGTTCATGACCTAGACGTGCTTGTTCTCGTCGTCGTTGGATTTCTATGATCCATTCTTGTTCGACCGACACATCATCTTTATTTGGCAGACTGTCTAAAAGCATGAGTGCAAGATCTGCGCGTTCTTGCATACTGAGTTCGAGTGCTTGAGACCAGAGGTCTGGTTGGTCATTTGAGATCATAATCGACTGCCAGAAAGCTGCTTGCCTTGTGATGAATTCTGAACGCACCAAAAGTAGTATTCACATAAATCAAAATGAGGTCAACAAGAATTGAAACTTTATGCATCACCTGAAAATCACCCTCGGACTTCGTCGGGCTCTTTTACTGGCGCATCGTCTCACGCAGATGGATGGCAGTGACGAGGGGCAGGGGGATCCGCAGGTGCATGTCCTGTGGTCGGTGTTTTTGCTCGAATCGCGGGCCAGTGAGATTCTGGAGCAGTTGGGGGTGACGTTTGGGGATGTCAAACTTGAATTTCCCCTGGAAGGATTGTCGGAATCGCTGGTGCAGGCAGTGCTCAAGCAGGTCGAGCAGGCGAAGGTCGATGAAATCTTTTCCTTGAGCGTCCTGGATGCAGAACTGCTCGATCTGACGCGTCTCTCCGGCGAAGTCGCGGGACGGATCTCGACGAACATCGAAGCAGGGACGGAGCATTTGCTGGTCGCGATTCTGTCGCAGCTGACGCCCGTGTCGAACTGGTTGCACGAGAAAGGTCTGAGAGCGGAAGCAATCACCGGCCAGATTGGCCAGATGAGCGGACATTCCACGGAAGCAATCAATGTCGACTTCACGTTGACGCCCGCCGCTTCGCCAGCCAGTCACGATCTGCAAGTGCTGCGAATTCTGGATGTGAATCTCAATCGACTCCGTGAAGGGTTACGGGTGGTCGAAGACTTCTGCCGTCTGGCGATTGAGCATCGGATGTTGACCGGTTTACTCAAAGACTTTCGCCATGAAGTCTCGATCGCGGCGACTCGCTACCTCAAGCCTTCCATGATCGCAGCCCGAGACACGCCGGGGGACCTGGGGACTTCGCTGACGACCCCTTCGGAGTATCTCCGCGAAAGTCCTGCTCAGATCGCGGTCATCAACGCCAAGCGGATTGGGGAGTCGCTGAGAACGCTGGAGGAGTATGGGAAAGCGGTCAGCGTCGAGTTTGCGAAGATGTGTGAATCGTTGCGTTATCGGTTTTATTCGATCGAGCAGATGCTCGTGATGTTTCTTGATCGACGCGACAAACTCGCCTCCGCTCGGCTGTACCTGCTCGTGACTGAGGAAATGTGTCCAAATGGATTAGGCCCCCTTATCCGCGATGCGATGGCAGGGGGCGTCGATGTCATTCAACTGCGAGAAAAGGGGATGAGTGATCGTCGCCTGATCGAGACCGCCAAACTGGTCCGCGAGTGGACGCGTGACGCGGGTGTGTTATTCATCGTCAATGACCGGGCAGATATCGCGATGATGGCCGATGCCGATGGAGTCCATGTCGGACAAGACGAAGCGAGCGTCGGCGATGCTCGAAAGATCGTCGGTACTGAGAAGCTGATCGGCGTCTCAACCCATTCGATCGAGCAGGCCCGTCAGGCGGTCATTGATGGAGCCGATTACCTCGGGGTCGGGCCAGTCTTCGTGTCGAAGACGAAGACGTTTCGCAGTGATGAATTTGTCGGACTGGATCTAGTGAAATCGGTCGCGAGCGAGATCGCAACCCCCTGGTTTGCCATCGGCGGAGTCGATGAAGAAAATCTCGTCAGCGTCGTCGAAGCAGGAGCAAGACGAGTTGCAGTAAGCAGCGCCATTTGCGGTGCGGACGATGCACGAGAAGCAACCCGCCGTTTGAAAATGATACTGGGGTAGTGCAAAGAACAGGGCGTGTGCCACGGCTGTGTCAGCCGTGGGATTGGAGCGGGGTGATAGGCCTAACCGCACGGCCGACACGGTCGTGGCACACAGAAAATACTATCAAGCCTCTGCAGCGGGCTTCGGGGCTTCAGCTGTCGCTGGCAGGACAGGATTTGTGGTCGCGTCGGTCGGCTTTTTCGTCTTGGCCGTTTCGCTGTAGATCTGCTGGAGTTTGGCGATTTCGTCAGCGAAGGTCGTTTGTGGATTCATGATGACTCGCTCTTCGTTCTCAACACCAGCAAGAACTTCGACACTGACATCATTAGAGGCGCCCAAGCGAACCGGACGTCGCTCAGCGGTCGTGGTTTTGTCGACATAGACGTAAGTGGACTTCCCGATCGCGATCACCGATTGAACAGGGACTTGAAGCACGCCGCTGCGGTTTTCTGAAACGATCGTGAACGTGCTCGACAGGCCTGGCTTGATATCGATGTTGGCGTCTTCGTGTTTGTGCATCCGGATCTCAACGTCGTAATACTTCTGATCGAAGTTGGGGAATTCGCCATCATTGGGAACAGTCGAGATGTAGCTGATCTCGCCTTTGAATTCATGAGTCGGGAAGGCTTCGATACGCACGTTGACCGGCAGCTTGAGGGAGATCCGCGGGAAATTCGATTCGTGAACTTTAGCTTTGATCTTCACCGCAGAGTTATCGGGCATTTGGAAAATTGGCATGCGTTCGTAGACGCTGGAGCCGACGCGGACTTCGTAGGTGGATGCATAATTGCGGCGCTGTGGTTTCGCATAGAGCACCTGACCGTCTTTGGGAGCAACAATGGTGCAGGCTGCCAGCTGGCGTTCCCAGTAATGCAGACGCAAGTCTTCGTACTCTTTTTGTGATTTGCGGGTGGCGAAGTCAGCCTCGACTTTAGCCATCTCGATCTCGGCTTGCTCCTTGGCCCGCTCCATCTTCGACTTCATGTTCTTGGCTTTGGACTTCAACTCGGACGTCCGTCGTTCATAGGTGAAGTCCGTCAGGACGCGGAGTTCTTCCTGCTTGGCTTCGTAGGTCAACTGCTGTTGAGAGACCTGAAGTTGAGCGGCTTCCAATTCCGTTTGTGAACGGTAGCCTTTGCGAGCCATGCGTTTGGTGAATTCAAGAGATTCGACAGAGCGACTCAGCTTTTCGTTTTCGAGCTGAAGTTCACCCCGCAGCTTTTTCGTCATCTGTAGATATTCACCTTCCAGATAAGCCGCCAGATCGAGCTCCGCCAGCCGAGCGTTGAGGATCGCTTCTTCGATGGTCGATTCGTTCGTGCGTTCTTGAACACCAAGGTTCTTTTCGGCTTCGATCAGCTTCGCATCAGCTTCAACGACGTCGGACATCTGCTGGGCGAGGCGTTCCTGAATCTCGCCCGAATCAAGCTTACACAGAACGTCCCCCTTCTTGACGAAGGAGCCATCGTTGACGATCTCGAGAATCTTGACGTCGCGTTCCACCTCAGAGCTCATCGTGACAGAATCGATGGCTTCCAGGTGACCGTTGCCGTTGACGACGATCTGCAGATCGCCGATGAAAGCAGGCTTGGAAAGGTAGTTCTTCGGCGCGGAACTGGCGGTAAGCGGCATGACTTGCCAGATAACGACGACAGACGCAACAACGGCAACAAGGACCAGAGGCAGGCCAACAGAGAATGTTCGGATAAAGCCAGTTCGCGACATGAACAGTGCTTTCATGATCGGGGGAGACAAAAAAACGTCCGCAGGCGACTCGAGCCTGCTGGCTGTCGAGAAGCCAGGCAAGGCGGTCGTTGGGATGGAGCGTCGGTGGGACAGAATCGAGGCGGTGGGGGGTGTCCGTTGCGAGCAGGAGAGCAACCGGTCACCGGGGTGGGACACATCAGTGTAAACAAACAGATCTGAGTCGCAAGAACGAATTGGCGGATATGGATGGTTTGAGGGGATTTTTTCGAGGAGGGGATTGTTAGGGGGCTAATAAAATGACTGGGCGTCCAGAACGGATGGCGTGCTTCTTGCGGCTTCGCCATCCGGGTTGGGACAACCCGGACTACCCCGAAAGATCAGACGCGTTTCTTAGGGCCAGGGTACGACGAGAGTCGGCGTTTGCGGTCGCGTTTGCCAGTGACCTGGAAAAGCGGAGCGCGGATTGTTTCTGGAGGGTCGAGGCGAAGGTGGTTTTGCTGGAGGAGACGCTGGAGTCGCTGAAGCGGGGTCTCTGGTGTTGATGAGGACTCCGGAATTGCGGCCAAGGCTTCGTCGAGACGAAGTGGTTTGAGAACCTGCTGCAGGGGCACGTTCGCCAGCTCGCCAGCGGTCACAGCCACCTGGACCGACTGCTGGAACATCGTCAGAGTCGTCGGATCAGCGGAAAGCGGCACCTCATGCAGCGGGAGCCGACCCTGATGGGAGGCGAGAAGGTCAGCGACGCTGATGATCGTCTGCAAAGTCGTCAGAGGACGAAGCATCGTAAAGGAGGTCTCTCCAGTGGAGACACTGGCGCTCTGATGATGCTGCCCGATCAAGCTCAGCAGGCCGCTGGGGAGATCGGAAATGCCAGTCGCCAGCGCAACGGCGGCGGTCGCATGGGTTTTGCGAGTCTGTTCAAGTTCCTGCTCGGAAAGAGAACGTCGAGACGGCCGGAAGACACGGGCGATCAAGGGAAGATCACACAAAATCGTCGCCAGAAGCAGTTCTTCGCGGACGATCAATGGTTGATCCTGCAGCATCGCCGCCAGTCTCATTGCATTGAGAATCGGACGGAGTATCTGGCGTTTGATCGGGGAGACCTCGTCGAGGCCGCTGGTCGTGTCGATGAGCAGCCAGTACCAGCATTCGAGCGGCGTGAGCTGGGACTTCAGAAGGCGGGCTTCCTGATCGAGAAGTTCGATCAAAGGGCGGACGATAACGCGCGTCGACTGGAGTTCGCGTGACATGGTGGATTGAATGTCACGTAATTGCTCAGTCATGTCCTGCGTGCGTTTCACCCAGTTCTGGCCACAGCTAAGACGTGCGACCAGACGCTGTTCCAGCCGAAGCAGCTGCGTAATCTGGGAGACATTCATCCGCTCCGGAGCCGACCGGGCAGCGAGTTGAAGTTCCGCATCAATGGCAGCCGAAAAAGCGGTCAATTCCTGCTCGTGCGCCTTGAGCGTGACGCCGTTATCGGTCGTGGCACGTCGGAACTGCCGGGTTTCCAACAATGGAAAAAGGTCAGCCCCCTGATCACGAGAGTCGCTGCGAGGCGCGTGGCTGCGGATCTCCTGGATTTGTTTCATCCAGGGATAAATCGCAGCGGTCGCAGGTCGGGGAGTTGTGTGTGGTTGGCGCATGATGAGCCCGTCTCGTGTGTACGATCAGAGATCTCATCGAACCGGAAAGGGGCTCGTGTGAGGGTGAAAACGGCCGGGGAATTGTAAATATCGCCTTTCCAGCAGGGGGGCGTTATGATCGTCAGGAGAGGCGCCGTTGACCGGTTTTGCCTAAAGGCTCTAAAATTCGTCGCTCGTAGTGATCCTGCGCGGCTTCACCAGTGTCTTCTTAAGTCTTTCCTTCCTTTTCAGTCGATGGCCTGAATCCAGGCAGAATCGAGTGCCCGACGATGTCAACTTCGATGCCCGTTCAAATGCTGCTCAAGGACAAACTCCCTGAGATCACGGACATGATTGTCCAGAGTTATCAAGACCTGGGGACCATTAACCACCTGGGATACTGCCCGCTGCCGAGTATGAATGAGGTGATCGAGATCGTCGAAGATCTCAAGGAACTGCTCTACCCCGGTTACAAGAAGCGACAGAACCTGCACCTGGGGAACATCGAGTATCACGTCGGTGATCTGGTCGATTCGCTCTGCGAACGCATGATTATTCAGATCTGCCGAGCGCTGCGTCACCTCGACATGAAAGAGGGGATCAGCGTCTGCAATAACGGTCACGAACACGACTACGAAAATCTCGCGACCCGAATCGTCGTCGATTTCTTCGAAACGATTCCCGCCATTCGCAAACTACTGGCGACCGATGTCCAGGCCGCCTTCGATGGCGACCCGGCTGCCAAGGGGACCGATGAAATCATCTTCTGCTATCCAGGCCTGGAAGCCGTCACGGTCCATCGACTGGCCCATGAACTCTATAAAGCCGACGTCCCGTACATTCCTCGCATGATGGCCGAGTGGTCGCACGCCCGCACCGGGATCGACATTCACCCGGGTGCACAAATCGGGCCTTCCTTCTTCATCGATCACGGGACCGGCGTCGTCATCGGCGAGACCTGCATCATTCACGGCAACGTCAAAGTCTACCAGGGAGTCACGCTCGGCGCCCTCAGCTTCCCCAAAGACGAAAACGGCACCATCATCCGCGGCGCCAAACGTCACCCGACCATCGGCGAAGGAACCGTCATTTACGCCAACGCCACCATCCTCGGTGGCGACACCCACATCGGCGCCTACTCCGTCATCGGCGCCAGCGTCTCCCTGAGCAAGAGCGTCCCTGCGAGCACGGTCGTCACGATCGATAAACCATCCCTGCGTTTCCGCGAGGCGTCGTGAGGAACAGGGCATAGGGAGTGGGGCTTAGGGCTTGGTAAGAAAGAAGCAAATCGCACTTGAAATAGCGAGTTCCTGAAAAATCGTGCCATGCTTACAGCTTTGGGTAAGCATGCTGCTTTGTTCGACGTTGGCGCGTTCAGAACATGCTTGCTCAAAGCCGCAAGCATGGCACGTTGAGAAGAAGTCTCGCTGATTCTGGACTTCGTCTCCGCGTCCTCTGTTCAACTCTGTTCCCTCTGCGTTCCAGTCCGATCTTCTGCGAGCGCATAAAAAAAGCCTCGCATCTTTGTGGGATGCGAGGCGTTCTTAATTTGCATAACAAAGACAGCTCACCTTAACGCACGATGATTGAATAAGGCATCATCAGCATTTGAGGTTCGTTGTGCAGTTGCAGCAGGCCCCACAGGCCGTTGAGGTGTTGGCTGACCAGCTTGAACTGCTCAGGGAACGTTGCCTTCAGTGTCTGCATCTGACTCAGGACCAGGTTCGACGAAGCGCCGTTCATCGAGACGCCTGCTTCGACATCGCCGAAGAGGGCTTCAAACGGGCTGGTGGCCTTCGGCAAAGAGAGTTCGTCGATCTTCGTGTCGTCAGACAAGCCAGCCAGAGACTTGGCCTTCGCGATGGCATCTGTGAGGGTTCCGACTTCGTCGATCAGGTGGTTCTTGACAGCTGCTTCGCCGGTATAAACTCGACCGCCAGCAAGTTTGACGAGGTCTTCCAGTTTCATCTTGCGCCCTTCAGCGGCTTTCCGGGTGAACTGGCCGTAGATGTCAAGAGAGAGGGCTCGCATGGCGGTCTTCTGCTCTTCGGTGAAGGGAGAGGTCGAGCTCATGATTCCCGAGTTCTTACCGCGAGAAATGATGTCGGTGTTGATACCGAATTTCTCGTACAGACCTTCCAGCGCGAGTTTCATGCTGATGACGCCGATCGATCCGGTGATCGTGCCTGGTTCTGCGTAAATGTAATCCGCACCCATGGAGATATAATACCCGCCACTGGCTGCGACGTTGCCCATGCTGACGACAATCGGCTTCTTACATTCTTCCAGGGCACGCCACATCAGATCGCTGGCGAGTGCACTTCCGCCAGGGCTGTCGACGCGGAGGACGATGGCTTTGACGTTCTGGTTGTCGGAGGCTTCCTTGACGGCTTTGATGATCGTCTCAGAACCCATGACCGAGCCAGAAAGGGGATCGTTCATCGACTTGCCCGTCATGATCGGACCGACAGCGTAAATGATCGCGACCTTCGGCAGCAGGTTCTTCTTCGGCTCTGCTTCGATGCCCATCAGCAGGTTCATCATCTTGACCATCCCGCCGAAGCCTTCAAAGTCGAGGTCGACCTTCTTCTTGCCGTACTTCTCGTCAATCTTGATGACGACTTCTTCCTGGTAACGTTCTTTGATCAGGTCATCAAACTGGTCTTGATAGCACAGCCCATCGAGCAGGCCCAGCTTGTAAGCCTGTTCTGACGAGTAAGGACCGTTGTCGATCAGTTTCTTGATCTCGTCGTTCGATTTGTTGCGAGATTTGGCGAGCGCAGTGACCATCTGGTCGTACAGCGAATCGATGATCGCTTCCATCTCTTCTTTGTACGCAGGGCTCATGTGAGAGCGAGAGTAAGGCTCACCAGCAGCTTTATAATCGCCAACCGCGAGGACTTCCGTCTTGACGCCCAGCTTGTCGAGCATGTCTTTATAGAAACCGATCTCCATCTGAAGCCCTGTCAGCATCAGCATGCTGGCTTCCGGCTGATAGACCTTGTCGCAGGCGGCTCCGATGAGGTAATCACCAGCATTGCCGGATTCGACCCAGGCATAAACAGGCTTGCCCATCGCACGGACCTTGGCGATGGTCGTTGTGATTTCGTTGAGGGTCCCGCGTCCCATCGCAGTCGGCTGGATGTTGAGGAAGATACCATCGATCTTCTTGTCTTCGCCGGCGCTCATCAGGCGTTTTTGAATGTCGGTCAGTTTCTCTTCGAGATCCCCGAACAGGCCTGCTGCTTTGGCCCCTTCGGTGTAGTCATTCTTGATCGTGATCTGAGCCCAGGTGATCGTTTTCGGACCCGCTTCTTTTTCGGTCTTCTCAGCCTTGGCTTCTTTCTTCTGTGTCGCAGTCGCCTGGGCGAGGACTTTCGTATCGCCCGCTTCTGCTTTCGTCATGACGACGTGACTGACACACAGAACGATGGCGAACGCAACGCCATGAAAAACTTCCCAACTGAGGTTGTTCCAGGCAAAGCGACCAGAATTTGAATCGGTCGCAGAGAGTCGGCGTAGCATAAAACGGCGTCCCTTAAGTGAAGGAGAAAAAAGAAAAGCTGCAAGAGTGGCCGAAGACAGACTCATGGTGACGAGCCGAAAAACCTATTCTCGAACGACCTCTGTTACTGACTGCATGCAACTGCGGTTTCGCAAACTTGAGACGAATCGACTTTTCTCGGGAACATAACCATGAGTTGGCGACAGCGGGGGAGCGCAATTCCCGGCATCCGTACATTCGTTACAATCTGAAGTTTAGGCCTGCCAGTCAAGACCGTCAATCTCTTTCCGGGAACCAGCCGTGTTCGCGTAAGTGGTCTTGTGGAAACAGCTTGTCATCGTCAGACTGGAGACAAATGACCGGCAGATCGCCTCGTTTCGTGTTGGTAGTTCGACGCGGGAAGGGCGATCTTGAATCGAGCTTTTGACGAACCGCTTTTAAGACGAAGAACGTTGAGGGTCGAGCAGATGCGACGTCCGTTTCAATTGATCGTTTGCCTGATCACAACCATCGCCACCAGCCTGCTGGCTACCTCAGCCCAGGCTCAGGGAATTCTCTGGTCCCTGCCAGACGCTGGCGGTTGGGTCAGATTCGAAGGCGATTACCGCCAGACGGATTACCGTCCGGAAAATAACCAGGGAGACCTGAACCTCTCCTGGCGCCAGCACCTCGAAATTCGCAGTGTCGGCTCGCAGCAAGCCGAGTACAATGGCGAAACCGTCGAGTGTCGCTGGATCGAAATCGAATCAACGACCGGACGCGCGGAAGGCGAAATCAAGTCAGGCCCCGGCGGTCAGCACATGTACAAAATTCTGGTCCCCGAATCCGTCGTCACAGGACAATCGCGAGACAACAGCCGCATCGCCAATGAGTATCTGCCAATCGTGAAGGGGTATCAGAAGACAGGCGAAGACCCAGTCCGCCCAATCGAAAGCGGCGTTTTTCAAGCCTATCCAGTCTTGGCGCTCCTGCGTCATTATCAGGACCTGACGACAGCCGGCGGACCACAATCGCTGACAGTTCCCGCCGGAACCTTCGAAGCCACTCAGTACGAAGGAACGCTCGTCAGCGAAAGCGATACCTCCCGCACGACCAACAAAGCTCAGATCTACGCAACCAATCAGGTTCCATTTGGCCTCGCAAAATGGTCGGTCCAAATTGACAAAGAACAGCGAGCCTCTTCGGACACACGCGACGGCTTCAAACCACACTCGCAGATCCGTCTGACAATGGACGCCCACGAAGTCGGCACCGGTGCCCAGTCAAAGATCATCGAGAAGTAAAGCTCGCCGTGCGGCCTAAAAGTCGTGCCATGCTCACAGCTTCGGGGTGAGCATGCTGCTTCGTTTGACGTTGGTGCGTTCAGAACATGCTTGCTCAAAGCCGCAAGCATGGCACTTTGAGAGGGAAACTCGCTCGGATAGAAACGGGCTGGTATTAAATCAGGTCCTTCACGCTGCGAATACCAATCTCTTCTTTCGAGAACAATGGCTCTGCGTAGGTCGTGCCGATGGTCCAGCCCCAGTAGCGGGCGCGATCTTTGACATCGTCGATGACCGTCGGGTATTCGGTCGGGCGTCCCTGGATGACCTGACTTTCGTAGGCACGGACCGAGTCGAGCTTCTGGTCGATGACGTTTGAGATATCGAAGACGAACGACGGCTTGGGCTGGTTGCGCATATGAATGCTGAGGTAATACAGGATCTTCGGCGGGTGATAGCGCTCGCCGGGAATATCTGACTTCGAAAGCTTCGACCAGAATCGCCCCGCATCAACAAGAGCCGACGCCGCGACGTGATCCGGGTGAGCGTCTTCCCAGTAATGCGAGAGGATCAGTTTCGGTCGCGTACGCCGAAAGACAGAGGCAACAGCCAGGCGGGCTTCGTCGGTATCGCGAAGATTGCGATTCTTCAAGCCGAGGTTTTCTCGCCAGCTGAGATTCAGAACATTCGTCGCGACGGCAGTTTCACGTGCGCGAATTTCCAGACTGCCATAGGGAGTCGGCTCGCCATCAGTCAGGTCGAGAACGCCGACTTTCAGACCTTGCAGACGAGAGGCAGCGATCAGGCCGCCGACGCTGAGTTCAGCATCGTCAGGGTGTGCCGAAACGACAAGGATATCGAGGTCAATAGCTTCAGACATGACTGCATTTCAATGTGTGTTGGTGATGATTTTGTGTCACAGACTTTCCCGTCTGTGGAGAGAATAAAGTCGAGCAAAGGCTGTAGGAATTACAGACGACTTGCCTGGCGGGGCGAATCTTCTCGACGGAAATCGAAGACCGGGATAATCTCCCCTGTCCCGTCAGCGACCACCTCTGATTATCGCGCTGACAGACCCCCACGGGAAGTCGCCATGAGCATTCACTCTCTCTTTTCACGTCGGCGCATCTTAATTGTCACGATTTCGACCTTATTAACCACGGGTTGCGGACAGATTCGCAATGTGTGGCATAGCTCGATGACAGGCTTCGATCCCTCAACCGGCGACTACGCCGACGACTCGGACGAAGAAGCCGAGAAATGGGTCACAGACGCCGGGACCGAAGGACGATCCGACCAGCCTCGCGAGTATGAAAACGATCCGCTGAAGAAATACTTAACGTCGGAGAAGGCGCTGAGTATTGAGCGGAACCTCGGCTACTATTAACGGTTTGAATCGCCAGACAGGTCGCAAAGTACCCTGCTCACAACGAAAAGTGAGTGGGGTGTTTTTGTTTGGAGTCATGCGAAGTACGAGACGCAACGAGGTCACTGAATAATACCAATCCCAATTTAAGCCCGCGCGGTCACAAAAGTCGTGCCATGCTTACAGCTTTGGGTAAGCATGCTGCTTTATTCGACGTTGGCGCGTTCAGAACATGCTTGCTCAAAGCCGCAAGCATGGCACGTTGGAAAGAAGACGCGCTGAAGTAAGTGGTGACTGGTATAAGCGGGTCCGGTGAGCAGATGGCGCGTTTCTAGTGGCTTCGCCGTCCGGGTTTGGACAACCCGGACTACCCCGTGCATAAAGGAAGAAATTAGGCAGCGCGACGTTGTGGAACAGCAGCCGGTGTCTCGCGGGTGACGCGGTTTTCGTAGACGATCTCAAGAAACTGCGGGAACAAAAGCCAGTCCCCCGGGTTGCGATTCCAGACCTGGGCGATCTGCGTGAAGAACTCCATCTCATACTTGGCGACGGCAAGGTCCTGGACCGCTTCGATCGGGTTGACGTCGCTGACTTCCCACTGCCGTTTGCAGAGGTCGTAGGCTTTCTCGTGCCCTTCTCGCCCTTTGGCAGGAATGTCGTAAATGATCGGCAGATCACCAGCAGCGGCGAATTTCAGCGGAAAGACTCGACAGGCAGCGGGGCGTGATCCGTAAATGCCGCAAGAGCTTTTCGCAGCCGGACCAGACGGCTGAGAACCTTCTTTGAGAAACAGACAGCGTGTCGTGCCAGAAAACTGCTGGCTATTGACGTGCTTTAAGCAGACAACGTACGGCGTGTCCGGATCGTCTTGAAAACGAAAATGCGGCGCGTAATTCCTCGCAATAATGCCATCACGATCTTCCCAGCGACAGGCAAAGTCCCAGAAATCCAGCTTCAGGTCGCCCATGATCGTCAGGATGTCCGCACCCGTGGTCGGGACAGCAAACGATCGGCAACATCCAGCGTGGCAGTCCTGGCAGAGACTCATAACTCGGTCCGTCGTGGCAGGGCGAAAACGCGATTCGGGAGGCGAACGCGCAACGCAAAAGGGGAGGGCTATTATGAAAATGAATCGGCAGATGTGCGAAGCGTGCATCAGGAGAATCGTTACAATCGCTAAACTTTCCTCAGATTAACAGCCTCCCCTCACTCACCGACAGTGTTCGCACACTGGCCGGTCGTTTCGAGATCTGCCAGATTCTGCAGGGACGTGTGAGCGATCGCGGTGAGCGCTTCAGCAGTAAAAAAGGCCTGATGTCCGGTGATCAAGACGTTTGGAAACGTCATCAATCGAGCCAGAACATCATCGTCGATCACCTCGTCCGAAAGGTCACGAAAGAAGAAATGCCCTTCTTCTTCATAGACATCAATACCCAGGTAGCCAATCTGGCCTGACTTGAGACCATCGATCGCGGCACGGGTGTCAATGACCGCGCCGCGCGAGGTATTGATGATCATGACTCCGTGCTTCATTTTTCCGATGGTCTCAGGATTGATGAGGTACTTCGTTTGAGGCGTGAGAGGGCAATGCAGCGAGATGATATCAGACTGGGCGAACAACTCATCGAGTGTCACGAATTTGACGCCAAGCGAATCGCAGGCGGGATTCGGCTTCGGGTCATAAGCCAGTAAGGTGCAGCCAAAGCCAGTCATGATCTTGGCAAACGTGGCCCCGATTTCCCCCGTCCCAATGATGCCGATCGTTCGCCCATGCAGATCGAACCCGACCAGTCCGTTGAGCGAAAAGTTATGTTCGCGGATGCGTGCATGCGCACGATGGATCTTGCGGTTGAGTGTCAGGATCAGGCCGAGAGTATGCTCTGCAACCGAGTAAGGAGAATAGGCCGGGACTCGCACGACCTTGATGCCAAGTTCCCGGGCGGCATCGAGATCGACATTATTAAATCCGGCGCACCGTAAGGAGACGTACTTGGTCCCACCCTGAGCAAGTGTCTGGAGAACGTCTTTATCGAGGGTGTCATTCACAAACGCGCAAACAGCCGGATACCCCTCTGCCAGCGACGCCGTCGTCGCATCGAGTCGAGGTTCGAGGTAAGTCAGGTCATGACGAAAATCGTGACTGGCCTCGCCAAAATACTGACGGTCATAAGGTTTTGTGCTGTAAAATGCGATCTTCATCGAAATGCTGCTTCCGAGTTCGAGTGTTGTCCCGCGTGCGAACCGCGTGTTATCATACAAAACTGGGATCTTGCGCGGTGTGATTATTGAGATGGCGTTAGAAATTCATCCGAGGTGAGAAGGTGAGTATTGCAGTAGACCTCGAACAGGAATTCGAACTGTTTCATCAGTTTGTCAAAGAGAAACTGAAAGCCGAGCCTCATGTGAAGGTCTCGCTGGAAGAGTCTCTCGTACGCTTTCGAGAGTATCAGGCGAAGCTGGATGCGTTGCGATCGGAATTGGAGCCGGCTTGCCAGGCCATCGAGAGAGGCGAAGCGATTCCTTGGGATGCAGCAGCAGTCCTGGAAACTGCCAGAGAAAGACTGAAGAAAAAGGGCATTGTTTAGATGGCCCAGTTTTTCATTTCGATGCAGGCCTACGAAGATCTTCAGGAAATAGTTGACTATCTCGCGACGCAATCCGGCTCATTTGACGTTGCTCAGAAATTCATTTCGGAACTTGACTCCAAGCTGATTCAGTACGCTCGTCAACCAGAAATGGGTACGATAAGAAACGAATTGAGACGCGGTCTTCGCTGTTTCACATTTAAGAAAAATTACGTTGTTTATTACCTCGTTCGCCCGAGTGGAATCGAAGTCGCTCGACTTCTGCACGGCTCACGAGATGTTGAAGGCTTCTTCATTTAATGTCTGACCTGTTCGCATCCCTGCCTCATCAAAGTCGTGCCATCGAAATGTTCCGTCGTGCAGCAGCGCGCGGGCGGTTGGCGCATGCCTATCTGCTGATTGGCCCGGCTGGCTGTGGGAAGGAAGAGTTTGCAAGGTTGTTCGCGCAGGCGATGCTCTGTCGACGGACAGGCGAGACAGAGCTGGCTGCGTGTGGCGAGTGCCCGGGGTGCAAGCAGGTCCTCGCGGGCATGCATCCTGATCTACTGACGGTCGGCCTGCCGGAGGGGAAGTCGGAGCTGCCGATTGATTTGTTCGTCGGATCTGCAGAGCGACGTGGCAAAGAGGGACTGTGTTATGAGTTTTCCCTCAAGCCGATGATGGCAGGGCGACGCATTGCGATCATCTCCGATGCGGATGCGATGAACGAAGCGAGCGCGAATGCGCTTCTCAAAACACTCGAGGAACCCCCCGAGCAGTCGATTTTGATCCTGATGGCTGAGGAGATGGAGCGTCTCCTGACGACGATCAAGAGCCGCTGTCAGATCGTCTATTTCGCGAGTCGTCCGGATCAAGGCAAACAGGAATCCCCCGAAGAGCAGGAACTTCGCCGACAAGCCAGGGGATTGTTCAACAAGCCCCCCTTGGAGCGAGTCCCGCTGGCCAGCGAAGTGATGAAACTGATCGAGACAGCAGGCAAAGAAACCTCCGCCCAGCGCGAAGCCGCTCAGATCATCTTCGAAGCAGCGATTGAAGCCATCCGCGGACAGTTGATCGCAGAATGCGGCATCGAAGAGGGAAATCTCAGACGCTGGCCAGCAGGCAATGGCGAAGAGCCGGAACGATTGGAACGACTGGCAGAAATGATCGAAGCCACGCTGCAGGCGAGTTACCAAGTCTCACGTTATGCATCCATCCCGCTAATCATTGAAGGCTGGCTGGATCAGGTGGTGATGGTCTGGCGAGAGGGATTGAGCGGGCAGCGGGTTTAGAAACGTTGATCGTTCAGGCGATCAAGCCACTATCCTTCTTCTCGGGACGTGTGAGAGAAAGCGACAAAAAGAATTCCGATCTCGTCCAGTGTGTAGACGATTGAATACGGATATCTTTTCACTGGTACTCTTCGCGTGGAACCCAAATACAGAGCGAAGCTGTCTGGTGCTCGCATGATCCGGACGGTTGCCTGATCTATCGCAGTTTCGAATCTCTTAGCGGCATGATGGTCCTGCCGCTCATACCATTGGTAAGCATCTGCAAGTTCCCACACTGCCTTGGGGTGGATTTCGAACTGATAATCAGCCATTCCCGAAAATTCGCTTTCGAGCTTCTTCCCAGGGAATTGCTTCGACTGCACCGCTACGAATCTCGACAATGCGTCGATTTAGCTCTTCGGCAGTGATCGGCTTTCCTGGAGGCGGATCGATTGTTTCCAATAAATCCATTGCAAGATCCATGCGGCTCTGAGGATCTAGTTTCAATGCTTCGTCAAAAAGCTGTGTCTGGTTCATCGTTCGCTCCCAAGTATTGGAGAATTATTCTATCTCGACAAAAGACAATGTAAATCTGAACCTTGCTCAATCGCCTGCTCCACTGGTCATCACGCGGTTCGTCCGATAGGATACGCTGTTCTGAATTGTTTCGACTTAACGACGGATCTCAGCATGAATTATATCGTCCGCTATGGTACGACTCGTCTGCTCGGCGACTTCGAGTGGCGTGGGACCCATGAGCTTTCCCGAGGGCAGGAAGTCATTGCGCGCAGCGATCGCGGGACCGAATGGGGCGAAGTCCTCTGCGTCGCGACCGACAAGAGTCGCGAGTATCTGGAACTCAAAGAGCAAACCGGAAAGCTGCTGCGATTAGCGACCCACGAAGACCGAATGAATCGCGATGAAGTCACACGCCGCGAGCAGGAAGAGTTTCGAGACGGCAAGAAGATCATCGAAGATCACAAACTGCAAATGCAGCTGGTCGATATCGAGCGGATCTTTGGGGGTGAACGCCTGATTTTGTTCTTCCTGTCGGAGAAGCGGATCGACTTTCGCGAACTGGTGAAAGCGCTCGCCAAACGATTCCAGACACGCATCGAAATGCGACAGATCGGCGTTCGCGATGAAGCCAAACTGCTGGCCGATTATGGAGACTGCGGCAAGCCAGTCTGCTGCAATACGCACCTGAAGGAGATGCCTCCCGTCTCGATGAAGATGGCCAAGCTGCAGAAAGCTAATCTCGACCCCAACAAGATCTCAGGTCGATGTGGGCGATTGAAATGTTGCCTGCGATATGAGTATGACACCTACGAAGAACATCAGCGCGAACTGCCAAATGTCGGAGCAACCGTCTTAACCAAGGCAGGGCAGGGGAAAGTCCTCGCTCAGGAGATCCTGTCCAAGAAAGTCCTGATCGACTACGGCGAACGTCGTGTCATGGCGGACGCAAAGGACATTCTGACGGTGGTGAACAAATCGCAGGCAGGCGCTCCGTCACGAGACGCAGCCGAAGACAGTTCCGATCCGGGATTCTCACGAAATTGAGCTTTGTTGTTTTGGTTGCCTGACAAACAACCTGATCCAGGACGCGCGCTCTGGTTGATGAGGGAATCCGAGATTTTCGGTTCTAGGGACGTTTCTGTCTTTATCTGTTTTGACCATTGTCTTAGAATTCGATGTCGGACGAAACTGATCGCAAAGTCTTTTGACTTTCATCTCCTGCTCTCGCACGATGGAAGCAGTGTCCCTTTTACCTCAAGGTTTAGTATGACGACGCGAACCACGAGCACTGGTCATCGTTTTCATCCACACGCCTATCAGTTCGTGTTTGAGGCTCTTCAGCACGCACAGAAAAAGCTGAACCGTGGATTGAGTGAAGATCCGGATGATGAAGGTGCCCATATTTCCGGGCAGGAACTTCTCCACGGAATCCGGGAGCTCGGACAGGATCAGTTTGGCATGCTCGCCAAGACTGTTTTCCAACAATGGGGTGTGCAGAAGACCGAAGATTTCGGCCACATCGTTTTCGACCTGATTGAACGTGGCGATATGCGGAAGACCGACCGAGACCAACTCGTCGATTTCTGTGACGTCTACGATTTCGAAGCGGCTCTGGAACGTGATTACGCCATCGATACTTCAAAAGCCTTCCGATCAAAAAAGCGTGGAAACGCAATATAGATTTGGCGACGTCAGTCGAATAAGCCAGCCCAGGAAGTAGTCTGCTGTCATGACGTCGTCCGGTACTTTCATCGATTCACCGGACGGCAAAATGACGATCGCTTCGCCAGCCGCTGCGAAGCTCCGCATCTGGCCAATCTTTGCTGTTGTGATGGTCATGTTTCTCGCCTGGGTAAGTTTCATGGGCTGGATGGCCGCCAGTTACGCCAACCGACCCCGCATCAACGAGGCTCAGCTGCATCAGGCCCAGTTGGTCATTCTGGGGACTGTCGAAGCAATTGGGATCTCCCGCCGGGATGGCGATGCCAACGTCCCGACGTATCAAGTCGGTGTGAAAGAAGTATTCAAGAATTCCATCGACTTGGAAGTGCCCAGAGCCGTGATTGTCATCGGCGAGGAGGGGCGCGAATGCGACTTTCAAAAAGATTACATCTTTGCAATTTCTGAAGCGGAGCACAGTGAATTCAGTCTTGTCTCCGCTCCGTTTGGGGGCAAGAAGAAAGATGTGCCCTTGTCCTTGGATAACTGGGGTTACGTGGTGACTCCCGACGTGGACGGCTTCGGGACGAAAATCATTTACCCGGACGAGCCAGAGGTTCGGGCTCAGATCGAGGCCTTTTTGAAGGCAGAGACGCCATCCGCTGCTCCGTAAGCCGTGGCAGGATCGGGGCGACGCAAAAAAATGTCAGTTTTTGGAAGAGGCCAGTTGACGGGTATTGGCGAAATTCTCTATTCTCGCGCCGCACAGGTCGAGAACCATTCCTCAATGGTCGGTCGCACGAGACATTTTCAGCGCTAAAAATGCGGTTGCTTGTCATTAGTTGGCGATTTCCCGATTCCAAGGGACCCCAGACGTCAGACGCCTTCCGGTCACTCGTTTGGAAAGACCCTGTTCCTGTGCCGTTATCGGCAGCGAATTGTGCATCGGCTGCCTTCACTGTCGGGAAAGTCTGTGTCCTTCCTCATCCAACCCGTTTCCGCACAACCTGTTCCAGAAAGCAAGCTGAGTAAACTATGAGCGATCTCGTACCAGTCCACGGTGGTTTGAGCCAGCCCGTCAACAAGACTGTCCCTGCTGACAAAATCGACGCCTTCAAAAAAGAGATGGATGGCCTGACCAAGGTTCCTGTCTCCGCTGCTGACCTCTCCACCATCTACCGCATCGCAGACGGCACCCTGAGCCCGCTGACCGGCCCCATGGGCAAAGCCGCCTATGACCTCGTCCTCGACGAGATGGTCGTCATGTCCAACGGAAAGAAATACGCCTGGTCGATTCCGCTCTCGTTCCCAGTGACCACCGAACTCGGTTCACAACTCAAGACCGGCCAGAAAGTTGCCCTGACGAATCCTGAAGGTCAGGCCGTCGCGACTCTGGTTATCTCTGACGTCTTTGAATGGGACAAGCCTCGTTACATCAAAGCCGTCTACGGCACCGAGCGAACCGATCACGCCGGCGCTGACATGGTCCTCAAAGGCGACGCTGACAAGACGCACCTCATCGGCGGTGAACTGGAAGCTCTCCCACAACCGAAGAACCCAGCCTTCGGCAAGTACGTTCTGTCTCCAGTCGAAACACGTGCTCTCGTCGCACAAAAGGGTTGGGACGCCTGCGTCGCCTTCCAGACTCGTAACCCACTCCACCGTGCTCACGAATACGCCCTCGTTTACGGCCTGGAAGACCTGATCCGCCAGGGCAAGAACGCCGGTGCGATTCTGAACCCGCTGATCGGCGAAACCAAGGGTGACGACGTCAACGCCGTCGTCCGCATGGAAACCTACGAGAAACTGATCACCGACCGCGCCCTGGGCGATGGTGACAGCGATCAAGCCCTCTGGGGACCTCGCGGCGAGCAGGTTCCTGATCGCGTTGTCCTCCTCGGCCTGGACCTCAAGATGTTCTACGCCGGTCCACGCGAAGCCGTCATGCACGCCATCTACCGTCAGAACTTCGGCTACTCCCACATCGTCATCGGCCGTAAGCACGCTGACGTCCCTTACGCTGACGGCACTGCCATCTGGGGTGACTTCGACGCTCAAGAGATCTTCAGCAATCTCAGCGGCGAACTCCACGTCAAACCAATCAAAGTCGGCTTCGCTGCCTACTACGATTCGATCGGCCGCGTCGACCTGATGGAAAAACACAAAGACGAAAAACCACTGTTCATCTCCGGCAAAGACGTCCGCGCCACCCTGCAAAAGGGCGAACTGGTCGACCCACGCGTGATGCGCGAGAGCACCAGCCGCATCCTGGGCGCTGCAATGAAGACGGCTTAGTCGAGAGACTTGAGTTTCGAAATCAAAAAAGCCCTGGTGGAAACGCCGGGGCTTTCTTTGTTAGAACATTTCTAGCTATGCATAGTCGGGCACAGATTTTTACTGGAGATTTTGTAAACGGCTCGCAAACTCTCTCAGCATTTTCGCTCGTGCACGATATTGGTCCGCTGTCAGATAGGATCTGAGATGCCCTTTCTCAACTGAGACAGCAGCCTCATCATGTCTGTCTGCACGCTGGTTTGCGGAATCAATAATTGATTCCATCGTGGAGTAATCAACAAGCCTGTCACTCTCAACGATCGCGATTGCCCCTTCAATTGCGCCAGTCTCTGCTGCTGAATAAAAGGCTTCTTCGTCGAAGTAGACGCCGTAGCTAACCAGTAGAATCAGCAACTCGTCTGGGCAATCTGCCGCATGAAAAACAGGCCTGTCGCTGACCTTGATGTTGAGGGTAAGCAAACATCGAACAATATCAAATGCCTTCATGCTCATTGCTAATGCGAGAACATCACGAGTTCCCTGAAGAGCAATGTCAAAGGGGGCTCCGCGTTGGTGAAGATGAGCAATCAGGCTTTCGTCTTTTTGCTTCACTACAAATTCAAACGCCAGCCTTAATGCATGAAGCTCTTTTTCTGACAGTTCTGTAGAAAAGTCAGTTTCTGCTAAGACCGCTCTCCAATTAAAAACACTTGCGAGCACCAACTGCGTTAGTTTGCTGGCGACTTCCGGATGATTGGTTTTTATCTCCGAGATCCGTTCCACCATGGTGAGTCCGTTGGAGAACTCATCACATGTTTCGAAGGGGTCTTGGTCTAAAGTCAGATTGTCGAAAAATTCGTTCAACGAGTTGGCAACCAGATCTGCTTGATCCTCATTCAAGCATCCCTTCTGCGGTATGCCTCGGGCATAGAAAATGACTGCCCCATATTCATCTGGAAGCAATGAAACATAAGCCCGTTGCAGGTATTCATATCCACCAAACGGCAGGTAAGGAGTATAAACCAGGAAATCTTCGTCATCCATCGCCGCTTCTTGAGCGGCTTCCAATTCACTATCGATCCAGCCGTAAAGATCGTGGTAGTGTTTGCTTTCGGGGAAATACAACTCTCGAAGACCGGTCAAGTAAATGTAATTTCCGAA
Organism: Lacunimicrobium album; assembly: GCF_052161635.1. Classification (GTDB taxonomy): domain Bacteria; phylum Planctomycetota; class Planctomycetia; order Planctomycetales; family Planctomycetaceae; genus SXPC01. The sequence continues at coordinate 4,552,225 of NZ_CP197413.1, forward strand.
GGTTGCCCGGTAGTCGTAATCCAATGCTCCACCGAACGACGTCTTCCAGAGAGCGAGTAGGTCTCTCGGGATGCGACAGCCTATTTTCTCTTCTACCGCAGCAACTTCTTCGTTTGTGATGGGATTTCTTGCCTCCAGAATCAGCTTTCCGCGATAAACCACAATCCCAAGCTTCCTCAGCACTTCATTTTCGTCATCAGAGAAACTCAAAACTTGCTGCATCATAGAAGGCTCCGTTTTTATTCGTTCAGAACCAATTCGTTATCCGACGGAGTCAGAATATCAGAAGTTGTGCGGATGTCTCGACATAAGCTCCATCGACAACAACGTTATCTGAATGGCTTTTTTTGTTGGAGGTGCGATGTTGACTCGATTACTGTATTCCCATGAGCACTGCCGTCGTCACCACTGACAACAACGAAAAAACCTGGCAGGACAGCCTCGCGCTCCTGCCCAGTAATACGATTCATCGCGTCACGCAGATCGGGATTTTGTGTGCGGCTGCGAATGTGTTGTTGCTGAAAGTCATGGTGATCGCCAATCCTCTCATAGCGGAGTGGATTGATCAGGCGGCTAACTCGCTAGGGTTCACCCGCTCAGGAATCTTCGTCGTACTTTTGACGATGCTTTGCATCATCGGCATTCCAGTGTGGTCCACGATGGCCGCTATTGTCACCTGGATGATGGGATCGGATTGGAAGAATGTCGTCTATAACGCTTACTATGGGCTGCTTGGTTCTTTTGCGATTTTTGGAGCCTGGTTTTATCCCGATTTGTTCGTTGGGTTTCAAGAGATGATCGATGCCATCTGGCCGATGTCGAGCAGCAGATACTGGTATTATTCCAGGGTCTTTAGGAATCTGGCGAGCGGGGCTCAATCGAGTGACGTTTCTGTTTTGTTGATCGGGAGCATCGTGTGTGCTTTTGTCGTGTTCCTCTTGACGATGACAGCGGCGTCCGTTGGTCCGCGCCAATATCAGCTGATTACGTTTCGCTACTTGCCGAAATCGCCGTCGCTGGTGTTCCTGTTGTTCTCCTATCTGCCGGGAGCGGTGCTGGCGCTGACCATGTTTTTTGTCGAAGATCTGCATCTTCCAGCGAGTGAGTTTGTCGCGCTCAACCTGCTCGGGATTGTTCTCGTGCCAGCAATCGCCTGGATTTACAGTCGGCGTTACGAGATGGCGGTGATGTGTTGTTTGAACTATCTGGGGCTGGGAGGAATGGCGATGTGGCTAATGGCGATTTACCGGGCGTAGCAGGCGTGTTTGCCGTTTGTGCGGTAAGTTCAATATCGTTATGAACTCTGCTTGCTCGCCCCATATCGCATTCCGTCCATGAGCAGATCCACCATCTGACGAATGTGGCTGGCGTCTTCCTGATAAATCGTCAGGCACAGCTTGCCGACGGCTAATAAGAGATCAATCGGTTCAACGCCGGGGCGGACGAGGCCGGCGGCGACGGCGATGTCGAGACGTGACTTCAGCGCCGGTTCCAGATGTTCTCGGAAGTAATCGTGGAGAGACGCAAAGGCCGGGTCTCCCGAGTGCAGGGCAGCGGCGAGGCCGCGTTTGGTCGCAATGAACTCCGTGTAGCGGTGCAGCCAGCAGGCCAGCGCGACATCTGGTTCATACTGCTCGCCCAATGTCGCTGCAGCTGCGGCACAGGCATCGACTTCGCGTCGAAAAATGGCCGCGACCAGATCGGAGCGGTTGGGGAAGTGACGGTAGAGAGTCCCCACGCCAACGCCGGCTTTCTCTGCGATTTCGCGAACCGGGGCATCGACTCCCGACGAAATGAAAACGGTCTTCGCGGCTTCTAACAGCGCATCAATGTTGCGCTGCGCGTCGGCGCGCACGCGTCGATCTCCCTGCTCGTGCAGTTCGGAATCATCGGATTTAGGTGGCTGTTTTTTGCTCAACGGACTCCCTCTTGACAAACGGAACGACGTTCCGAATAATACGGAACGCTGTTCCGTTTGTGTTTCGCATCGTGAATTCACCCTGTCGTTAACTGATTCTACGCCGCTCGTTCTTCAAGGAGTATACATGCCTAATCAACCTGTCGCACTGATCACCGGGGCCAATCAAGGCATCGGCTATCAGATCGCCAAAGATCTCGCAGCTCGTGGTTTCACTGTATTCGTCGGCTCCCGCAACTTCGAGAAGGGAGAGGCAGCAGCGAAAACCATTGAGGGGGACGCCCGCGCCATTCAACTCGACGTCACCGTCTCTGCATCCATCGACTCAGCCGCTGCACGCATCGAGAAAGAAGTTGGTCGACTCGATGTCCTCATCAACAATGCCGCGATTTCCAACACGACAGCGACGCCGGGGATGTCAATCCAGGAATACTTTCAACAAACGCGTCCCAGTCGCATCTCTCTGGAGGAAGTCCGCGCGATCTGGGAGACCAATGTCTTCGGCGTGATCGCGGTCACTCAGGCCATGCTGCCGATTCTTCGCAAGACGCCAGGGGCGAGCATCGTCAATGTGTCCAGCGGGCTGGGGTCTTTAGCAACCGTGCTGGATCACTCGTTTCCGTTTCGAACATCGTTTGGCCCCGGCTACGCAGCCTCCAAGACAGCATTGAATGCGATCACCGTCGCCTTTGCGATTGAACTGGAAGCCGAAGGGATCAGGGTCAACTCGGTCTCGCCCGGCTTCACGAAGACGAACCTCAACAACTACGAGGGTTTCGAGACTCTCGAAGAGGGAGCCGAAGAAGCGGTTCGCGTCGCACTCCTCGGCCCCGCTGCACCGACGGGAGCATTCACACACGCCAAGCTGGGAACGATTCCCTGGTAGTGCAGGGTCGCCCGGGTTGTCTCAACCCGGGCGTGCTGCTTCGGCACGAGGGAAACACGGAATGGACGCCCAATGCGCGCTCGACCGTGCTTCTTGCGGCTTCGCCGTCCGGGTTGAGGCAACCCGGACTAACCACAATTTTCACATGGATACGAACAGGCATGTCCGTGCCACTTTAAAACCACTTCCACCACAAGGTCTGTTTATGAAAACGATTCTGATCACTGGCTGCTCCTCTGGCTTTGGCCTCGAAATCGCCCGATTCTTTCTGGAGCGAGACTGGAAAGTCATAGCGACCATGCGGACGCCGAAAGAAGGGATTCTGCCCGCCTCGCCGCATCTCCGCGTGATCCCGCTCGATGTGACGGATGAAGACAGCATCATCAAAGCTGTGGAACTCGCAGGTCCGATTGATGTGCTGGTCAACAATGCGGGCATCGGCATGGCATCGCCTGTCGAGACATCGTCGCTCGAAACGATGCGAGACGTGTTCGAAACCAACACCTTTGGCACGATCGCGATGACACAGGCATTTCTGCCCCAGTTTCGAGAACGAAGATCAGGCGTGATTGTGAATGTCACGTCGAGCGTCACCTTGAAAACGCTGCCTCTGGTTTCCCTGTATACTGCAAGCAAGGCCGCCGTGAACGCCTTCACGGAATGTCTGGCGCTCGAGATGAAACCATTCGGCGTGCGGGCCTGCCTGGTTCTGCCGGGACGCGCCCCAGAAACCCCCTTTGCAGCGAACGGACGCGACCGCATGAAGGGTCTCGACCACGAAGCCTACGCCGAACTGACGAAGAACCTGTTCGCAAGTTTCAGCGAGACAGGCCCTGTGACGCGCTCAACAGATGTTGCGGAAGCCGTGTGGCGGACCGTGAATGATCCCTCTTGCCCGATCAAATTGCCTGCCGGGGAAGATGCGGTCGCGTGGGCGAACATTTCTTAGCAGCCCGCTAAAAATCAACTTGAACCGCTGGGGGCGAGTCTTCTAATTGATGTCTTGCGCAAAATGTAGGGTGCTGGTGAGTCTTCGAACCGCACCAAAACGACATTCATTCGCACAATTGGTGCGGTTCGCAGAGCCTCACCAGCACCCTACAAGGAATTAGAAGACTGCGTCTAAGGTCGCGGGGGATCGCAGAGAAAGAGTAAAACCAACCACGGATGGACACGGAGAAACACGGATGGAGAAAAGAAGATTGAACCGCAGATAAACGCAGGTGGACACAGATAGGGAGAAGGGAAAGGTTTCTTCTCTGTCTTGGATGGTTTGATCAGTGTCCATCTGTGTTGATCAGTGGTTGAATTCTCCTATAGTCGATCCAGGTGTTCAGTGTTCTCGTTCTATAGCCTAGAAATGCTATCGGCACGAATGATCGAAGGTGCGATCAAATGGGCTTGGACGTTGCTCTTCCGGCGTGATCGCTGGCCTGCCAAAGCTGTTACGTGATCAGCTGTTACGTCGATCTCGTGAGGGGATTCCCTCTAGTCGAATCGGGTTATTTTTACCGTCTGTATCAACTTGACCGGATTAGGTCAGTCACTCTTGATATTTGCCAGGCAGAAACTTTTGAGGCAGAAAACCTACTCGCTTTTTGTGCTATTGATTTTCTCAATCACTTCTTTTTGCACGATCAGTTCTACCTGATCCGCCGCTCGATTCTGTGCCTTTAGACATCTCAATCAAGTCCCTTTTTGAGGTCACGTCGTATGGTACACTATCAATATCACGCGCTCATTGCTGATGACGACGCTGTCAGTCGTCTGCAACTTACGAGGGCTCTGATTAAACTTGGATTTCGCTGCGATCACGCCAAAGACGGCCTGAATGCCATCAAGATGATGGTGAAACGTCCCTATGACCTTGCAGTGGTCGACCTGTGTCTGCGTTTGAAAAACGGGCACCAGGTCTGCGTCGAAGCGCTTGGTCACGCCAATTGCCCGACTGTCCTGGCTGTCCATACGCCAGTGACAGACGGGAGACTGAAAAAGGATCTCGAACTTCGCGGGATCGACCAGTATCACACCAAGCCCTGCGATATCGGTCAGCTGGCGTTGACACTCCGAGATGCCATCGTGGCCAGGCAACTGGAGGAAAAGACATTCTCGGAAGAGGACGACGAGAATCTCCAAGTCGGTGCTCGCCATAAAGTCGTCATCCTGATGGGGCATGCAGAAACCGCGATCGACTGGGCCCTCGCCATCCAGAAGTATCCCATCGAGACAATTGTCGTCGACAGTACGGATGAACTCGCTCAGGTGGCATCCTCTGAGCGGATCGATCTGGTCATCATTGACGAAGAACTGACGGGCTTCTTGAAAGGCCATCAGGTCATCGAGCAATTGCACGCCCGCATGATCTCCGTTCCGGCGTTCCTGTGTTTTGATTCGTGTGAGGACCAGCTCTCCCGACGTCAAAAGTCGCCCGGCGTCGAACAATACATTTCCTCTGCCAGTTCGCCAGAAGCCGTCGGCCAGCGAGTCAGCCAGTTTCTCAGTCAGTTGTCCTATCGACGTCTGCATATTGACGAATCAGCCCGACGCCTCGTGACCGAATTTGTGAATGTTCCCCCGGTCTCGACGACGCTGACGGAAATTTCGAGTTATGCGAATCTTCCTCCCGATGAGATTGATCTTGAACGTCTGACGCAACTGATCGAAGTTGATCCTCGCTTAACGTCCGAACTGATCAAATACGCCAATTCCTCGCAGTTTGGCACTTCGGGCTCGATCAAGAATGTTCGGTCCGTCGTCAGCTTTCTGGGCGGAAGACGCACGATTGCAATGTGTTTGACCCTCGGCCTGCGAACGGTCAACTCCGAACTGATGAAGTCATGGGGAAGAGACTTCCGACAGTGGTATTACAAGCGCACAAACCTGATCGCCTGTGTCGCAGAAGCGCTCGCCAAGCGGATGGAGAATGTTCCTCCGGAGACGGCCTTCCTGCTCGCCATTCTGCAAGAGGTCGGCATCCTCGTCTTCGCACAGCACTACGGCGCGACTTACTTCTCACGCGTCGTCGAACGGGTACGTCGTTGCCCGACGCTCCGATTCCCCGCTTCCGAGCAACTCGTGACCAACACCGACCACGGTCAGGTGTCTGCAGCCGTCCTCCAGGCCTGGAAATTCCCGTTCTCACTCGTGCAACCCGTCCATGCTCATCATCAACCGGAACTTGATCACGAGCTCTCGACGATGGCCCGAGGATTTGTCCGATGTATGAGAATCGCGGAAGCCTTCGCGGAAACGATGGATTTCCCGGCTCTTCAGCGAGTGAAAATACTCAATCAAACCATCGCCCGAGAGTTTCCCGCCGGCAAGGACGAGATCGCGGACATCTTCCGGGAAGCGATCGAGAAAGCCACCATGATTCAGGCCATGCTGGGCTCTGCGGAAATCGATGTCGACGAACTCAAGTCAGCTCTGGAAACGATCAGCCGCATGGGCCAGACCGCCGAGCATGAGCCTGTCGATGTCATCGAGGATGACCGAGAGTTGATCGCCACCTGATGCGGATTGTCGGGCAGGGAGTGGTTGCGGATGAAGTACTGACATGCCGGTGTGCCTGACATTTCTCTTCACCACTTTTCAGACAGCGCCACGCTAGAATGTTCGAATTGGTCGTCGTTGCTACTGACGCGGGCGTTCCGTAACGGGTATGATAAGGGTAACTCCCTGAGAAGATGTTGTCTTCGAGGAGGTAAGGATCGTGCTCGTCCTTATGTCGACTGATCGGGCGAGTTTCCCGTAGTACGAATCTTTCTAGCGATGCGTATCACGGTGAGAATGCTCATTCTTCTGCCATGAAATTTCGAAAGGTTTCGCATGCGTTTTCTGCTGCCTTTGCTGGGCATTCTGATGTCCGGCCTGCTTGTTTCACCTGTTGTCGCGAATGGTCCGTTTGTTTCTGTCACCACCCCTCAAGAGACTTCTGACGCGAAAGCGGCTCCCCCGACGGAGCCTCAGGCTGCCGAACCAAAAACCGCCGAAGAGGCGATTCAAAAAGCCAATGATCTGGCGCGCGAGAAAATGCCAGAAGGCTTATCTGACGAAGAGAAGCAGCAGTACTATCGTGACAAGTTTGTAAAGGTCCTGGCATTAAACGAACTCGCCCTCACTTTGAATCCAGAACCTGAACTCAGACGCAAGGCGATGGTTCAGCAATTCTCGATTCTCGCCATGCTGGCCAACCTGGAAGTCGAAGGAATGGCCGAACGACGCGACCAGTTCATGGAAACCGCCGCTGAAGATCAAGATGAGCAAATCGCTGTCTTCGCCAAGTCGATGCGATTTTCCGGACGTCTGCAAGGCCTTCGCGAACTCAGTCCTGAAGAGCGAACCGAGCAGTTGACCGCAATGAAAAGCGAATTGCTCGCCGCCAAGCCAAGTGCTGCCACTCTCAATCAAGTCAAACAATACTTGATGGTCGGAACCCGAGGCATGGAGACCGCCCAGGCTGTCAACGAATACAAGGAATTCAGTGCTCACTTTGCGACTTCAGAAGATGAGAGTCTGCGCAAAGACGCTGAAGCGCTGGAAGCGACCGTCCGCAGACTGACGCTGCCAGGCAATGCCATTGAAGTCACTGGAAAAACCCTCGCGGGCGAAGACTTCAGCATGGGGTCTCTCCAAGGTAAAGTGGTTCTCGTCGACTTCTGGGCGACCTGGTGCGGTCCCTGCATCGCCGAGTTCCCTGAAATGAGAAAGCTCTATCAGACTTACAAGCCTCATGGTTTCGAAGTCGTTGGTATCAGCCTGGATGATGACAAGGAAAAACTGACCACGTTCATGGCCAAGCAGGATGTCCCCTGGATCGTCCTCTGGGATCCAAATTCAAAACGAGGCTGGGATAACCCAGTCGCCGTCAACTACGGGATCGACGCCATTCCCTGCATGATCCTGGTCAATAAAGAAGGCAAAGTTGTTTCCACCGACGCCCGCGGCAAGAAGCTGAAAGAGCTTTTGGCCGAGATGTACCCGGACGTGAAAATGATCGAAGAAGCTCCGACGGAAGACAAAGCAGAAGCAACTGCTCCCGTGACTCCGTAGTCCCGGCTCCTGGCTTGTTGATGGCAACGAGTCAAGGATCGCTTGATTTTGCTGTAGGCTGAAAGCGACGATGTTGCTTTCAGCCTATTGGCATTTTACGACGGCACGCTTTACACGACGACACACTGGGATTCGTAGTCATGAACCACGAAATACTCTGGGCACCTTGGCGAATGTCTTATCTAACGCAACCCAAAGCGGATGTGCCGAAGACCGACAAGCCGTCCTGTTTTTTCTGTGCATATCGCGATTCGACGGATGACGCAGGGAACTTCGTCGTCCTGCGTTCGAGTCATGCGTTTGTGATGCTGAATCGATATCCCTACAACAGCGGGCATTTGCTGGTGGCGCCGCTATCGCATATTGGAGACTTTTCCGAGTTGTCGACAGCTGAGCTCAATGACTGTCAGGCTCTTCTTCAAAAGCTCGTGACGGTGATGAAGCCTTTGATGAACTGCGACGGCTTTAATATCGGAATGAACCTGGGCAAAGCAGCGGGAGCAGGAGTGCCAGGCCATCTGCATTGGCACCTGGTGCCGCGCTGGAGCGGGGATCACAACTTCCTGCCGGTGACTTCGGGAACGCATGTGATTAATCAGTCGCTGGAAGATTTTTATCAGCAGCTGATGAAGGTGATCGCGTAGGGCGGTTGCTGCAACCGCCAATCAGAGTGGATGACGCAGCCGACCCGAGATGCGCTCCCTTTCGGTCGCGGCTCTGTTGAGAGGTCTACTGAAATTCGTAGAAGATCGCTGTACGCTACTTGAAAGTTCAATGGGCCCAGACTACGTTGGCTTGAAGATTGAGCTGCTTACGTTTGCTAACTTTTTGCAGGATGCGATATGCCCCCCAAGATCCTCTCCGGCGACATCTACGATTACCCGAAATACTACGACCTGATCTTCGGCAGCGACTGGCGCGAAGAGTACGACTTCCTCAAGAAGGTCTTCGACAAGCATTCCGACCGTCCGGTCAAACGCCTGTTCGAGCCAGCCTGCGGCACGGGCCGGTTCTTTGATAAGTTCGCAGCCGATGGTTACGAAATCGCCGGCCTGGATCTGAATGATCGCGCCGTCAACTTCTGCAATGAGCGTCTGAAACGCAAAGGCTTTCCGGAGTCGGCCTACGTCGGCGACATGACGAACTTCAAAGTGAAGAAGAAGTTCGACGCTGGCTTCAACATGATCAATTCGTTCCGTCACCTGTATCCAGAAGCGATGGCCGTCAAGCACATGGAGTGCATGGCGGAAGCTGTCTACAAAGGCGGGCTGTATGTCATGGGCCTGCACCTGAATCCGGAAGACTTCAACCTGGATGACTACGAAGTCGAAGAAGCCTGGTCTGCTCGTCGTGGCAATCTGTCGGTCAATACATCAATGTGGTCGATCAGCTACGACAAGAAGACCCGTCGCGAAGAGATCGGATTTGCTTACGACATTTACACCCCGACCGAGCACAAGCGAATCGAAGACACGCTGACCTTCATGTGCTATACCGCCAAGCAGTATCTCAGCCTGCTCAAGAAGGTCCCCCAGTGGGAACTGATCGAGACCTACGACTTCGCATACGACATTGATGACCCGATCAAAGTCAACAAAGAGACTCAAGACGTCGTCTATGTTCTCAAACGCGTGTAATGTTACGCTTTTGAGGTGAACTTGACCCGTCAGGTCATTGTCAGGGAGAATAGAACACGCGGACGCCGGCTTGGCGTCCGTCTTTCTAGATCGGAACCCTGATTCGTGAGCCTGCCGTCCAGTCTTTCTTCTGCTGATAGTTCCTTGGTTTCCGCTCCTGTCGCAGCCAGTCCCACAGACATGTCATCGCATCAGGCAGCGTTAAAATCTTCCAAAAAGCTCGTCAATCTCGGCATCATTTACGGATGCGCTGCTTACACGATCTGGGGACTGATCCCGCTTTTCTTCAAACTGCTGACCGGGATTGCTCCGCTCGATGTTCTGGCGCAACGGATCGTCTGGTCGGTGCCGCTGCTGTGGCTGCTGGTGCTCGGATTGGGAAAAGGCAAGCAGCTGCTCACCGCGTTCCGGTCGTGGAAGACCGTACGGAACCTCGTGATTTGTGCCGTGCTGCTGTCGACGAACTGGTACATCTTCCTGTACGCGACCTTCAACAATCAGATCATGCAGTCCAGCCTGGCTTATTTCATGCTGCCGCTGTTTAACGTCTTGCTGGGGATGTTATTCCTGCGAGAACGACTGCTGCCGTTTCAGATGTTCTGTGTCTCGCTGGCGGGCACTGGCGTTGCGATCATGGCGATCGCAGGGGGAGTCTTCCCATGGCTGGCGGTCTCGCTCGCCGTGACATTCGGCCTGTATGGTCTCGTTCACAAGCTGACGCCCGTCGACAGCGTCGTTGCCTTGACGATTGAGATGATGAGTATCCTGCCGGTCTCTCTGTGTTACCTGCTGATGTACAGTCCGACAATGACAGCAGACTACTGGAAGGCAAATCCCGGGATGATCGGACTGATCATGTTCAGCGGCGTGGTAACCTCGGTCCCGCTGCTGTTGTTCATCAACGCCACAAAGCTGGTCCGCTTCATTACCCTGGGAATGATGCAGTACATTGCCCCCACGATCCAGTTCCTGCTCGCCTGGCAGCTGTATCACGAGCCTTTCCAGTGGGAAAAGCAGATTGCGTTCAGCTTTATCTGGGTCAGCCTGATCATCTTCATGATCGGCTCTTACATGGCGACATCCAAAGCAGCGAAGGTCGCACCGATCAGTGCCTCCTGATCGCAACCGGTCGTGTCTGCAAAAACGCTTGTTTCGACGAGGGTTGATTGAATTTTCTGTCGCGGGCTTGATAATGAAGAGAACGTAAAGCTGCCTTTGATTCTGTCGTCAGTTCTGCCCTTGGGGTAGGATGACGACGTGGAATCTCTTGCTCCAAGTATCTTTGGGAGCGAGTTGGGCCTGCTGTTTGAAATCTCTGAAACACATCATCACGTCTTCCAACGCGATATCGCTTAGCGAGGCCTCGAATGCCCGTCACCGTCAAATGTGGAGAATGCGGCAAAGCGATCAACGCCCCGGATAAGGCTCGCGGCAAAGCCATCAAATGCCCCGACTGCGGCAGTAAAGTCGCCGTCCCTGAAGCGACCAAGAAACGAGAAAAGGTCGAAGCTGTTTCGACATCAGACAGCGCCGAATTCCTCGCCAATCTCGACCTCGGGAAAGTCGAAGACAGCGGCTACAACATCTGCCCCAGCTGCGGCGCCGACTTCCCGGAAGACGAAGAAGTCTGCCCGAACTGCAAATACGACCGAACGAACACTCAAGGGGTCAGCCGGACGTTGCAGAAGATGCAGGCTCCCAAAGGACCGGACAAGGGAATTTTTTATTCCCGCCTGTGGGCCGATTCGTTCGGGTTTGGATTCAGTCACCCGTACATGGTGATCTTTACGTTCTGCCTGTACATGATCTGCATCCCGCTCGCAGCGTACATGGGCTTTCTGTACTACATCATGCCCCGTTTCACGATGAAGATCCTGTTCGCATTCTTCGCGGTCGTGCTGCTGATCATTCCGATCGGCTGGGTCTGGAATTCCTTCGTCATGATCATTCACCGTACTCTGGAAAAGAAGAAGGCGATCGGGAAGTGGCGGTTCGACTTCGCGCTCGCTGCGGCGATGGGATTCAAATTCATTGGCTGGGCGATTGCGTTTTCGCTGCCGTTTCTGGTCGTCTTTGGTGGAATGGGATATCTGCTGCAACAGCAGGAAGTCTCGTTTGCGATGGCTGGTTCACTGGCGCTCGTCGTGCTGATCATCTTGCCGATGTTTCCTGCAGCCATGTCGCATATGGCGATGCCAGTCGAATACCGAGGCTGGATGCTGACCGCGATTCTGCCCGCGATGACAAAGACGATCGGCGGTGCGTTGATGTGGACACTGATGGTTCTCGTCATCTCGATTCCGACGATCGGCCTGAATGTCGGCGGCTATCTGATCAAGCAGAACGGGATTCAGGAGTTTATTGACGGTACCAAGATGAATCGCGGGATTCGTTTTGATCAGATGAAGGCGGAGGAAACGGATAAGAAAAATGGTCCACCACCTGAAGTCCGAGAGCGAGTGAAGCTGAACTGGAGTGTCTGGCTGATACCGCTCGGGATGTATGCAGGTGCCACCCTGTGGTATTCGTTTGCCTTGATCATCGCAGCTCGCGGCAATGGGATGTACACGTATTACTTCAAGAAAGAACTCAACCTCATCGACAAGAAGGGAGAGTTGAAGTATGTCGCGAAAGTTGCTGGTGAGAAACCGATTCTCACCTTAAAGCTGTCGACGCCTGCTCCCTTCGGCACGCGTTACATGGCCAAGCTGGTCGATATCGTGGTGCTGGCCCTGGTGGGGGGAGCAATTGTCGGGTTGATGTTGTTTATCGGCTCGATGACCGAGATGAAGACGGAATTGGCTCTCTACATCGCGCTGGGAGTCTGGGTGCTGGTTTACTTTATCTACAATGTGGCTGCCGAATCTGGTGACACCCAGGGAACCCCCGGCAAGACGATGATGAAGCTCTTTGTCTGCGACAAAGAAGGAAATCGGGCCTCTGGCGGGAAGATCTTCCTGCGAACTTTGGTCTTCCTCCTGCTCATGCCATTCGCCTGGATCACGATTTTTACCGATGCAGAGGGACGTGGTGTTCACGATATGATGGCCGGAACACTCGTGCGTCTTCAAAAACCGCGCAAGAAGCGCAAAAAGGAAGAATAATCACAGTCCCCGCTGAAATCGGATGAAATCAGCGGATGGTGATGTTCGACGACGCATCGTTTGCATAAGATAGATCGCTTGAGGACATCCCCCTTTTTCTTGAAAAAGGGGGATTCGTTTCGACTCATGTCGTGGAAACAACTTTCGTCATAACGAAAGTGAACTTCGAGTCCTCCGATGCCTGATTGTCGCCCACGCAGTTGACGCCCGATGCAGTTGAAGACCGACGAATGTCACCAAAAACAAGAGACCTGTTCGACGATTCCCGGATGAGCTTTGGTGAGCATCTCGAGGAACTCCGCTACCGCGTGATCCTGGCGTTGATCGGCCTGACGATCGGCACATCTCTCAGCCTGACATTTGGTGAACAGCTGGTGGGCATCATCCGTAGCCCCATCGATAAGGCTCTGGTTCGTTATGGTTACGGCAAATACCTAAACGATACTCAAAAACCGTTCGATCCCTGGACGTATTTCTGGGGCAGCACGGAAGAGCAGAAGACTCAGCCTCCGGTCATCGAAGGCGAGTCAAACGAAGAAAAAGAGAAGCAGGACGGCCAAGCGCAGTCCGTTGACGGTGTTGCAACTGACGGTGTAGCGACTGATAGTGTCTCACCTGACAGCATCACAGTTGACGGTGCCACAAGCGGGTCGATCGAGAAGCCACTGCCAGAAAGTCTGGCCAAGCTCGAAGGGAAGAATCTCGATCTAAGAATCCGCAAACAGGATCTGGCAGAACTCTTTCACCAGATCTCACCACAGACATTTCCCAAGCCTGCGGCTGGCCAGTTCGGTAATTCAGTCATCGGCCTTCAGGTGGAAGCCCGCGAGTTCGAAATGTGGCGTCAACTGGCCAGTAATGGGATGAAGCCGGTGACCTTCAACGTTCAGGAAGCCTTCATGACTTACCTGAAAGTCTCCCTGGCAGCCGGTTTTCTGATCTCCAGTCCCTGGATTTTCTATCAGCTCTGGATGTTCATCGCGGTCGGGCTGTATGAGCATGAGCGAAAATACTTGTACATTTATGGCACGCTTTCTCTGGTGCTCTTCCTGGCGGGAACGCTGTTTTGCTTCTTCCTCGTCTTCCCGCTCGTCCTCGACTTCTTCCTGAGCTTCAACACGACCCTGGAAGTCTTACCGATGATCCGCCTGTCGGATTGGATTACCTTTGCATTGCTGCTGCCGATCATGTTTGGAATCAGCTTCGAGCTGCCTGTCGTCATGCTGGCTCTCGAGCGTATGGGAATCTTTGAATCGAAGGCCTATCGCGAGAACCGCAAAATGTCGATCCTGGTGATCGCGTTCCTGTCGATGATCCTGACGCCGTCGGAACCGTATTCGATGCTGCTGATGATGATTCCGCTGGTGCTGCTGTATGAGTTCGGAATTTACATCTGCGAGATGGGCAAGCCGAAGGTTCCGGAAGAGGGGAACTTGATCGCGCAATAGAATAGTTGGACGCGATGATGTTCGTTCTATCGGGAGGGCGAGGCTCCGTCCGAGCCGCTACTTTGCATTGCGAAACAAGAGCATCGCGAGAGTACGCAGATGACATCGAATGTCTTGGATCTGCTGCACACGATTCAACATCGACGAACTGCCGAACCATAGCAGCGCACGACAGCGTCTCGAAAAGAGCCTCGCCCTCCCGGCTACAATTGCGAGTTGTTTCCATTTTACATCTCCTTGAGGATCACCCATGTCAGAGCCCGTCACGCTGAAAGTCGGCCAGAAAGCCCCTGCATTTACGCTCCCCGCCTTTCCGGAAGGAAAGATCAAGCTGTCGCAGTTCGCCGGCGAAAAGAACGTCATTCTGTACTTCTATCCGCGAGACAGCACCCCGGGATGCACGACTGAAGCCTGCGACTTTCGAGACAACATCGCCAGCCTGAACAAAGCCGACACAGTCGTCCTTGGCGTGAGTACCGATACTGTCGATTCGCACAAAAAGTTCGCCGAGAAGTTCGAACTCTCGTTCCCGCTCCTGGCGGATGAAGATCATGCCATCTGCGAAAAATACGGCGTGTGGAAAGAAAAGAATATGTACGGCAAGAAGTCGATGGGCGTCGAGCGAACCACGTTCCTGATCGGCAAAGACGGGAAGATTGCCGCCATCTGGCCCAAGGTGAAAGTCGAAGGCCACGTCGCCGCGGTCAAAGAGAAACTGGCGGAGCTGACGTAGAGACCGCTGACTATTGGGGAGGAGTTGTGCCATGCTTGCGGCTTTGAGCAAGCATGCTCCGGGCTGCCGGGAGCCTTTTTTGTTCATCGCGAGATTGACGAAAACATCAGCGACGGTAGACTGGTCAGACCACTCCGTCGCCTGCCTTTCGAAAGCCCTCCCCATGAAGCGCCACGCCTTTACGTTGATTGAGCTCCTGGTTGTGATTGCAATTATTGCGGTCCTCGTTGCGATTCTGCTTCCCGCAGTTCAACAGGCTCGCGAAGCAGCCCGACGAACATCATGTCGCAACAACATGAAACAACTCGGCCTGACGCTTCATAACTACCACGACACGCACTCTGTCTTTCCTGCCGGCTACTATTACGCTCCAGCCCCTGGAACTCCCCCCGTCGCCAATCGCCTGGGAGCCTCCTGGGGGGCCATGATTCTGCCATTCATCGAGCAGGCAGCCCTCTATGATCAGTTCAACTGGAGTCTGCCAATCTATGATGACGCCAACATCATCCCACGCGAAAAGCATCTGCAGTCGTTCCTGTGCCCCAGCGATACCGTCTCCCACGACAGCCACGTAAAAATGGGAACGACCCCAGAGAAGTATGCGATGGCAAGTTACGTCGCGAGCTTCGGAACACCCGATCTTGATGAAACTCAGGACCAGCGTCTGGGAATGTTCAGCCGAAACAGCCGAACGCGATTTGGCGATGTGACGGATGGCTTGTCAAACACCTTGCTTCTGGGCGAGCGAGAAAACGGCCCTTTCCGAAGTGCTGGCGTCCACGGCAATCACTTCGAGTATGAAACAACATGGGCCGGTGCCGTAAGAGACGCCGAAGAAGCAGATGACGATCACGGCCACATGGTCTTATTCCAGACCGGTCACACGCCGAACAATCCCAATAGCGATGATCGAGATGTCTCCGCCCCACACCGCGGCTATTCCAACTTCGGGTTAGGCGACGGCTCAGTCCGCGGCATTTCAGAGAGCATTGATTTCGGCTTGTATCAAGGACTGGGGACAATCTCCCGCAGCGAAGTCCTCGGCGAGTTCTGATTGTGACTTCAAATGAAAAAAGGACGAAGCATCTTGCGGTGCTTCGTCCTTTTTATTTGCTTTTCACAGAAGATGATTAATCTTCGCTGGGATCTTCGAGATAAGTGTAACCGTTCAGGCCGTCCTCATAGAACTTGATGAAGCGTCCCGCCTGCTGGTTGCTGATGCGGCCTTCTTTGACGGCGACTTCGATGCTGCCCTGGAGTCGGTCGACAAGGTCGCTGCGGTTGAACTGCACGTAATGCAGAACTTCGCTGACGGTGTCTCCGTTGACGATCGAATCGAGGACGACGTCACCATGTTCATCAAGGTCAATGTGAACAGCGTTGGTGTCGCCGAAGAGGTTGTGGAGGTCGCCCAGAATTTCCTGGTAAGCACCGATCAGGAAGGCTCCCAGGTAATAGTGTGAGCCGTCATAAGGATGCAGTTCGAGAGTTCGCTTGACGTCTCGACGGTCGATGAAGGCGTCGACCTTGCCATCTGAGTCGCAGGTGATGTCGCTCAGGACAGCGTGACGTGTTGGACGCTCGCCAAGGCGGTGAATCGGCATGATCGGGAACAGCTGGTTAATCGCCCAGCTATCCGGCATCGACTGGAACAGCGAGAAGTTACAGAAGTACGTCTCAGCCAGCATCCGGTCGAGCGTCTGAAGCTCCTCAGGAACGTAATCGATTTCCTTGAGATGCTTGCGAATCTTGTGGCACAGCGAGAAGTACAGGTTCTCTGCCTTAACTCGCTGCTCGAGAGGCAGGTAACCTGTCGTAAACAGGTTCATTGTCGTTTCAAGCGCCTGCTGGGCGTCGTGATACGTTTCGAGAACGTTTCGCGGAGTCGCTTCCTGATAGGCCATGAACAGATCGTGAAGCGGCTGTTCGTTATCTTCCGGAATCGACTGCGGGACCGCGATGTCATCCCCCTGGCTGGCCACGCCGAGGGTTCCGAAGATGAGCGCACTGTGGAAGGCTGCGATCGCCCGGCCGCTTTCCGAAATGATATTCGGATGCGGAATCTGCATTTCTTCGCAGACCTGCTGGACGTGATAGACGACGTCGTTGGCATACTCCTGCCACGTGTAGTTCATGCTCGATTCGAAGTTCGTCTGCGAGCCATCGTAGTCGACGCCCAGTCCGCCGCCGACATCGATGTATTCCAGGCCCGCGCCCTTCTTATAGAGGTCAGCGTAAACGCGAACCGCTTCGTTGATCGCCCCTTTGACCTGACGGATGTTGGTGATCTGACTGCCCAGGTGGAAGTGCAGCAGCTTGAAGCAATCCGCCATCCCGCGTGACTCGAGTTCCTGCATCCCCTGCAGAATCTCGCCGACCGTCAGTCCGAACTTCGAACGATAACCCCCCGAGGCCTGCCACCGCCCGGAGCCCTTGGCGGCGAGTTTGACCCGCATCCCGATCTGCGGACGTACGCCAATCTTCTCGGCGTACTTTAAGATGAGTTGCAGCTCGGTGTACTTCTCAACGACCGGAATGACGTTGCGCCCGATCTTCTGAGCCAGCAACGCCATCTCGATGAACTCGTCATCTTTGAAGCCGTTGCAGATGATCGGCATGCTGCGATCTGCAATCGCAATCACCGCCAGAAGCTCTGGCTTACTGCCTGCTTCCAGACCGAACCCGAACTCGCGGCCGTATTCAACGATCTTGTCAACGACGTGTCGCTGCTGGTTGACCTTGATCGGATAGACACAGGCGTATTTGCCTTTGTAATCATGGTCAGCGATCGCCTTAGCGAAGCAATCGTGGAGTTCTTTCAGGCGATCTTTGAGAATACCGTTGAAGCGAAGCAGGATCGGCAGATCCAGACCGCGAGCCTGCAGGCGGTCGATCAGTTCTTTCATGTCGATCTTACGATCGGGATTGCGGTCGGGATGACAGAGAAGATTGCCATTCTCACCGACGGAGAAATAGCCTTTGCCCCAGCGAGGGACGTCGTAAAGCTCAGCAGCATCGAACGTCGAAAACGAACGACTGTCATCAATCATCAAGGCATCTCCCTAACTCGCTTCTGAAGGCGAGCGGGGGGTATCAACCCCCTGTGTTTTCATTTCCAGACACGCGACGATCTCGAAAAACCGACGAACCGGCGAGTCTCGCGCGAACCGCATATTTTGCCAAGTTTCTGGCACAAGTGAAGACCGCAGGCAGCTGATTCACGCAGAATTCGCAAACGCCGGTCTTTCGTCATTCCAATAAAAAACCCCGAGTGTTCGCACTCGGGGTGGGGAGAAGGCAGACAATTCTGGAGCAATGCTCCAACTTCGATTACTCGAAGTCAGACTGAGAAGTGATCAACTGACCGTATCGGACACCGTTTGGAGTCAGCAGGCGAGCATACACCGACTGGTCCATGTTTGGCGAAAGTGTTGAAACGTGTCCATCGCACCAGGCCACGTTAACATTTCCCCCGGTGTGATTTGAAGATGGTCTTGGAGCACGTCCTTCTGTATACGTCGCGTCGGTGGCACCAATTCGGCCTTTCGCAAGACCGGTAGCTCCTTCATTGAAGGTAAAATTGGAACTCAATGCCAATGCGGTAGAGTCGGAAGGAGTGGTCGTTGTTCCAACTCCACTTGTACTGGCGTCAACAGCAGTAGGAGCACCGGTTTCGTCGTTAGCAAGATCGAAGCCAATCCCGAAGGCGATATCGCCCATCTGCCGAGAAGACCAGTTCTGTGCATCAAGGTTTTCAGACAACATCATCGTTTGAGTTTGTCCGTCGCCGTTGGAGATATAGTCCAAAGACATCCGGAAAGCACTGCTGCCAACTGGACGAGACGTTGGAGTCGCCCAGAAGACCCCTGTTGCAAACGAAATCGCAACATCGGTGCTGGATGTTTCTGCTTGGCCTGCAGCGCCATGCCAGTTGACTCGATTCGCACGCCAGTCTGGATCTGTTCCGACTGATTCAGGACTTCTGCTCCAGGTGGTTGCAGAACCATACCCGGCGTTTCCGACGTAGCTCAATCCGCCGCCGACTTTCCAGGCACTCGCATCGTCTGGACATGCATAGCCAGCCACATAGGTATTGCGCAGCCACTGTGCTGAGTTAACAGCCGTGGAGCCATCGTCAACGCGTTCGAGCAGTTCGCGAGACAAGGCTGCTTGGTCCATGAGCGGAAGAATCGCAGCGGGCCAGCCGAGTTGAATAGTCGACGGGACATTTGTTCTGTAGCTGGAATCGCCTTCCAGAGCGGGCAGTCTGTCGGCGTTCTGAGACGCAAAGTTCATCACAGCCAGTGAAACGTTCCGCAGGTTATTGACGCACTGAATCCGACGTGCCGAGGCACGAGCAGCCTGAACACCGGGGAGAATCAGTGAAGCGAGCAGCGCGATGATCGAGATAACGACCAGCAGCTCGATGAGGGTAAACCCTTTACGACGCAGCTGAGCTTGCCCGCGTCCGGCTTTCATAACGACTTGTGACATGGAAACTTCTCCCCTGAGTGAAATAAGAACTGATGTGTATTTTGCGACCGCTGGACAATGAATCCAACTGCGTGACTGGTAATTTCTGGCATTTCCACCAATTTTCGCTGTCTCCTCTGCTCTTATCGGAATGAGCGGAGACGACTTCGAAGCACCTTACCTGCAGCAGAATCACACAAATGCCAGAATGTGTGCAATTTCGCAACAGTTTCTTTTGCCCCAGTTCCCATAAACAGTATTACGTTTGAACGAAAAACTGAGCGGGAGAATTTTCCTCAAGTCCTGAAAAATTCAGGAGTTTGATCAATTGTAGGGTTCAAGTTTTCGACGGTGAAGAATCAACTTACGGAAGTCAATGCGTCCCGTCGTCGGGTCATACGCTTTCTCAAGCAAACTGCGATCCACAACAAAGAAGCCACGGCGTTTTTTGAATTTCTCCTGAGCTTCCGCAGACAGCGACGTATCGTCAGTCAACTTCTCGCCAATCGACCAACTCTCACCGCCCGCACCCGCCGGAGCAGCGCGGAAAAAATCTAATGCAATGAAAACATAGAACACGTTACTTACGGTTGTTGAGTTGTTATCAATCTTTGCCAGCAATCGGTTGCGCGTGTGGTAATCGACGTTGTCACCGAAAACTTGATCAGTTGAGCTGAAATCATCGTATGTTCTCGCTTCAAAGAGTGGTCGTCGAAGATGAGTATCCGCATTGGCATTATCGTCGACCGCTAGATTGGCATCAGAAAATGCATCGAAAGGCATTCTGCGTAATATCGTATGTTCAATGCTTTCGTCGGATGGGATATAACTTCCACCTGTCATCGGAGGGTTAGAATCCAGAAAACCAAGCGAGCGGAATGGCTTTGAGCCCACAGAACCTGGAAGCGAAATATTGACGCTCGAATTAAATCGCCAGAGTGGATCGTATCCGTCGCGTGCAATGCGGAATTGCTTACCCCAGTCTCGAGTATTTTCCAGTGAATCGATCAGGTTGAAATCGGTCATTGAGAGATGACTTTCGTCATCAATGAGGGCTGCGAGTCCCGAGAGATAACCAGCTTGAGGATGCGCGGTGGTGATCGTTGGATGTGTTCCAGGGCCTGTTAATGCCCTGGTTGTGTTGAGGTTGATGCGACCTGGGGTCCGTGAAATAGAGAGTAGATTCGTAATCGATTGATGGATTTTCGGTTCAACTTCAAAGAACTCGAACAGTCGATACCACCGGTTCTGAGGAACATTGAACGCCGCAATTCCATCCTCGTTAGGCAATCCTTTGGGATTGAAGAACCAGCGGGACGCGATATTCAGATCAGACAGCTTCCCAGCAATATCTGGAGCCGGATCGTGGATCGGCGTTACCATGGCGTGACTGGTGCCACCAATCCAGTTTGAAGTAATGGGCTCGGTAAGGGGAGTTGGTCCAAACAGCGGTACAGAGGCGGCTTCCATGACAGAAGTCATGTCACGATCGAAATGTGGCTGCCACGTAGTGAAGGCCTTATTTCCGACTAATCCTGGTGTATTGAAGTTGACGTCGCCAATTGTATTTGCCTGCTGGTCTGGTGCAGTTACTCCACTCGCGGCTGCAGCGGGATGGATGGTCTCACCAAGATTTCCCGGAGCAGATGGCACGGGGGCATGCGAAGCGTAGAGTGGTTCACGTCGTTCCATGCTGCGAAGGCTTTTGACCTTGTCCTGCATGGCATCAGCTGTTGTTGGGTCCGGATCCATATCCACCAGGCCTCTCGTGACGCTCATGCGATCCACTTCGACCCACTCATTCCAGGCATGGCTATCGTCGGCGATCCATCCGTCGTTTCCATCTCCGTAGTCACCGACATTGCCGCCGCCACCTCCAGCAGTCGTATCTGACCGACCTGCTGTCGGGGAATAGGCATGATTCAGATTTTGACGACGCTCCAGGACGAACGTAACAACGGCCTCATCGGCTATAGCATCAGATCGGGGGCCAAAAAAACCATCGCCTGGGTTAAAGAACTTACCGTTTGGTCCCGCAGTAGCGGACAAGTCGTCGTTTGCTGGGTTTGTGACAACAAACTGATTTCTATGATCAACGGAACCGGAAGTACCGTGTGCCAGGTCAAGGTGACAGACGGAAGCGGCACCCGTGTTTGCATCTGCAACGCCGGCGTCTGCAGCTCCATTCCATGTACGCACAGGCGAAACGAGCTTATACAGTGTTGTAGCAGCTGCATCATATATAGCGCGATATGCAGATGAAATCACTTTCGAGTCAGAAGTAGCCACCTTCGTACTGTCATGTGTACCAATGGTGTAGAGCCCGCCCGGAGCGACTTGCTCGTATCGACCTGTATCCGAGGTTAGATTACCCGCTGCGAAATACAGACGTCGTTCTTCCACTTCAGTGCCAGGTGTGTTGTTTTTTAATACCTTCAGTCGACGAATTCGCCAACTGCCGTTACGAAGATCAACGTACTTAGGGAGCGCATTGCAAAGTTCCATAAACAAATAGTGACGATCTTCCATGTCATCGTCATAAGAAAAATTATTGTTGCCTGGGGTATCTTTATTTAACTGAAAGATCCACTGGGCTTCACTAAACGTCAGGCTTTGCGCTTCAACGCCATAAACAACTCGACTCGTTTCATTGGGCGTATTGATCGTCAGCGGATCGAACTGCCAACCGTCCGACAAATCGGTGTCGTATTCAAATCTTGTAATACAGTCGTCCGGATCGATGAAGTCGACAAAGTTCACGGCAAATTGAGCCATCTTTTTGACTCGATCATCAATAGCATCGCCATCAAGATCAACCGCACCTGCATCCGTGCCGTAAGCATCCACTGTGGGATTCAAATCGTCGGGGCCGCACATCGTATAAAGAAGAACATAAATGTCTCGGGCCATGCGTTGCCGGTCATAGCGAGCCCACCATTCCTGAGCCAGACGACTTGAGGTTGTATTAAAACCGATGTCTGCATATTGGTAGGTTAGTAAGGCTGGATTCTGCTCTGCAGCATTCCCGTGCTCGAGCAAAACTAATTCGCTGTTTGCATCTCCAGCTTGGAACACAGGATGTGGCGTCAGAGGACGGAAACGGATTTGTTGCTTCTCTGTGTCGTAGTCCAAAACCTGGCCAGTAAGAAGTTTTCTTTGAGGAAGTGGATTCGTAAAGTCGGTTCTTCCTTGTTCTATCCCAAGCCAACGTCGAGTCGTCGCGCGGAAAGGATCTTCATTTCCGAAAGGAAGTGCAGCAGGATACGTCGCCGTTCCGCTCATGGTTCTTTGGGATAATGTCAAACCGAATGCTGGCGGGAATTTCCCTCGATAGTCCCTGTTCGTGTCAGTGGGTGACGTTTGCCTTGTTGAATAAGCAGGATTCGCAATGTCCAGGTTAAATTCCCAGCTGCGGTTCATCCAAAGTACAGCTGGCGTTATTGGATCGCCGTCGTGATCGTAATAGACCGGTGTCGGTGAGATGGGAAAGAAAGAGAATTCACGTCGGTCCCAGCCGACTGTTGTGAACTGCTTGCGAATGGCTGCTGCACCATCAAAATCATTGCTCGTATCTTCTTCATAGTCTTCAAAGTTGAATGACAGTAACTTACGCAAACGCGAGACAACGGCTAGCTCAGGTCGATTGTAGTCCCCATCTGCGAAATGGAGTCCTTCCATCTCAGCGACAGAAAAGACGGAGTCTCGCGACTGATCAAGGAAGTCAGGTTCAAGCGTGATCTCGTCATCTTCATTGAAGAGCAGCCTTGTTGACGTTCCCTGGATCAATCCCTCAATATTCTGGATATCGTCAAATCGGGGATCATCTTCAATGGCCGTGTCCATTATCGACCACGGCGTAATGGTGTAAGGCTCGATCAGCCCAATACCTTGCCAGGTACCTTGATAGTGTGGCCAGATGGAGGGATTTTTAATCGTCTTCGTTGCATCCGTGAAAAGCGGTTGAGCGCGTAGTGTCGTATCTTCAAAAAGTCTTCGTGTGGCTCCTGACGTACCGTATTGACCATATTCAAGATCCAACACATTCCCGATACCAAGGACATCCACAGGATGGACCGAAGGTGGCGAAGAAAGCCCGTTGAAAATCGATGACGCCAGCTGACCTTGGCCTGCACCGGTTAGTCGATCGTTGTCGTCATCAAGAGACGTATAGGCAGACGCATCTGGATTCGGAGAACGGGTGCCACCAGCTTGTGAAAAAATGTTGCTGAACAGATACTCTCGAGTCGTTGCATTCAAAGGCCCTGTCGGAAAGGGGACTTTTGTTTCAAGATTTCCTTGGCCATAAAGATCGTAGGCCAGATTAGTTCCCTCGCCGTATCGTCCCGGGTCTACATCCTTCGCGATAATCTGGTCATCCCGGGTAAATTTAGGGGCGCCTGCAATCATGCGGAACAGATCATAGTTGGCCAGTTGGAAGACAGTCGATGAAGCAGACATCGGCGTCCCGAACATCCCGTAGTACGGAGCGAAGACATCTGCTAATGGTGAGGCGGAAGGATTATGTCGATCCGGTGTGGCAAACAGGGCACGGGCAGGATTAATTTCAAATGTCGAATAAGCTTGGTTAGAGGCGGAGAAAAAGTGATCATTCGCAAGCGAGACGTTCCCAATAATTGTTCGGGGTAAGAGAGTTGGGGCATTCACATTGTTAACGATATCCTCTTTAATGTGATTGAGATTGCCAGTCGCGTTGAGATTAATTAGTCCTTCTGAATCCAAAACGGTAAAACCGAAAACTGGAATGAAGTCGATTCCATCAAACGTTTCGACGGGATAATCCAAGTCGACGTAAATTGCTTCTTTGACGCCATCGCCATCAGCGTCGATGTCATACTCATAATCATCGAATCGATCTGTGTTCAGATCTTTCCAGATCCCTTCTTGGGGAGCGATGAAGAACGAAGATCCAGTGAAACGAGGCCCAACTTTGACGACTTGATCGTTACTCGGATCGGCATCACCTTGGGTGTCCCAATAGCTGGCGGCTTGCCCTCTGTGAGGGTGGAGGACTTTTGACAAATAAGGGCCATACTCCCAGGGATTTGTCACAGTTGTCCCTTGTCGCCACTCCTGAAGATATTGTGGGCGGTGAAAAGAAGGGATCCACACAGGTTTATAAATCTCGCCACCATTTTGAACTGGCACCCAAGTCATGTGGGCGAGATAAGTATTGTTGATGTCCGGATACGTGTAATCAACATCTGGCGACATTAACGTATGTGCGTCTTGAAGAATGCGACCGGTCCAGGCATTTGCACCAGCGGAATAGTTCATCACAAGAGTGTCGTCGATTCCATCACCATCATAATCGAAGCCAAGATTATCGATCAGGCCATCGCCATCAATATCCACGGGGTGACCGTTGGCATCCATGTCATAAACCAGCCTGACTCCTCGTCCGTTATATGGATGCAGATCAGTCACCTGCTGGCTGTCTCCATTTCTTGATCCAGGGGGATCCAGTGCGCCATTGCCGTTGAGATCTTCCCACGGATCGATAACTGTATCGCTATTGAAATCGAACTCGCCGGCAGCGTCAAAAATATCCAGGTTGCCGATCATGTTGGGGACGAGGGCATGCTTGCCACCGTAAAGTGCGCTGTTGGTATATTCCTGCTTCGGGCCGAGAATCAACTGCTCCAGCGCGAAGTCAAAATAAGGATCCTCATCCTGTCGCGCCACTTGAAGCTGCGACGAGAACCAGGATGCAGAATCTCGGTCTGCCGAGACAAACGCGAAGAAGAAGAACCCCAGGAACGCGAGCGCCGTCAACAAAGAGATGACCATCAACATGACGGCTCCCCCATGACGCGGGACCGCCGCTGATTCGGCAGACTCTGGTGTCCGGGAGACGTCGCTCTTCACAAGAGGACTTGTCGACATTGCAGTGTAAAGATTTGATTTCATGTCTGATATCCACCAACAAAACAGCCCGCTTTGCGGAGGAGGTGAGTTGTCTAACGATGTGACTTGAGGGAGGCGATTACTTGAATGCATGAACGAGCGTCAGCTGACGTACCTGATCGCTACCAACATCGCGAAACTGAATCGTCAGTTTGACGGCTTTGAGCGGCTGAATGTTGAGAATTTTCTCCCACTCAATCGTACCGCCAGTGCCAGTTTCAAATTGCGTGGTCGGATTGCTGACCTGGTAGTTGACAGTGATCGGCGAGGCAGCGACGACATTGTTAGCCGGTGGCATGATCGAGGGATCGATCGTTGCAATGTATCCGCCAATTTGATTCCAGAAGGGTTCGTTGCCGTTTATTGTTCTCACATATCCGTTGCCGCCTGCAGCTTGAATGATTCTCTTGGCGCGAAATGCGATGATGTCGCGATGAGTATCAGCGAGATACTTATGGGTGAAAAGTTTAGGATTCGCAGGGTCTGAACCGTCTGTGTACTCAGTGTTATAAGAAGGCACGACGACATCGCCCGCTTTAATATAGAGATCCCGTTGCCAGCGGACAGCGTGAGTGCTTCGAATGGCAAGGTCCAAATTAGTTAACGTTGTCGGATCTTTGGTCCATCGGGTTGGGTCTTCCGCTCCGAAGGGAAGTCCTGTTGCCGATGGCAATCGGTATACCGGATATTTCAATGGTCGAATGGGCGCCTGTGAAGAAGCGTTATTGGAGGACACCGCATCAGAAGCTCCTGGGTGCGAGGGGATATTCTCACCGACGTTGCTTCCAATGGGCAGCATGTTGCTCCACGTGTCAAACGTAAAGTGACGCGAGCCTGCGTTGTTATTGATGACAGTGGAATGAGGATCGCCATAAAGTTTGTTGCCCAGCACAGGATCCATGTCACTGGATGGCAGAAGAGCATTACCGGTGTCATTGGAATCGAACTGAAAGTAGGCATAGTCGCCATCTGCGACGCCATCACCACCAGCTTGAATTGCCTCGTGAATATCTTCGGTCTCAATCAATTGCGTTCTGGCTGGGTTATAAATCCCGTGACCGAGATCCATGAACTGTCCCAGCGCATCGTCCCAGACTTTGACATCAAAGCTGAGAACATTGCTCATGAGAATGTCTTCACCAACGCGCGGTCCCGGATAAACACTGTTCAATCGCCCGCTGGCCTCATAGGCTGCAACCTGAGGACCATTGTACGTTCTGAGCATCGGATGCACGGACGCATTGCCGGGAGGGAGTACACCCTGGGGATACTTGAAGCTGACGTCCGAAGTCTCCTCGTGCGTATACCGCCCAAAGAATCGTGAACCGGTCCCTGACCCAATGAATTCCCTAGCGAAACCCTGGGTGACCGCTGTCCCATCCTGCAAAGTCCCGCCTGCCCCGAGATAATGCCCAAACCGATTGCGAGGATCGGAAAGGTCCGCCATCGTGTTGAACTTCACATGCCCGGAAGGATCGAAACGTCCTGAGAAATCGAAGTCGTTATAGAAGTTGTTAGCGGCTGGATAAAGATTCGCGAACAGGTCTTCTGTCGTCGGCGGAGATCCGGGCACAATACGTGTTGGCTGTTGATCGTTATTGAGATCGAAGCCTGGGGCGCGAACGGCCATCACGCGACGATACAGATTCCCATTTCGCATGTAGTAAACGATCTCTGCCTGACGTGAGACAGAGGTCTCATTATCAAGGATGTTGTCATCAAAGTCAGGGTGATCGTTTCCCGTGACCGATGTCGTCCACGAGTTGATCGCGGTGGCTTTCACATAGTAGGGTTCGTTATCAACGGAGACCTGTGTCGTAAACTGGAAAACATCGTCCGTATCGTTGTTGGGGTCATTCTCCGAAATGTAGACATACCCCTGCATGTTGGGATGAGGCCCGACCGTTCCATCGAAGGCAAGTTGGGCATCGTTTTCATTGAAGGGGAGAGGGAGCGCATTGTCCGCAATGAAATCCCCGATCATCGGCGTAATGCCTTCTTCACCAGGGATCGGCTTGTACGAGATGTTGCTCAAGTCGCCACGAACGATCACATCGATCGTACGCGCTTTCTGATCGTTGACGCCAATCCCGCGCTGCTTGCGGATGGTGGTCGTCGCGATCGAGAAGATCTGGCCGAAGATGCTGATAATCATCAGGAGAAGCCCGACGGAAATCAGCATTTCCAGCAGCGTAAAGCCCGATCGAGATCGCACTGGCAGCGAGAGTGTTTCGTGATTCTTCATCATTGCACGTCCAGTTTCTGTGTCGTATTGCCAAGGTCATAAACTTGCATGACGCCCCGTGGCAACGTGATCTTCAGGCTGTTGATATCTTCTCCATCTGCATTCGTATCGAGCCCTTCTTCATGACTTTGATCAAAGTCACTCAGTTCGACCTGATAGATGCGCTTGTCCTGGTCCGCTGCTTTAATTCCGTCATTAGCCGATTGCGTGACGAGTGCATTTGTCACGATCCCTTCTGAGAGAATCTGACGAATCTGGAACCAGTTCGCCCGGCGATAATCAAAGATCCAGTCGCCGGAACCAAGAGTCGTGGCAGGTGTAGTCGGATCCAAAATGATATAGGGGAACTTACGTTGGTCCTGTCGAATCCGCCCTGGCTTGATGGCCTGAGCGTCGAGATAGAGAAGTTTGTGCGGAGTCTCAGAAGCGGGCGAAAAATCTCGACGGAAGAAAATCGCCAGATCAATGTGTGTACGAACTTCTTCGGTACCAATCAGGGTCGTGCGAGTGGTCAGCATCCAGGTGTATCGTTGCTCGAATTCCTGGATACGAACCTGAGAAACAGCGTTGTAACGTCCATTGTTTGGCAACGGGCGATCGAGCGTAATTCGATTTGTGGCGTCGTCGATGGACGTGATACCGCGGAGTTGAGCAGTCTTTGCATCGCTATCCAAAACCAGGACACGCAGTTCCGAGGTCGCCAGACGACTGCCCAGATCATCAAACAGATTTTCCAGCTGGGGCGGGTGTTCGATGACTGACAAATTCGGCTGGGCAGTCGGAATGAATGTTGTTTCCTGATCTGTCACCCAACTGTCACGTAACGGGACACGGGAAAACGCCTGTTCCCTGTTCCAACTGCCGCCGATACGAACAGGAATACTTGGATTCGCGAAGCCGGGAGCGAAAGCAGGGCGAGGGTTGATCTTGTCTGCGGGAACTGAGGCAAACTTCGGGTAGGAGAAGTCGTCATTTGAATCCATGACCCCGACGGTTCCCGCAGTCGCACTGTCACCGTACTCATACATGCCCAGTGGGTCTACAATTCGAACGACTTCAATATCTCGCCACAGCGTCAACGGCACATTCGGACCATAAGGAAAAAGTGCTCTTGGAGTCACGCCGGCAACCTTAGGGACACTATAGTCATGCACAAACCTGTCATTGATCGGAATGAGTTCCGGGTGGACCTTCAGCATCTCAATCACCTGCTCGCGCAGGATCTGCGAGTTGGTTAATTGGGTCGCCTGGACGGCTCGCTTGAGGGCCAGAGGAAACAACGTTGCCACTGAGACGACGCCGATCGACATGATCATCAGCGCCATCAGGACTTCGATGAGCGTTGCACCCGTGCGCTGTTCAGGAGTGGAGAGAACCGGCTTCATTTGGACTCTCCTCCGTCGAGGGCAGATTGGAAGGGATTGTCGGCGATCTCGTCCGAACCACTCACTCCCGTTGCGTTGATAATCACATCAGTAAAGTCAGGCTCGTTTGTAATCACTGCTCCCGATTGCAAAAACAGAGTACAGATCCGATGCTCACCCTTGAAGAAATATTTGCCATCGGGCTGCTTACGCACGTCAAAGACCGAATTCAATGCGATCTTCTTCGTTGTGTCGACCGTCTGAATGTCGGTATCCCGACGATAAGCCAGGCCAAAGTGAATCAATCCATTGGTGGAGACTGAACCAATCGCACTCCCGCGCGGCGAGAACATCAGATCCAGCTGCGGCGAGTTATATGATCGCCAGTAGACAGTTCCGTCCTGAATGATTTCATTTTCGTTGGTTGCAACAGGGCCGGTGCCGCTGGCACTTGAAGTACCAAAATCGACGCACTTCAAGTAGTAGTTTCCACTCCGCAGCCACTGACCAACAGAGTATTTCACACTTGGTTCCCAAATCTGAGCAGACGTGATCTTGGACCACTCGCGTGGATAACGCGAACTATCCCAATCGATGACGACACCCTGTGGGAAGACTAGTGGCTCTTCATTCTGGAGAGGGATGGCGGCGGGAATGATTTCAAAGTCGAGGCTCTGAATGACTTTGCCACGAGTGTTTGTGTAATCAACGGTCGTTTTTGGGCTTCCTGGGCTGCGGAACCGAGGGAAAATAAAGAAACGACCGTCACCAGGATTGAAGACGTCATCTACAGCCATATCTATTGGTGTCGAGGATGGATAGCAGAACCTGACGGGATGCGAAATAATCGTATATTCGCCGTAGTCAGTGCTACCTCCGCGAATGCGAATCGTAACGCCTGGCGTAATCAAGCCTTGTTTTACTGCGTTGACCAAAACATTTAAATCGCCATGGGCAAATGTTGTGTCGTAATAACCATCTTTAGGAGCGACATCACCATTTGGTGCATCCGGTAGCTGATCAACAGTTCGGATCTGGATTTCACTAAATCCATACTCGTCAGGGGTATCTGTTGGAGTCAGGGACGGTCCGCCAACATCCAGCGTCCCAGTAATTGGCTCCAGCTGTTGCACATAAATCATCGACGGGCTGACCGTCGGATCACTGGGGTCGATGTTGAAGCGCAGGCCGATCGGTCGCTGTAGCTTGAACGCCCGGCTGCGCGCTCCTTCCACTGCTGACTGGATCTGACGAGCAGCACCAGTGATCTTCTCACGATCCTGGCCGACGTTGAACGCCGAAGCCGTGATCGCCAGAAGAATGATAAAGATACTGATCGTGACCAGGAGTTCGATGAGCGTAAAGCCACGTCGATTCCCAGGGACCATTTGTTGACGTTGTGTTTTTCTCATCACTTCACCTCAATGTTGAGATTGGTGATATTGTCGTTCATAACGCTATTGAGCGGATCAGCAAAAACTTCCGCACGAGGCTTCGCAAGATGCCCGCGTCGAGTCCGATAATCCGACAACTCAGTGTCTTCAAAAATCCCGTTTCCATCTGTGTCAACGAGTGGCTCCAAACCCGTATCCCCATCTGGTCCGGGAGAAATTACTAAGAGCATGTGATACGTCCCTTTCATGTCTTCAACGCCAGAGGTCGCATCACGGTGGTGCATCGTGTGATAGGCCATTTCGAGTTGGTCAAGAGTCATCACGCCGCCTCCACGAGTCTTGAATCGCATGTCCAGATCAAGTGGATTGTCAGGATCGCGATTCAAGAGATCGCTGGTCGGTATGTTCGTCATGATCAAGGTCAGGATGCCCTTGGCATTGGTGTCTGTTAAGCCACCATCAGGCCGAATTAATCGCGTTGGCCAGCGATAGAACTGAATTGGATTTCCCCAGGAATCAATGATCTCAGGCAGCCCGTCGTTATCGACATCCCCCAGTTCGCTGGCATTGAACTCTGCTCCCTGAACTTCATCACTGCCGATCGTGGCCCCTTTCGAGATCGTGGCATAGAGAATCTCACCAGGAAGGTTGTATTTCTCCGGATCAAGCTGCGGGGCTTCTCCTGGCAGTTGAGGAAACCAGCGTCGGAATTCTTCCTTATAGGCTCGAATGTTATCAGACGTCATATTCGCCAGGGCGGTCGAGGAGGACTGAGCAACTGAAGTCCGGGCGACTGCTTTTTGACGCTGCTTGAGAACGGCGTCGATCTTCTGAATCGTCGTCTGTGTGGCACGGACTTTGGCGACAGTACTCATGCGAAACAGAGCACCGCCGATGATTCCAGCCAGAATGGCCATAATACTAATCGCGACCATCAACTCGATGAGCGAGAAGCCGGCCGTCGATTGGCGTTGCGATGTAGATGAGTTGGAGATCATAGGATTCCGCCTGTCGAAAGACGTGAAGTGCAACGAGAAAACGAAACTATTTGAGTTGACCGCTGGCAAAGTTGGTCAGGTTATCAACGTCATTGGTTCGTCCGTTGATGAATGTGTCCCATTCCGTCCCGATGGCCGGATCAATGGTTGGTTTCACGAATCCTTCCCGGTAGTAGCCACCCTGTCCGTATTCAGCATCACGTCCTGGCGAGATGAGCTGGAAGGTCTTTTCTTTCCATGGCGTATTCGGATAACGGGAGGGAGAAAACACGAGTGAGGCATCGAATGTCCATGCTTGTCGGTAGACATCCTTCATACCAGCTTCGACGGCTTCCGATGGTTCGTATCCTGCACCTTCATAAGAGCTGAAGTACGCAATTGGTTTCGACTGGCCTGGGTACTTGTCCAGATAGGCAGGAAAACCGTCCGGCGTGGCCTCTCCTTCAATAAAACGTGCCGTATCGAATTCAAAGAAGTTCTTCTTACGATTCTGACTCGACCGATCGAACGGATCAGCAGGATTCGCTGAAAACCCCAATGGCTGATAAATTGGAGCACTCACTGTCCCGACGTTTTTGATCGGGCCAGCCAGAAAGAAGACAAGACATTCGGCTGCCGAAAGCTCGTATGAATCATCAACGGGATCGTCAGTTAAATCCCCGTTGCCGTTATCATCGAAGATACTTTTGCCAGCGGGTCGATCCGAGAAGTCATACTTCGGCCACATCGATCGAATCAACGATTTACTGCGAGGATCCCAGTCTGCGGCCTGTTCATACAGTATGATCTTGCTTGGCGGGTAGGTTCCAAACTCCGCACGAAAGCTTTCCAATGCGGACTCGAGCGCTGACAGTTCGCTCTTCACGCTGGCATTAATCGCCGAGCTCCGAGCAGCTGAAACGCCCGCCAACAACAGCGACGCGAGTACAGCAATAATACTGATCGTCACCAGCAGTTCCACGAGCGTAAAACCTACTCGGGAATGCGTAGACGGGATGTTCTGGATTCGGTTTGTCTGGAACATGATCATCAGCCTTCTGATAGAGGGGCTGGAAGTGAGTGTGGACTTGGAATCGGTGGCCCGATGTCGCCCTCCGCCGGGAACGACGGAGGGCGGGGGTTTTGAAATGACTTACGACAGGTCGTTGAGCAGCTTCACGAGGGGAAGGAACAACGCGATGACAATAAATCCGACGATCAAACCGAGCACGACGACCATGATCGGTTCGAGCATGCTGATCAGCGATTCGACGAGAACTTCAACTTCTTCGTCGTACACGTCAGCCACTTTGTAGAGCATCGTATCGAGGGCTCCCGTCTCTTCGCCGACGTCGACCATGTTGACGACCATGTCGTCGACGATCTTCGTCTCGCGCAGAGGAGTCGCCATCGATTCCCCTTCGCGGATGGCGGCATAGATGTGATCGAACGCATCTTTGAAGACCGCATTTCCGGCGGTGTCTCTCGAGATCGAAAGCGCCTCCAGGATCGGTACCCCTGAGGCGATCAATGTTCCTAATGTTCGACAGGTCCGCGATGTCGTTGACTTCTTGAGGATCTGTCCCATGATCGGAATCTTCAGCAACAGCCAGTCAAGTATCCAAGACCCGGTTTTGTTCTTCCGGATAATCTTGATACAGATCCACCCGACCAGCGGAATCAGCGGGAACAGATAGAAGTAACGGGCAACGAAGTCCGAACAGGCAATCAGCGCCATCGTCATCTGAGGCAGTTCGACGCCGAAGTCCGCAAAGATTTCTTTGAACTTCGGAATGATGAACACCATGATGAAGCCCACGATCAACGTCGCGACCGAAAGGACCGCAACCGGGTAAATCATGGCCCCTTGAACTTTTCGTTTCAGCGACTGAGCTTTTTCTTTGAACTCGGCCAGACGCTGGAGAATGACTTCAAGAGCTCCCCCCGCCTCACCGGCTTTCACCATGTTGACGTACAGGTTGTCGAAGGCTTTGGGCTGTTTGGCCATCGCTTCTGACAGCGTGTTTCCCGACTCGACGTCATCAATGACCCCGATGAGCGAGTTCTTCAAAGGCCCTGGTTTAGACTGACCTTCCAGAATGCGAAGACTCCGCAGAATCGGCAGACCGGCATCCTGCAGCGTCGACAGCTGACGCGTGAACGTACACAACTGCTTGGCTTTGACTTTCCCGAGGGCAAAAGTCTTCTTTTTCTGAGGAGTTTGAACTTTCGCGGGTGCGTTCTTGTCTTTCTTCTTCTTGGCGGCTTTCGTCTTTTCCTGAATCTTGGTGACGAAAAAGCCTTTCTCACGGATCTTCGACTGGGCTTCGGCTTCCGAAGTCGCATCGATCGTTTCCTTGACCTCGAGCCCGGTGTTATCCATGGCTTCGTACATGTATGTTGGCATGCCGCGTATCTCCGTCTTCAGGCCCAGGGCCAGGTTCCAGGATCAGGATGGAATCGATCCGAGATAATGGTCCGTAAAAATGAATCTATGATGTGTTTTCGCTGTGTCCTGTATGAAACCAGGCACAGCGTCGATCTTCTCTTCGTCAATATTCTCTTAATCGCCGTCTTCCATGACGGTCTCACGCACGACCTCATCGATCGTGCTGACGCCATCGAAGATCAGCTTCAAGCCCGATTCACGCAGGGTGGTCATCCCCTGGCTGCGGGCCATATTGCGGATTTCATCGACGGACGAGTTGTTCGAAACCAGGTCGCGGATGTCGTCGCTGACTTCGAGCAGCTCGTAAATCCCCGTTCGCCCTTTGTAACCGGAGTTGTTGCATCGCTCGCAGCCACGACCGTAGTAGAAGCTGTACTGACGGGCCTGCTCGACAGGCAGTTGGAGCTCGAGCAGCAGTTCGTCAGAGGGATTGAAGTCGGTTCGACATTCGGTGCAGATCTTTCGCACGAGTCGCTGAGCCTGAATGCCCATCACGGTCGCGGTGATCAAGAAGCTCGGCACACCCATATCCCGCATCCGTGTGATGGCAGAAGGGGCATCGTTCGTGTGCAGTGTTGAGAACACCAGGTGACCAGTCAGTGCGCTTTGAACAGCGATCTGGGCCGTTTCCAGGTCGCGAATCTCGCCGATCAGGATTTTGTCCGGATCATGACGCAGGATGGCACGCAGCACGTTCGCGAACGTGACATCAATGTCGGAATTGACGGGGACCTGGATCAGGCCGTCAATGTCGTATTCAATCGGGTCCTCGGTCGTGATGACCTTGGTCTCAATATCATTCAGCTCGTTGAGAGCAGAGTACAGAGTCGTCGTCTTGCCAGACCCCGTTGGCCCCGTCACGAGCACAATACCGTTAGGCAGTTTGAGCATCCGTCGGAACTTGGCCAGGATCGACGGGTCCATCCCGATCTTATTGAGATCCAGCTGGATGACGGTACGGTCGAGAACCCGCATGACGACAGACTCGCCATGCATTGTCGGCAGGACGGAGACCCGCAAGTCGACAGGGTTACCGCCGACGTTGAGCTCGATCCGACCGTCCTGAGGCAGACGACGCTCAGCGATATCAAGATCCGACATGACCTTGATCCGGCTGACGATCGCATTGGCCAGGTGTCGAGGCGGAGGAACCATTTCGTACAACACGCCGTCTGCTTTGACGCGGATTTTGAACTCATCTTCAAATGGTTCGAAGTGAATGTCGCTCGCCTGATCCTTGATCGCCAGCAGCAGAACCATGTTCAGCAGCTTGCGAATCGGAGCCGCGTCAGCCATCGCTTCCATGTCGCCGATGTCGTGCGCTTTTTTCTTGTCATCACTCCCGTAGGCATCTGCCATCGAGTTGATGACTTCTTCGATGCTGTCATCCGTGTTGGCGTAGATCTGCTCGATCTTCCTCTCGACGTCTTCCAGCGTCGAAACGGCACCACGCACATCGACACCCAGGAAGTTTCGCAGATCATCAAGAGCCGCGACGTTGTTCGGGTCCGCCATCGCGACCGTCATGACCCCGTCTTTCAGGGAGATCGGAACGATCTTGTAGATACTCGCCATGGTCTGCGGGACCATTTCGAGGACCTTGGGCGGAATGTTCGTATCGAGCAGCTTGACGACGGGCATCCCGTGCTGCTCAGCGAGTCCTTCGGTAACCTGGGCATCCGTCACAAGACCCATACGGATCGCGACCTGGCCGATGAGCTGACCGGGAGACTGCTTCTGTTCTTCCAGAACGTCCCACAGTTGGTCATCCGTCAGATAACCAAGCTCAACGAGAATCTTGCCAAGCCGCATTTTGGCCATCGTTTCAACCGTTCCTGGAAGGGCGGATGAATTCCGCCCGGGTCTACACCACAGGGTTTAAGAAATGACTGATGACTGGTTTGTATGACGTGAGCCCGCAAACGCGAGCCACACACCAGGATGTTGTCTTGACGACTTCCGACCGACGCCGCTCCGCGAGGGAGCAACATTTCTTATTCGTCGTCCTCTTCCTCCTCCTCGTCGTCTTCTTCCTCTTCTTCATCCAGGAGACCACGTTTGGCGGCTGCAATCTTCGCCTTCAGTTCGCCCGGATTGTTGGACTTGAACATGACATCTTTCTCCTCGCAGAGCCCGTTCTTCCAGAGATTGAAGAGGGCATCATCGAGAAGCTGCATCCCGAACTTACGTCCGGTCTGAATCATCGAGTTAATACGGAATGTCTTGGCTTCGCGAATCAGGTTCGCGATGGCAGGCGTCACGACCAGCATCTCATAGGCAGCCACCAGCCCCTTGGGTTTCTTGGGGAGAAGGGCCTGCGACAGGATGCCGATGATCGCATTCGCCAGCTGGGTTCGGATCTGGTCCTGCTGGCTGGTGGGAAACACGTCGATAATACGGTCAACGGTCCCCTGGGCACCGGTGGTGTGCAGCGTTCCGAACACCACGTGACCCGTTTCCGCCGCGGTAATCGCCGCTGAAATCGTCGCCAGGTCCCGCATTTCCCCCACGAGAATGACGTCTGGGTCCATACGCAGAGCACGACGAAGGGCTTCCGGGAAGTCCGGCACATCGACGCCGATTTCGCGCTGGTTGAAGGTCGACTTCTTGTGCTTGTGGTAATACTCGATCGGGTCTTCGAGCGTAATGACGTGGTGGTCCATCGTGTCGTTGATGAAGTTCATCATCGACGCCAGCGACGTCGTCTTGCCCGAACCCGTTGGCCCCGTCACCAGGAACAGGCCCCGTGGACGGTGCAGAAGTTCCTGACAAACCGGAGGCAAACCGAGTTGCTCGAATGTAAGGAACTCGTTGGGAATCCGTCTTAAGACCATCCCGATGTGGCCGCGTTGTTTGAACACAGCCACACGGAAGCGGGCCTTATCGCCGAAGGCGAACCCGAAGTCTGTTCCGCCCATCTCCTGAAGCTCTTGTTGATTCCGCTCAGGCGTGATCGACTTCATCAGCGCGACGGTATCTTCTGCTTCCAGGGACTTGGTCTCCAGACGAACCATCCGCCCGCCCATCCGGACGACAGGAGGTTGTCCGGTGGTGATGTGAAGGTCGCTGACTTTCTCTTTGACCACGGTCTCGAGAAGTTTGTCGATTTGCACAAAGGCCATGCGAGATCTTTCCAAGGTGACGAACGAAGAAGTCGGTCGACAAGCCAGAACGCGCCGCGAGAGGAACCCTGCTCGGAATCACTTCCGCTGACAACTCAGCAGGAAATGTTTTCACTGGAGATCAACGCCTGTCCCATGTCACGAACGCATCGCTCGTGCACAAGCAGATCCAGTGAAAAATCGAACAAGACGAATGAAATGTGCCCGGAAGAAACTCGAGTTCCTATGACGCCCTGGTGAAGTGTTCCTGGTGTTGGTCGAATTCAATAGATGTGAGATCAGTGATGTGTGACGGTGGTCGAGGCCGAGTTGACCACGTGTGACCGGCAAACGAAATAACCAGCAAACGAATTTGGCACCGCGAAGTCAGGCTGCATGTCCCGTCGTGAGGAAAAATTATGAGAGAAGAATCACGACGTGAGTTGGGCTGACGTCTCATTATGAGACATCTCCAGACAAAATGGCAAACGATTCGGGAAGATTTCCCATCCTGCGACGTCGCGCGGATATGGTCGCCCGTGCGCCTAGTGACCGCCGGTCTTCAGCTTGTAGGCCTCTGACAATGTGGTCACTCCCGCCAATGCCTTGTCGACGGCATCTTCCACCAGCGTCTTCATCCCGAACAGGCGCGCCTGCCGGCGGATGTTCTGAGTCGGCTCGCTGTTGAAGGCCATTTCGCGGATGGTGGAATTCATAACCATCAGCTCGTGACAGGCTTTACGTCCACGATACCCTGTGTGCTGACAGTGATTGCAACCCTTCCCGCGGTGCGTCTGAGCCGTTTCCAGCTGCGTTTCTGTGAGCATAAACTCAGCAATTTCAGAGGGATCGGGCTCGTAAGGATACTTGCATTTCGGGCAGACAACCCGCACCAGACGCTGGGCCAGTACCGCCATAATCGACGAAGCGACCAGGAACGGCTGAACACCCATGTCGATCAATCGTGTCACAGCACCGGGCGCGTCATTCGTGTGAAGAGTACTGAAAACTAAGTGTCCAGTTAAAGAAGCTTGAATTGCCATGTCCGCCGTCTCGGTATCACGAATTTCTCCGACCAGAATGATATTCGGAGCCTGGCGAAGCATCGCCCGAATAATCCGCGAGAAGTTCAGCCCGATCTTGTGACGCACTTCGCACTGATTGATCCCTGGCAGGGTGTACTCGATCGGGTCTTCTGCGGTGATGATCTTCCGATCAGGTCGGTTCATTTCGCCGAGTGCCGAGTAGAGTGTCGTCGTTTTTCCCGATCCCGTTGGGCCTGTCACCAGAAAGATTCCGTTCGGACGGCGGATGATGGTCTGGAACCGCTTGTAATTTTCCTCACTGAAGCCGAGGTTTCGAATCCCGATCTTAATGTTGTCACGATCTAGAATCCGCATGACGATCGCCTGGCCGTGGTTCGTTGGCAGGATACTGACTCGCAGGTCAAATTCCTTTCCTCCGATGCGTGTTTTCACTCGACCGTCCTGCGGCCGACGCTTCTCAGCGATGTCAATTCCGCCCATAACCTTGATCCGCGAAACCAGCGGAGCCAGCAATCGACGCGGCGGGCTGTCGCGCTCAACAAGGGCACCGTCAATCCGGTACCGAATCCGTACCCGGTCTTCAAAGGGCTCAATGTGAATATCGCTGGCTCGCAGCTTCACTGCTTCACTGATGACCAGGTTGACCAGGCGTACAACGGGTGACGAATCGTCCGCATCCGCCTCGGCTTCGGCTTCCGAAAGTTCCGACTCGGTGAAGTCGATCTGGGTTTCGGTGAACTCCGAGATCATCGAATCGACCGACTCGGACTCGTTTTGCCCATAGTGACGGTTGATTGCATTAACGATCGACTCCTTGGACGCCATCGCGACCTTGATGTCTTTATTCAAAATGAACCGCAGCTTTTCGAGAACCTCGAAATTCATCGGGTCATGGACCGCCACAACGAGTGATTCCCCTTGAGTTTCCAGCGGAATGACCGAGTTCTCGCGGGCCACCGATTCGGGCACCTGATCGATGATGTAAGTCGGGATTTCGACTTCATCCAGATCGATGAACTCATAACCAAATTCGCGCGCCTGGTATTTGGCGATCGTGGCCTGGTCGACGTAGCCCAGTCGCAAAAGCGCCTGCTCGATCTGGCCTCGGGAGTTTTTGGCAACGTCTTCTGCTTCCGCGAGCTGATCCGCGGTAATGACTCCCTCATCGACAAGTCGATCCAACCAGGTGTAAGCCATGCTGTTCCCATCTTGAAAGGCGTTGCTTGAAGACGTTGCTTATAGACGTTGATCGTCTCGGATCGGCGCAAACGAACCAGCGTAGAACGCGATACGAAAGCGCGGGCGCACGATTCGCGCAGTAGTGACGTGATACGGATAGTTTCGTCCGAGAAGCCAAGAATGACAAGAGTCGACCTGTATTCGCCCGCCGTATTTACACAACCCGCGCAGATTATAGCGCCGAAATCACGCCTCCTCAGGTCGGCTCTGCATTTGCTGCAGCCAGGCAAGATCGACTCGATGCAAACGCCAGATTCCCCCTGCCGTGCAAAGCCCGCCAAAACACCACAAATGCCAAATCTCCGCCCCACTCGCTAACAAGTCTCGGCAGTCCCCAACGCCATCAAACGATCCAATCCCGATATAAAGACCATTAGCAAGCAGACAGAACGCCGCAAAACTCCCGAGGAAAAGGCGTAAGCTTACGTTCCAGCACGCACACACCGCATCGAGAAGCAACGGCAGAAGTGCGCCAATAAATGGCCCCGCCGCAGCCACGACCAGCGGAGAAGGATTCGGATCAACATCGGTCCGTGAAATCGACCACGGAGTCCAGACAACGGTTTGAACCGTCCCGCCCGTCGCCCACGCCGCGAGGATATGCCCCAATTCGTGCACGCCCATCATGGCATAAAAAAACATCCAGACGATCAAGACCGCCTGGATGGGATTTTTTAAACACCAGCGCAACATGGAGACGCATCCTTGGGAGTAGCGTCTCAATCGCAATTAATTCAGAGGTTCGCGGAAATCGACACTTCCATGGATATCTTCGTCGATTTCCGGCTTCGTGCCACTGAAATACGCCTTGCTGGCTTCATAAAGATACTTCATCCCGCTGGTCCCGCTGTTATCCCAGTACTGTCCCTGATCCGGTTCAACGCCGATCAGCGCCAGCTCAGGGTCATCTTTCCCGCCCGGGAACCAGGTCTTCCACGACTCATTCCAGAACTCATCCAGCTTCGCACGGTTGCGGTCAATCGTCGCTTCACCGCTCAGTGACACATACTGACTCCCATTCTGCAGCGCGACGTTGACGTGTGGATCTTCCAGAAATTCTTCCACCTTGCCCGAGTACAGGTTGGTGATGAACCAGAGCCGGCAATCGTTCTCGACTTTCGCGATGACCATCGGTCGTGATCTCAACTCGCCATCGAGCGTCCTGCTGACCAGCATCGCGGAATCGAATTTTTCCATGACATCGTGAAACTTCTGAAACTCTTTGATCGTTTGAGTCGACATAGCGCGTTCCTTTCTCTCGGGAGTAAAGCTAGAAGTAACTTCACGCTGCGAACGCTATGCCAACAGGTGGAATCGTTGGAAACCACAGCCGATCTGCCCGCTGAGACAACAGTCCGCTTCTCTCGCGAGCGAAACTTGCCCGAATACCGAATCGTGATCACACTACCTGACGAACCTTCAGCCGATGATCGTGTCGGCTAAGTCTTCCACGCGTTCAGGAGACCGCCCCATGAGTTTAGAATTTCGCCCGATCCAAGACGATGAAGTCGATGCCTATCTGGATGTCATGGAGCTCGCCTTCGGCATCGAAATCAGCGAAGCTCAACGTCCGCGATCCCGAAAAGTCATGGATGTCGCGCGCATGCGGGGAGCGGTCGACGACGGCAAAGTCGTCGCGACGTTCAATGCCTATCCGATCGAACTGACGGTCCCCGGAAACGTCATCCCCCTCTCAGGGGTTTCGCAGGTCACCGTCGCGCCGACACACAGGCGACGTGGTATCCTCACTCAGCTCATGACCTCTCACTTCGAAGAAGCCCGCGAGCGTGGCGATCTGATGGCGGGGCTGTGGGCTTCGGAAGGGCATATCTATCCGCGCTATGGATATGGTGTCGCGTCCTACCATCACACAGCCAGGGTCCTCAAGCCGTTCGCCAGGCTGAACCTTCCATCGAACCCCGACGTTTCGATCGAGATGATCAACACCGCGCAAGCCCGGGAGGTTCTGCCGGGGATCTATGATCGCGCACGACCTCGCATCCCCGGCATGCTTTCCAGAACTGCCAACTGGTGGGAGTTCCGCATCCTCGCAGACCCGCCACAGGGCCGACAAGGCGCCACGCCGTTTCGTCATGCCGTCTTGAGCCGGGCTGGCCAACCTGAAGCGTATGCCATTTACTATCACCGCCTGCCCAATGGGTACGGTTCACTCGAGCTGCATCTGGTCGAGACGATCGCCGTCAATGATCAGGCAGAGCTCGCGCTCTGGGATTACCTGTTGAACATCGATCTGACGGTGCTCATCTCCTATTGGAATCAGCCCGTCGATTCGATTGTCATTCCACGCACGATCGAAGCCAGACGCTGGGAACTCTCGCAGCAGGATTCACTCTGGCTGCGGCCAGTCGATCTGCCTGCAGCGCTTGCGGCACGTCGTTACTCGTCGTCGGGTCAACTCGTCATCGAATGTCAGGATGATCAATGCCCATGGAACACCGGGCGATTCCTGTTGAGCGTCGATGAATCGGGAGTCGCAGAATGCCAGTCAACATCACGCGACGCGCAGATCCGCATGACGCCTCGAGAAATTGGTGCGCTCTATCTCGGCGGTGTCTCCGCCTATGAGCTCTGGAGAAGCGGTTTATTGCACGGCGATGAAAAGTCCGTCATCGCAGCCGATCGTCTGTTCCGTTGGCATCGGCAGCCCTGGTGTCCTCATATCTTTTAAGCAGTGATCAAGGTGGTCGTGGAGGACTGACCAGGCTGATTCGAATTGTCTTTAGGCTGGCTCTTACCGGTTTTGGGATCGATGCAAGGAAATCTTCAAGCAGCACAAATGCCTTATGGCTCGATGAGCTGGTGACGGATCGCAAATCTCGCCAGCTCAACGCGGTCATGGATATTCAGTTTGTGCATGATGCGATACTTGTGGCTGT
The DNA here is from genome assembly GCF_052161635.1 of Lacunimicrobium album. Lineage (GTDB taxonomy): Bacteria > Planctomycetota > Planctomycetia > Planctomycetales > Planctomycetaceae > SXPC01. The sequence continues at coordinate 4,594,113 of NZ_CP197413.1, forward strand.
CGACCGACTTCGGCGACAGATGCATGGTCTTGGCAATTTCCTTGACGCTGTGTCCGATCGCCAGTTGTTTCAGAACTTCCACCTGACGCATGGAAAGATCCATCCAGCGTCGGCTCGGGCGAAGCTTATAGCGGTCATGCTTGGCATCGAAGAAGTAGACCTTGTTTTCCCCTTCGTGAGGATAGACAGATCGATTTCTGGCAATCCGGCGCAGGTTGTCCAGAATAGTGGCGAGTGGATCGGTTTTGAGCAGATACCCGTCGTATCCCATCCGGACGGACTGAGCCAGATGGTGGTCGGCATGGGTATCCGTCAAGACAACGATCTTCGGCTGAATCCCCTGGGCTCGCAGCTGCTCGGTGGCAGCAAAGAGATCGATCGACCCAAGGTTGATATCAGAGATGAGTAGATCACAAGGATGCGTCTTCAACTGGTCGACGAGATGTTGGCCATCGCTTTCTGTCCCAGCGACGCGGAATGTTGTGTTGGCTTGAATCGCGTAAGCAAAAGACTGCGCGACCGAAAGATTTCGGTCGCAGACGTAGAGACGAAAATCTGCGGACATAAAACGGCCCTAAAACAAGAAGCAATATGAGGATCGGCGTATCCCGACATGTTGGCTATCGGCGCACGAACGCATCAGACTTGCTAGAATTATTCGCACGCATCGGTACACATGTCGTGGCTTTGACAGGGGCAGCAGTGCTCTCTCAGCGAGCATGAGATGCTTGTCCAATAGTGTGCGTACTAGTAGTGATGTCTTTCAATTTTTACGCGCACATGTGCAAACTGCTGTATTTGTAAGGCATTTGCTGTAAGCAACTTACAGTGGAAGTTAATGGCGCAAATCATTTGGTGTGCGACCAAAAGTGCTAATTCGCACAGGCTTAAAATCGGGCATACGGTGAAACTACTCTTTTTTCAATATTCTGGATTTTACCCACTAGGTACTTGCCGTTTCGACGAGATGTCTGATCAGCGAATGAACTCAACAAACCCTTCGTTGCGAAACGTTCGATCCGTGCTGTTTCCATTGCGCAAGATCGTGGAGTTGAATCGGAAACCGCCACGAACATAAAAGCCCGGTGTCTCAGGAATGTAAGGCAACCGATACGGAGTCCGTGATTGAGGCAGGTCTGGATTGTCGTAATCGGCAGCCGAAGCAATGTGGCTGAAATAGCTACGGCGAAATGCCCACGTCTCAGCGAAGACTGAGGTTGTCTGGCTGACAACCAACGCGAACAGGCAGATGAAGATGATGTTCGTTCTCATGGGATTCCCCCGGGTCAGTGGTGACCAGTGATGATGCTTTCCCGCGTCGATGTGGACCTCAATGAGGTGAAAACTCAACAAAACGCCCGGTTTTCGCCTGTTTTTCAGACCACAAAACACCCAGACGCACCTCGCGTACCGAACCGTCCAGTTCTGAAGACTGCCGTTGGCTCTGGCGTCGTAATGCGTATAATCCCTGCAACGAATCCCAGCAGGAAATGACTTGATGCGAATTGTCTGGTTACTGTTTGCCCTGGCCTGTTTCTGTCGTATTTCGCAGGCCAGTGAAGGTGAGACACTGAATGCAGAGCGCTACCGGCAATCCCGGGTCCTGGCGCGGGCCAAGACCATTGGAGTTCTCCAGCATTGGCTCGACCTCCGTGAACAAGCCGGCTGGCGAATCCAGAAAGACGTTCGCAACGACCAGTTTCGCCTGATCGACGAGTTCTATCGCGTCGAAGCCGCTGGCACGCACGAGGACTGCCTTGCCAGACTCGCAGCCGTCAATCCGCAACTTTCAAAAGACGATGCCGCTCGCGAAACCGTCATCCTGCTGCACGGACTCGGCAGAAGCAGCCTCGGCATGGAGCATTTCGCGAACTCCTTGGAGAAGAACGGCTACCGAGTCGTCTGCTTCAACTACCCGAGTACCCTGGTCGACATCGACACCGCAGCCCAGGGATTACGTGAGGTCATCGCAACACAGGCCAGCGACAACCCGATTCATGTCGTGGCCCATAGCTTAGGAGGACTTGTCAGCCGGGCAGCTCTGTCAGCCGAGCCGCTTGATCCTCGCGTCAAACGCCTCGTCATGCTGGGAACTCCCAACCATGGAGCCGAACTCGCCGATCAGTTGCAGGATGCCCCGCTCATTCCAGAAATGGTCGGTCCAGTCGGACCACAACTTCTCACCGGCCCGGATTCGTATGTGGAGAAGCTCGGAGTCCCGAAGATCGAATTTGGCATCATCGCAGGCGCGATGGGAAATCCGTTTGGCATCTCCAGTCGCGTACCCGGTGACGACGACGGCACCGTCAGTCTGAAAAGTGCTGTGCTGGACGGTGCCAAGGACGTCATGGTCATTCGCATGATGCACGCGTTCCTGATCTACGATTCGACTCCGCTCGAAGCAACAGCTCGCTTTCTGAAGACGGGGCGCTTCGACGAAAGCTGAAAACTGACATCGAAGTGGTGTCGTCGCGACACTTGAATTGCTCATTGTGACGGCGCTGCTCGCGCTCATGTTTTGATGATAACTTGTGATAAATGCTTACTCAGTAATTCTTTGCGGACGAATCGAAGTCACCGCACCGTGAACGGCACTGCAACTGCGTTAGGGAATGTCATCACCGGTTGAACGAGTTCATTCAACTGGTTCTCCAGAAAACATTCCCTCAGATCGAGTTGCTGCCATGAAACCTTCCATAATCCCTTTTCTTGTTGTCGTGATGGCCTTGGGTGTCGGTCGCGCTCAGGCAGCTGGCTATAGTCACAATCACTATCACAACGATCCCTATTCCAATGTCACTTCCGGGATGCTGCTGGGCGTTTACGCTCAGGCCGACGGCTACGGACTGGAAGTGACGGGTTTGATCCCCGGTTACTCGGCAGTGGGTCGTCTTCAACCGGGAGATGTTCTTCTTCGAATGAGCGACGATGGCTATCGCGTCTTCAACCTGACGTCGATGGCTGTCATGGAACAAGCCAAAGCCGCTGTTGGTCCCAATCGCGATGCTGCCGTCGAGTTTTACCGTCCGGGTGTTGGTTTGACCTACGCCTGGGTCACGTTCACTCCGATCGCAGGACCAGCTTTTGCCCCAACAGCGACAAGACAATTCTCCGCCCAGTTCCGACTTGAATCGGAAAAACCTGGCTGCCGTGCGATGTTTGACCGCATCCCACGCAAACAAGCCCTGCCAGGTTCATGGACGGTTCCTAATAAACCTGGACACATTTCAAACCCCTCGGGGCCGATCCGTATCCAGCCTTACCCATTCCCAATTCAAACCAACAACCCCGGCGGTCGCTTCCCTGATCGCCGACCAGACCACAACAACCACTGGAACGATCGCAACTGGGACAACAACAAGTACGATCCTCGTTTCACGACTCCTCACCCATCTGCTCCTCGTCCCGCCGTTCCACGCCTTACCAGCCCCTCCGATCTCTTTGGACGCCGCTGATCTCGATACCCTGAAACCGAATTCAGGACACCGCAGCTCGAAGCCATTCGAGCTGCGGTTTTTTTGTTTCCCCTGCTCATTTCTTGGCGAACAAAATATTCCCCGCCTGCCCCGATGCCAGGTACAGCTTCAGCACGTCCAGGCTTTGCATCGGTTCGACAATGTCCTTGACCCGCTTCCAGAACGCTTTGACCGACTTCTCTTTGGTGATCTCGAACGACACATCAGTCGATGCGACATAAAGAATTCGCCCGAGTTCATCAGCCGTGCAGCCGATGAGGCGCCGAGGTTCGGTGACGAAGAAGAGGCGTTCGAGATGTGGTTGTGTGGCGTTCGTTCGTGTGAACAAGTCAAATGAACGCTGGTCGAACCGATAAGTCTGCCCGGCTTGTTGATGAGTGACGCCCCCTTTGAAATGACCGTCCGGGAACTG